>CAYVXO010000065.1:0-26233 GCA_964454485.1 uncultured Rubrivivax sp.
TCCTTGTTGTAGTAGTCGTCGCGGTAGATGAACATGATGACGTCGGCGTCCTGCTCGATGGCGCCCGACTCGCGCAGGTCGCTCATCATCGGCCGCTTGTCGTTGCGCGTCTCGACGCTGCGGTTCAGCTGCGAGAGCGCGATCACCGGGCACTGCAGTTCCTTGGCCAGCGCCTTCAGGCCGCGCGAGATCTCGCCCAGCTCGGTGGCGCGGTTCTCGTCGCCGCTGGAGCTGCCGCTCATCAGCTGCAGGTAGTCGATGACGATCAGCCCCAGGGTGCCGAACTGGCGCGCCATGCGGCGCGCGCGCGCGCGCAGCTCGGAGGCGGTGAGGCCGGGCGTCTCGTCGATGAAGATCTGCGCCTGCTTGAGCTTGTCCACCGCCTCGGCAAGATGGCCCCACTCCATGTCGGTCAGGCGGCCGGTGCGCAGGTGGGTCTGGTCGATGCGGCCGAGCGAACCCACCAGGCGCAGCGCCAGCTGCGAGGCGCCCATTTCCATCGAGAACACCAGCACCGGCAGCTCTTCCTTCACCGCCACGTTCTCGGCGATGTTGAGCGCGAAAGCGGTCTTGCCCATCGAGGGCCGCGCGGCCAGCACGATGAGGTCGCCCTTCTGCAGGCCGGCGGTCATGCTGTCCAGGTCGTAGAAGCCCGAGCGGACCCCGGTCACGTCCTCGGCGCCGTTGTCGTGCAGTTCGTTGACGCGGTCCAGCAGCTGCACCACGAGCTTGTCGATCGAGTGGAAGCCCTGCTTCTGGCGCGAGCCTTCCTCGCCGATCTGGAACACGCGGCCTTCGGCCTCGTCGAGGATCTGGCCGACCTGGCGCCCCTGCGGGTTGAAGGCGTTGGTGGCGATCTCGTCGGCGGCGGCGATCAACTTGCGCAGGATGGCGCGCTCGCGCACGATCTCCGCGTAGCGGCGGATGTTGGCCGCGCTGGGCACGCTCTGCGCCAGCGCGTTCAGGTAGGCCAGGCCGCCGGTGTCCTCGGCCTTGCCCAGGCTCTGCAACTGCTCGAAGACGGTGATCACGTCGGCCGGCTTGCTCTGGTTCACCAGCGCAGAGACGGCGGTGAAGATGAGCCGGTGCTCGTGGCGGTAGAAGTCGGTCTCGGTCAGCAGGTCGGCCGCGCGGTCCCAGGCCAGGTTGTCCAGCAGCAGCCCACCGAGCACGCTCTGCTCGGCTTCCACCGAGTGCGGCGGCACGCGCAGGCGGGCGACGTCGTCGTCGCGGGGAGCGGCATCACGGGAGTCGAGCGTCGTGGCCATGGGGACAAGCCTGTGGAGAAGCGGCGGACCCGCGGTGGACAAACATGCCTTCGGAAATGCACAAGGCCGGCAGAGCCGGCCTTGTCTGTCGGGGCAAGCGTAGCAGCTTATTCGGCCTGCGCCACGACCTGAACCGTCACCTCGGCCACCACGTCGCCGTGCGGCGCGACGCTGACCGGGTGGTCGCCCACGGTCTTGAGCGGGCCGTTGGGCAGGCGCACCTGGCTCTTCTGCACCGCCAGGCCCATCTTGGTCAGGGCCTCGGCGATGTCGTGGTTGGTGACCGAACCGAACAGGCGGCCGTCGACGCCGGCCTTCTGAGCGATGCGCACCGTCTTGCCGGCGAGCTGTTCGCCCAGTTGCTGGGCGGCGGTCAGCTTGGCGGCGGCGGCCTTCTCCAGGTCGGCGCGGCGGTCGGCGAATTCCTTGATCGCGGCCTCGGTGGCGCGGCGCGCCAGCTTCGAGGGGATCAGGTAGTTGCGCGCGAAGCCTTCCTTGACCTTGACGACGTCGCCCAGGTTGCCCAGCTTGGCGACCTTCTCGAGCAGGATCACTTGCATGTCGTGCGCTCCCTTCAGACCTTGTGCTGGTCGGTGTACGGCAGCAGCGCGAGGTAGCGCGCGCGCTTGATCGCCGTGGTGAGCTGGCGCTGGTAGAACGCGCGCGTGCCGGTCAGGCGGGCCGGCGTGATCTTGCCGTTCTCGCCGATGAAGTCACGCAGCGTGTCGATCTCCTTGTAGTCGATCTCTTCGACGCCGGCGACGGTGAAGCGGCAGAAGCGCTTGCGGCGGAACAGCAGCGACTGGCTGCTGCGCTTGGGACGCTTGTCCTTCGAGAAACGACCTTTTCCGCGGGGTGGAGGCATGAGGTTCTCCTGTGAATCCGGTTAGCGTGTGACGGTGTTCAGATGACTTCGGTGATGTGCAGCTTGAGGCCCCGGCCGTTGCGCGCCGCCGCCAGGAAGCCGACAAAGGTGCCCTGGCTGCCCAGCGCCAGCGCCGCCAGCGGCTGCGTGATCGCCCCGATCGCCAGCGCCTTCATCTCGAGCGAGACCTTGCGCGGCTGGCCGTCTTCGCTGACCTCGGACTCGTGCTTCAGGCTCAAGTCCAGGGCCGGCAGTCCGGCCGGGGTGTAACGCAGCGCGCCCCGCTCCACCAGTTGCGCCGACAGAACCAGGCGGTTCATCGGCTAGCGCAGGTTCGAGCGGACGGCGGCCGCCGGCCCGGTCAGGCCGCGGCCTCCTGCTGGGCCGCCTTGCGCGATTCCTCGCGCTCGACCGCCTTCATCATCACCGAGGGCGTGGTATCGGCCTTGGCCTTGCGCACCGTCAGGTGGCGCAGCACGGCGTCGTTGAAGCGGAAGCCCGACTCCAGCTCGGCCAGCACCTCGTTGCTGCACTCGATGTTCAGGCACAGGTAGTGCGCCTTGGCGAGCTTCTGGATCATGTAGGCCAGCTGGCGCCGACCCCAGTCTTCCACTCGGTGCACCTTGCCACCGCCGGCGGTGACCAGGTTCTTGTAGCGTTCCAGCATGGCCGGAACCTGTTCGCTCTGATCCGGGTGGATCAGCAGCACGATCTCGTAGTGACGCATCGGATCTCCTCGTGGTTTCCTCTCCGAAGCGGAGAAGGAAGCCGCGCTTGGGGCAGCGTCGGGTCTCAACGACCCATCCCGAAGGCGGCAAGAAGGGAAAGCCGCAAAGTATAACCGAAGGCCGACTTCAGGCCAGCTCGCGCGGGTCGCGCAGGCGTTCGACCAGCGCCGCCTCGGCGCCGGCCGGCGCCGGCGTGAGCCAGCTCACCAGCAGCATCGCGGCGAAGGCCGCCGGCACGCCGAAGACGCCGGCGGCGATCGGGGTGATGCCCAGCCAGGTGCAGTCCGCCAGCGGCCGCGTCACGCCGAAGAGGCCGCGCAGCCAGGGCTGGGTGGTCGCCATGTAGTAGCCGGTGACGCCCAGCCCCGCCACCATGCCGGCGACGCAGCCCCAGTGGCTGGCGCGCTTCCAGAAGATGCCCAGCACCAGCGGCGGGAAGAAGGTGGCCGCGGCAAGCGAGAACGCCGCCGCCACCAGGAACAGGATGTCGGCGATCTTGAGCGAGGCCACGTAGGCCGCCGCCAGCGCCACCACCAGCAGCAGCACCTTCGACACCGCCACTCGCCGCGAGCCCGGCCGCTGCGGCTCGATGATGCGGTAGTACAGGTCGTGCGAAAGCGCGTTGCTGATGGTCAGCAGCAGCCCGTCGGCGGTGGACAGCGCCGCCGCCAGCCCGCCGGCGGCCACGAGGGCGCTGATCACGTAGGGAAGCCCGGCGATTTCCGGCGCCGCCAGCACCACGATGTCGGCGCCGATGTGGATCTCGCCCAGCTGCAGGATGCCGTCGCCGTTGATGTCGGACACCTGCAGCAGCGAGGGGTCCACCTTGGCCCAGCCGGCGATCCAGGCCGGCAGGCGGTCGATCGGCGTGCCCACCAGCGACTGGAAGACCTCGTGCTTGACCAGCAGCGCCAGCGCCGGCGCGCTGAGGTAGAGCGCGCAGATGAAGAGCAGCGTCCAGGCCACCGAGCGCCGCGCCTCGCGCACGGTGGGCGTGGTGTAGTAGCGCGTCAGGATGTGCGGCAGCCCGGCGGTGCCCAGCATGAGGCAGAACACGAGCGCCAGGAAGTTGCGGCGCGAAGCGCCTTCCGGGCCTTCGGCGTCGGCCGTCGCCGGGCCGGCGAAGGGCGTGGCATGCGGCGGCATGCCGCCCAGCGGCTGGGCCCAGGCCTCGGCCGTGGCCTGCTCGGTCTGGTAGCGGCGGCGCGCTTCGTCCTCGGTGCGCGGCAGCGCGGCGAGCCAGCGGCGCGCGGCCTGGATCTCCACCAGCGGTGCCGGCTCGGCGGTGAGCTCGCGCACGCGCTTCTCGGCCGCCGCGCGGTCGGCGGTCATCGCCGCCGGCACGTCCTTCAACTTTGCAGCGGCATCGTTCGCGCGCTGGCGGTAGATCTCGATGACTTGCTGCTCGCGCGGGTCGGCGGCGATCTGGAACTCGCGCTCCGTCACGTCCTGCAGCACGCTGCCGAAGCCGACGTGCGGGATCGGGTTGCCGGTGACCTTGTACGATAGCCACACGACCGGCACCAGGAACGCGACGACGATGATGATGCACTGCGCCACCTGGGTCCAGGTGACGGCGCGCATGCCGCCCAGGAAGCTGCACACCAGCACGCCGCCCAGGCCGACGAAGATGCCGATCTCGAAGCCGAAGCCGGTGAAGCGCGCGGTGATGAGGCCGACGCCGTAGATCTGCGCCACCACGTAGACGAAGGACACCAGCACCGTGGCCCACAGCCCCACCAGGCGCGGCAGGCTGCCGCCGTAGCGCGCGCCCAGGAAGTCGGGGATCGTGTACTCGCCGAACTTGCGCAGGTACGGCGCCAGCAGCAGCGCGACGAGGCAGTAGCCGCCGGTCCAGCCCATCACGAAGGCCAGCCCGTTGTAGCCGCCCAGGTAGAGCGTGCCCGCGAGGCCGATGAACGAGGCCGCGCTCATCCAGTCGGCCGCGGTGGCCATGCCGTTGTAGAGCGCCGGCACGCGCCGCCCGGCCACGTAGTACTCGGCGGCGTCCGAGGTGCGACAGCGCAGGCCGATGGCCGCGTACAGCGCCACCGTGGCGAGCAGCATCGTCAGGCCCAGCAGGTTGCGGCCCAGTCCCAGCCGTTCCAGCAGCGCCATGCCGCCCAGGAAGACCAGGAAGCCGACCAGGTATGCCAGGTAGGCGCGGTCGAGCCGGCGCCGGAAGGCCTTGCCTTCAGTCGCCGCGCCCGACGAGCCCGCCATCGAGCTTCTCCACCCGCCAGATGTAGATGACCACGATCGCCACGTAGACCACGAGAGCACCCTGCGAGGCGACCCAGAAGCTGAACGGCGTGCCCAGGAACGAAAAGCGCAGCTCGCGCGCGAAAAACGCGACGCCGAACGTGACGACGAACCACACCGACAGCAGCAGCGCGATCAGGCGCCGGTTGCGGCCCCAGAAGCGCGCCGCGCGCGTCTCGGCGGGCGGCGCCCGGTCGCTC
Organism: uncultured Rubrivivax sp.; assembly: GCA_964454485.1. Taxonomy (GTDB): domain Bacteria; phylum Pseudomonadota; class Gammaproteobacteria; order Burkholderiales; family Burkholderiaceae_C; genus Rubrivivax. Next base: position 5,324 of record CAYVXO010000065.1, read on the forward strand.
ATTTGGCGGCCAGCCGCTGCCAGGTCTCGACCACGGTGTCGGGGTTGAGCGAGATCGAGACGATGCCCTCGGCCGCCAGCCAGTCGGCGAAGTCGGGGTGGTCGCTCGGCCCCTGGCCGCAGATACCGATGTACTTGCCGGTGGCGCGGCAGGCCGCGATGGCGCGCGAGATCATCGCCTTCACCGCCGGGTCGCGTTCGTCGAAGTCGTGCGCCAGCTGCTCGAGTCCGGAGTCGCGGTCCAGGCCCAGCGTGAGCTGGGTCAGGTCGTTGGAGCCGATCGACATGCCGTCGAAGTGCTCGAGGAACTGCTCCGCCAGAATCGCGTTGCTCGGCACCTCGCACATCATGATGAGCTTCAGGCCGTTGGTGCCGCGCTTGAGCCCGCGCTCGGCCAGCATCTGCGTCACGCGCTCGGCCTGCTTGACCGTGCGCACGAAGGGCACCATCACCTCCACGTTGGTGAGGCCCATCTCGTTGCGCACCCGCTTCAGCGCCTCGCATTCCATCGCGAAGGCGTCGCTGAAGTCGCCGCTGATGTAGCGGCTCGCCCCGCGGAAGCCCAGCATCGGGTTCTCCTCGTCGGGCTCGTAGCGGGTGCCGCCGATCAGCTTGCGGTACTCGTTGCTCTTGAAGTCCGACAGCCGCACGATCACCGGCTTGGGCCAGAAGGCCGCGGCGATGGTCGCCACGCCCTCGACCAGCTTGTCGACGTAGAAGGCGCGCGGGCTGGCGTGGCCGCGCGCCACCGACTCGACCGCCTTCTTCAGCTCGGGGTCGATGTTCGGGTAGTCGAGGATCGCCTTCGGGTGGACGCCGATGTTGTTGTTGATGATGAATTCCAGCCGCGCGAGGCCGACGCCCGAGTTCGGGATCTGCGCGAAGTCCAGCGCCAGCGTCGGGTTGCCGACGTTCATCATGATCTTCACCGGGCAGTACGGCATCTCGCCGCGCTTGACCTCGACGATCTCGGTCTCCAGCAGGCCGTCGAACACGTAGCCGGTGTCGCCTTCGCTGCAGGCCACGGTGACGAGCGCGTCTTCGTGCACGCGCTCGGTGGCGTCGCCGCAGCCCACCACGGCCGGGATGCCGAGCTCGCGCGCGATGATGGCGGCATGGCAGGTGCGCCCGCCGCGGTTGGTGACGATGGCGCTGGCCTTCTTCATCACCGGCTCCCAGTTCGGGTCGGTCATGTCGGTGACCAGCACGTCGCCTGGCTGCACGCGGCCGATCTCGCTGATGCTGCGCACCAGCCGCACCGGCCCGGTGCCGATCTTCTGGCCGATGGCGCGGCCTTCGGCGAGCACGGTGCCGCTGCCCTTGAGCTTGTAGCGGTGCTCGATCTTCGCGTCGGCCTGGCTCTTCACCGTCTCCGGCCGCGCCTGCAGGATGTAGATGCGGCCGTCGGCGCCGTCCTTGCCCCACTCGATGTCCATCGGGCGGCCGTAGTGCTTCTCGATGACCAGCGCGTAGCGGGCGAGCTCGATCGCGTCGGCGTCGGTGATCGAGTAGCGGTTGCGCTGCTCGGGCGGGTTCTCCACCGTCTTCACCAGGCGGCCGCTGGCAGCCTTTTCGGCCGCGCTGGCGAACTCCATGCGCTGCAGCTTGCTGCCCAGCGTGCGCCGGATGACCGGGAACTTGCCCGCCGCCAGCGCGGGCTTGAAGACGTAGAACTCGTCCGGGTTGATGGCGCCCTGCACCACCGTCTCGCCGAGGCCGAAGCTGGCGGTGATGAAGACCACGTCCTTGAAGCCGCTCTCGGTGTCGATCGTGAACATCACGCCCGACGAACCCAGGTCCGAGCGCACCATGCGCTGCACGCCGGCCGACAGCGCCACTTCGGCGTGCACGAAGCCCTTGTGCACGCGGTAGCTGATCGCGCGGTCGTTGTAGAGGGAGGCGAAGACCTCCTTCATGTGGGGCAGCACCTCCTCGATGCCCTGCACGTTGAGGAAGGTCTCCTGCTGCCCGGCGAAGCTGGCGTCGGGCAGGTCCTCGGCGGTGGCGGAGGAGCGCACCGCGAAGCTGGCGCCCGGGTTGTCGGCCGCCAGCAGGTGGAACTGGGTGCGGATGGCCGATTCCAGCTCGGCCGGGAACGGCGTCTCGCCGATCCAGCGCCGGATCTCCGCGCCCGCCTCGGCCAGCGCACGCACGTCGTCGACGTCGAGCGCCGCGAGCCGGGCCTCGATGCGCTCGGCCAGGCCGCCGTGGTTCAGGAACAGCCGGAACGCGTGCGCGGTGGTCGCGAACCCGCCGGGCACGCGCACGCCGGAGGCGGCGAGCTGGCTGATCATCTCGCCGAGGCTGGCGTTCTTGCCGCCAACCACCTCGACGTCGTTCATCCTCAGTTGTTCGAACGGTACGACCAGGGCGGTCGCGTGAGGTGCCTGAGACATGGGAAAGCTCCGTGATGTGGGAAAACCGGTGCTTCCGCATGGGCGAACGGTGCCCGCGCTCCGACCTTTGGAGTGGTTCTGGCGTGGTGGGAGGGGCTCACGTTGCAGGCGGCGGAAATCTTGGACCCGATTCTACGGAGTTCCGTGCTTATCATGGGCCATGCCAGAACGCAGCGTGTTCTTCGTCTCTGACGGCACCGGCATCACGGCCGAGACCTTCGGCAACTCGATCCTGGCCCAGTTCCCGGCCAAGCCGCGCCACGTTCGGCGGCCCTTCATCGACACCGAGGAGAAGGCGCAGGCGGTGGTCGAGGAGATCAACGCCGTCGCCGAACGCGAAGGCAAGCGGCCGGTGGTCTTCATCACGCTGGTCAACGACGCGGTGCGCGCCATCGTCACCGGCGAGGGCTGCAAGGGCTTCGTGCTCGACATGTTCTCCGCCTTCGTCGAGCCGCTGGAGCTGGAGTTCGGCGTCAAGAGCAACCACCGCATCGGCCGCTTCAGCGACGCCAGCAAGAGCGCCGAGTACCACGACCGCATCGAGGCCATCAACTTCAGCCTCGCGCACGACGACGGCCAGAGCGCGCGCAACCTGGACATCGCCGACGTCATCCTGGTGGGCGTCAGCCGAAGCGGCAAGACGCCGACGTCGCTCTACCTGGCCATGCAGCACGGCATCAAGGCCGCCAACTACCCGCTGATCCCCGAAGACTTCGAACGCAACCGGCTGCCGTCCACCCTGGCGCCGCACAAGCGCAAGTGCTTCGGCCTCACCATCGACCCCGAGCGGCTGGCCCAGATCCGCCACGAGCGGCGGCCCGGCAGCCGCTACGCCAGCCTCGAGAACTGCCGCTACGAGGTCAACGAGGCCGAGGCGATGATGCGGCGCGAAGGCATCGGCTGGCTGTCCTCCACGACGAAGTCGATCGAGGAGATCGCGACCACCATCCTGCGCGACATCCGGCCCGACCGGCTGATCTACTGACCCCGTTCAGCCCTTCGGCGCCGCGCCCACCGCGACCACCAGTCCGGCGATCAGCGTCTCCACGAAGGCCTCGCCGTAGCCGCGTTCGCGCAGGCCCCAGCGCACCCGGTTGAGCAGGTAGGCGCGCGACAGCGCCCCGGCCGCGCGGCCGCGTGCCACCCGGGCGGCCGAAGCGGCCACCTGGCGCACCGCGGCGGCGGTACGCGGCGGCAGGGTGGCGCCCTGCAGCCGTTCCTGCTGCACCACCGGCAGCGCGCGGCAGAGGTGTTCCACCATCTCGTCGGCTTCGCGCCGCAGTTCGGCGCGGCGTGCCAGGAAGCTCAGCATCCGGCCTCCAGCGGCGCGGGCCGCGCCGGCTGGGCGGCGTCGGCGCCCGTGCTTTGTTCGGCCAGCACCTCGAGCACGCCCACGTGGTAGAGGACGTCCAGGAACTCCTGCAGGCGCGCGGCGTCGATCTCGAACTCGTCCAGCCAGTCCTGCAGCGTGAAGCCCCGGGCCGCCGGCGCGCCCTGGTGGCGCAGGAAGGTGAGCATCCAGCCGTCGCCCTGGGCCGGCTCGATGCGGCCGGCGAGCACGCCGTCGCGCAGCAGCAGAACGCCGCCCTCGCCGGAGGCGACGGAGGCCGCGATCTCGACGCCGGGCCGAAGGGCCACCCGTTCGCCCGCCGCCCAGGCGCGCGAGCACCGCGGCGGCGCCGCCATCTCGCCCTGCCAGCGCTGCCAGTCGGCGTCGGCCATCAGGCGCAGCACCGGGCGGTCGTCGCGCGGCGGCGCGTCGCAGCCATGGTGCAGCTGGCGCTCGAAGATGGTGATGGCCATGCAGCGCAGCGCGTTGCGCATTGCGTCCATGCGCGCCGGTCCGCGGCTGAGCGCCTGCCCGATCAGGCCCTGCAGGCGCGCCGGGTCGAACGGGCCCTCGGCGCCCGACAGGTACTTGTCCCGGAAGTCGCGCGCCACCGCGTTCAGCAGGTCGTGCTGGATGACGTCGAGCGAACTGCTGTCGCGCCCTTCCAGGAAGCCCAGCTTGGGCTGCGTGACGCGGTGGCGCGGCGCCACCCGCTCGAGCGCCGAACGCACGATGCGCTTGTTCCAGAACAGCTCCTCGTGCAGGTCGGCCGGCACCGAGGCCAGCAGTTCGACGAGCCGGTGGTCGAGGAAGGGCACGCGCGCCTCGAGCCCGTTCCAGGCACTGGTGCGGTCCTCGTGCCACAGGTTGTGGTGCTGCAGCTGGCGCGTCAGCAGGGTCATGAAGCGGTGATAGGCCGAAGGGCCCTGCGGCGCCTGCGGCACGCGGGCCAGGTCCCACATCGAGGCGCTCGCCTCGCCGCGGCCGGCGGCTTCGTAGACGAGGTTGGGCCCGACCTCGTCGCGCAGGTACTGAGCCCAGTCCTGCCGCAGCGCGGTGGCCCGGCGCGAATAGCCGCCGGCGAACTCGTCTGCGCCCTGGCCGAGCAGCACCACCTTCAGGTCCGGCGCCTGGCGGCGCGCCACGCGATGCAGCTCCTCCTTGAAGAGCCACTCGATGTCGAAGCGCGGCGAGTCCATCACCCAGACCGATTCCTCCAGCCGCTGGAGGTCGAAGCCCATTTCGCGCACGACGTGGCGGTGGTCGAAGCGAACCGGCAGCCAGCGCAGGCCCAGCGCGGCCGTCAGCCGCCTGGCCGAGTCGACATCGCCTTCCAGGTAGCTGCCGCGCTCGACCACCGTGAGGCAGGGCAGCTGCTTCTCGTGGCGCGCCACCAGCGCGGCCACGAGCGCCGAGTCGACGCCGCCGCTCAGGAACACGCCGGCGCCGACGTCGCGCTGCAGGTGCTCGGCGGTGGCCGACTCGAGCAGCTCGAGATAGGCGTCGCGGTAGGCGGCAGGGTCACGGCCGAAGGGCGCGCTCGCCGCGTGGTCGGCCAGCCGCCAGTAGGAGGCCTGGCGCTCGCGCCCCTCGGCGTCGACCGTGAGCCAGTCGCCGCCCGGCAGCAGCTCGACGCCGCGCACGTAGCTCGACTCGTAGGGCTGCGCCACCAGCGGCCGGTCGACCGCCGACCAGTCGAGATCGCGCGGGCATTCCGGGTGCGCCAGCAGCGCCTTCAGTTCCGACCCGAAGAGCAGGCCGTCGCGCAGCCGGCACACGTAGAGCGGCTTGATGCCCAGCCGGTCGCGCGCCAGCGTGAGCACGCGCGCGCGCACGTCCCAATGGGCCAGCGCCACCATGCCGCGCAGGCGGCCGAAGAGTCCGGTGCCCCATTCCTCGAAGCCGTGCAGCAGCGTCTCGCAGTCGGAGCGGCTGGCGAAGCAGTGGCGCGGCTGCAGTTCGCGGCGCAGGTCGGCGTGGTTGTAGACCTCGCCGTTGGCCACCAGGATCTGGTCGCCCGCCTCGTTGAAGAAAGGCTGGCGGCCGCCGGCCACGTCCAGGATCGACAGGCGCCGGAACACCAGGCTCAGCGCGCCGTCGTCGTAGTACTGCACGTCGTCGGGGCCGCGGCGGGCGAGCGCCGCGCTCATGGCCACGAGCACGCGGTGGCGCGCCACGGCGTCGAGGCGCTGCCTTCCGAAGGCGACGAATCCTGCAAATCCACACACGCGACGCGCTCCTGCCGTTGAAGACAGGCCGTGCCGGGCTGCTGGGCGGTTGCGGTCCGCGGCGGTGCCGCTGAGGCAGAGGGAGGATCGCGAACCCGTGGGCGGCCCGGGGAAGGCCTGCGCTGGAGCTACGGGTTCTGGGTAGCGACTGTGCATTGTGAAGGCGGCGGCCGTCGCGGCGACGTGCCCCTTTTCACGGCCGACCGACCGGACCGCCTTCAGCGCCTTCGGTTCGTGATGTCTGCGGCGAGATCCAGCACCCGCCGGCCTTCGCTGCGCGCCATCAGCCGCAAGGCGGAGAAGGCCTCGGCCACCGTCCACTGGTGGCGTTCGGCCAGCATGCCGACGGCGGCGCTGATCTCGCGGCTGTCGGCCAGCGCGGCGAGCAGCCGCTCTTCCTTCTGGCGCCCCCGCTCCGCGGCGTGCAGCGCGGTCTGCACCACTGGCAGCAGCTGCTCCCCCGTGATCGGCTTGACGAGGTAGGCATACGGGTCGGCCGCGATCGCGCGCGCCACGAAGGCCGGCCCGCCATGCGCCGTCAGGAAGACGAGCGGGCACTCGACCTTGTGCGCGCGCAGGCGCAGCGCGCAGTCGATGCCGTCCTCGCCGGGCAGGCCCACGTCCATCAGCAGCAGCTGCGGCGGCCGGCGCGCGGCGGCCTCCTGCGCCGCCTGCGAGCTGGCGGCGGCCACCGCCTCGTGGCCTTCGGACTTCAACAGGGCGGCGAACGCATGCCGGATCACCGGATCGTCCTCGACGAGCAGGATCGTGGCCATCGTTCAGTGCGCCGGCCGCGTGACCGAGCGCGGCACCCGCAGCGCCATCTCGATCTCGCCCCCGCCGCCGCCCTGGGTGATCGTGGCCAGCCCTTCGGCGAGCGTGGCCACCAGTCCCAGCCCGGTGCCCAGCCCGCGCCCGGCCGGCCAGTCGAGCACCGTCGGCGCGGCGAGCGCGTTGCGCACCGCCACCAGCACGCCCCCATCGGCTTGCGGCCCGACGCGCACGCGCACCGGCGAGCCGTCGCCATGCTTGACGGCGTTCACGATCAGCTCGGTGACGATCAGCGCCAGCGGCACCGCCGACTCCTGCGGTACCACCACGTCCTCGAGGCCCGCGTCCTCGCTGAGCGCGATGCGCGCGCCGGGGAAGCCGGAGGTCGCCAGCTCCACCTGCTGGCGGATCAGGTCCTTCACGGTCAGCTGCCGCGAAGGGTCGACCGCCTGCAGCCCGTGGATGCCCACCAGCGCCAGCACGTGCCCGTGCAGGCCCGCCAGCCGGCCCGCGACGACCGGGTCGCGCTCGGCGCGCTGGTGGGTCTCGATCAGCCCCAGCAGTCCCTGCAGGTGGTTCTTGATGCGGTGGTGCACCTCGCCCACGAGAGCGTCCTTCTGCTGGCGCAATGTGGCGATGTGCTCGTCGCGGCGCTCGGTCTCGCGCCGCAGCGCGGCGCGCCAGGCGCCCGCGGCGGCCAGCAGCGTGAGCGCCGCCACCAGCGCGCACACCACCAGCAGCGCACGCACGCGGTCGGCGCGCACCGACACGCCGTCGACCAGCGCCACCAGGCGCCCGGTCTGGAACGACTGCAGCCGGCCGAGCTGGCCCAGGTAGTCGTCGAGCGCGGACTGCAGCTCGCGCGTCAGCGCGTCGGGGTCGGCGATCGCGCCGCCGCGTTCGGCGTCGAGGCCGCGCTGGCGCACGGCCGCCAGCTGCACGCGCGAGCGGGACGTGGCGTCGAAGAGCTGCCGCTCCTCGGCGAGCATCGGCATCGCCGCCATCTGCTCGATCGCCGCGGCGGCGCTGCGCGAGGTGGTCTCGAAGCGCTCCTGCTCGTGGCGGTCGAGCTGCGGGTCGCGCGCCAGCAGCATGTTGCGCAGCGCAACGCTGGCGTCCAGGTCGCCGCTGCGCGCGACGAGCAGCAGCTGCAGCTTGGGCAGGCGCCGGTCCTCGATGCGGGCGATGTCCTCGAAGATGGGCGTCAGCACCGACCAGGTCGCGGCCAGCAGCAGCACCATCAGCGCCAGGCCGCCGGTTGCCAGCAGCCAAGGCGCGCGCCGGCGCACCCAGCGGCCCAGCGGCAGGGCCGCGGTCCGGGACGTCGGGTCCAGCGCATCCGTCAGCGGCACCGGCGGTCCTCCAGCGAGCGGGAAGCGGGCATTGTGCGGCGGTCGTGCGGCGGTTGGGCGGCGGTTGGGCGGCGGTTGTGCGGCGGCGCGCCGGGCTCAGCGCGTCGCCGCCTCGTACAGGCAGATCGCCGCCGCCGCCGCCACGTTGAGCGACTCCTCGCCGCCCGGCTGCGGGATGCGCACCGAAAGCGCGCAGCGCGCCGCCAGCGTCGCGGAGACGCCCTGCCCTTCGTGGCCGAAGACCCAGGCGCAGGGCCGCGGCAGCGGCGCTTCGCGCAGCGTGGCGCCGGCGTGCGGACTGGTCCCCACCAGCGGCACCTGCAGCGCCGCGAGCTCGGCCTCGTCCAGCCCTTCGGCGAGCGCGAGCGCGAAGTGCGCGCCCTGACCGGCGCGCAGCACCTTGGGCGACCAGAGCGCGGCCGTGCCCTTGAGCGCCAGCACCTGCGCCACGCCGAGGGCGGCCGCGCTGCGCAGGATGCTGCCCACGTTGCCGGCGTCCTGCAGGCGGTCCAGCACCACGGTGGCGGCGCGCGCCTCGATCCCGGCCGCCACCGGCGCCGCGACCAGGAAGCCGATGCGCGCCGGCGACTCCAGCCCGCTCAGCGCCGCGAACACCGCGTCGGCCACCACGTTGACCTGCGCTGCCCAGCCGGCCAGGTCGCGCAGCGCCGGGTCGGCGGCCCAGGCGCTTTCGGTCACCAGCGACTGCAGCGCCGGCCGGCCGCGCGCACGCAGGGCGCTGCACAGGTGTTCGCCTTCGAGCCAGACCTCGCCGGCGCGGCGGTAGGCGCCGCCATCCTGCGCCAGCCTGCGCACCTGCGCCACCAGCGGGTTGTGGCGCGAGCTGATCGAACGCGGCGCGTTCATCGGCCCTCGATCACCTGCCGCACGGGCGCGTAGCTGCGCCGGTGCGCCGGGCAGGCGCCATGCGCACGCAGCGCTTCCAGGTGCTCGGGCGTGGGGTATCCCTTGTGGCCGTCGAAGCCGTACTGCGGCCACTGCAGGTGCAGCTCGGTGCACAGGCGGTCGCGCTCGACCTTGGCGATGATGGACGCGGCCGAGATGGCCGGCACCTTGGCGTCGCCCTTCACGATGGCCTCGGCCGGCATCTTCAGCACCGGCAGCCGGTTGCCGTCCACCAGCACCTGCTGCGGCACCAGGCGCAGGCCTTCCACCGCGCGCCGCATCGCCAGCAGCGTGGCCTGCAGGATGTTCAGGCGGTCGATCTCCTCCACGCTGGCCTCGCCGACCGAGACGCACAGCGCCTTGGCGCGGATCTCGTCGGCCAGGCGTTCGCGCCGCAGCGCGGTCAGCACCTTCGAATCGGCGAGTCCTGCGATGCGCTTGAGATCGTCCAGGATCACCGCCGCCGCCACCACCGGCCCGGCCAACGGGCCGCGGCCGGCTTCGTCCACCCCGGCCACCAGCCCGGGCGCGTGCCAGCCCAGCCCCAGCTGCTCAGGCGGCGTCGAGGACCTGCGCGATGGCATCGGTGGCGGCGCGTGCGGTGTCGCGCTTCAGCAGGTGGTGAAGGTCGTCGAAGCGCCGTGCCAGCGCGGCGCAGCGGGCCGGGTCGTCAAGCCAGGCCAGCACGGCGTCGGCCAGCAGGTCGGGCGCGCAGCGGTGCTGGATGTATTCCGGCACCACGAATTCGTTCGACAGGATGTTGGGCAGCCCGAACCAGGGCTGGTAGGCCATGCGCTTCATGATCTGCCACGACAGCGCCGCCATCCGATAGCCGATGACCATCGGCCGCTTGAACAGCGCCGCCTCCAGCGTGGCCGTGCCGCTGGCGATGAGCGTCACGTCGCAGGCGGCCAGCGCCTCGTGCGAACGGCCGTCGAGCAGCGCGACCGGGACGCCGCGCGCGTGTTCGGCCACCAGCGGCTCGACCATGCCGCGCAGCCCCGGCGCCAGCGGCAGCAGGAAGCGCAGCGAAGGCCGCTGCCCATGCAGCCGCGACGCGGCCTGCAGGAAGGCGGGCGCGATGTGGGTGATCTCGCCGCGCCGGCTGCCGGGCAGCAGCGCCACCACGGCGTCGGCTTCGGCCAGCCCCAGCGCGGCGCGCGCCGCGGCGCGCGGCGGCTCGAGCGGGATCGCGTCGGCCAGCGGGTGGCCCACGAAGCTGGCCGCCACGCCGTGGCGCTGCAGCAGTGCGGGTTCGAAAGGGAACAGGCAGAGCACATGGTCGCAGCTGGCGGCCATCTTCTTCGCCCGCCCGCCGCGCCAGGCCCAGATCGACGGGCAGACGAAGTGGATCGTGCGCATGCCCTGCGCCTTCAGCTGCTGCTCCAGGCCCAGGTTGAAGTCGGGCGCGTCGACACCGACGAAGGCCGCCGGCCGCTCGGCCAGCAGGCGTTCGGCCAGGCGGTCGCGGATGCCCTTGATCTCGCGGTAGTGGCGCAGCGCCTCGGCATAGCCGTGCACCGCGAGCTTCTCGCTCGGCCACCAGGCTTCGAAGCCGGCGGCCTGCATGCGCGGGCCGCCGATGCCGGCCGCCTGCAGCGCCGGCCAGCGGCCTTTCAGCGCCTGCAGCAGCGCCGCGCCGAGCAGGTCGCCCGAAGCCTCGCCCGCGACCAGCGAAAGCCGCACCGCGCGGCTTTCAGCGCACGATGCCGCGCGTGGACGCGGCCAGGAAGTCCAGCAGCATGGCGACGTCGGCATCGCCGCCTTCCACCGTGCCCTTGAGCGCGGCGATGCGGCCCTTTGCGTCTTCCAGCGTGAGGCCGTCGCGGTAGAGCAGGCGGTGCATCTGCTTGACGAGGGCGATGCGCTCCTTCGAGAAGCTGCGCCGGCGCAGGCCTTCGGCGTTGAAGCCGTGCACCGCCAGCGGGTTGCCCGAGACGGTCATGAAAGGCGGCACGTCCTGCGAGACGTGGCTCTGGAACCCGGTCATCACGTGGGCGCCGACCTTGCAGAACTGGTGCACGCCGGTGAGCCCGCCGATGATGGCCCAGTCGCCGACGTGCACGTGGCCGGCCAGGGTGGCGTTGTTGGCCAGGATGCAGCGGCTGCCCAGCTGCACGTCGTGCGCGACGTGCACGTAGGCCATGATCCAGTTGTCGTCGCCGATGCGGGTGACGCCCACGTCCTGCGCGGTGCCGCGGTTGAAGTGGCAGAACTCGCGGATCGTGTTGCGGTCGCCGATGACCAGCTCGGTCGGCTCGCCGCGGTACTTCATGTCCTGCGGCGCGACACCCAGCACCGCATGGGAAAAGATGCGGTTGTCGCGGCCGATCGTCGTCGGCCCTTCGATCACGCAGTGCGAACCCACCGTCGTGCCGGCGCCGATGCGCACGCCCGCGCCGATGACCGCGTAGGGCCCGACCGAGACCGATGCGTCCAGCTCGGCGGCCGGGTCGACGAGGGCGGTCGGGTGGACCGCGGCCATCAGCCCACCTTGCGCATCGTGCACAGCAGGTCGGCTTCGGCCACCGTCTCGCCGTCGATGCTGGCGCGCGTCTTGTACTTGTAGATGCCGGCCTTGTTGCGGTCGGCGAAGGCTTCCAGCACCAGCTGGTCGCCAGGCTCCACCGGGCGCTTGAAGCGCGCGCCGTCGATGCCGGCGAGGTAGATCACGGTGTCGGCGCCGGGGTCCTGGCCCAGGGTCTCGAACGAGAGCAGCGCGGCCGCCTGCGCCAGCGCCTCCAGGATCAGCACGCCGGGCATCACCGGGCGCGCCGGGAAATGGCCCTGGAAGAAGGGCTCGTTGATGGTGACGTTCTTGTAGGCCTTGATGCGCTGGCCCTTCTCGAACTCGACCACGCGGTCGACGAGCAGGAAGGGGTAGCGGTGCGGCAGGCGCTTGATGATGCGGTGGATGTCCATCGGGGGGGGCGTCGTCATGTCTTCCTCTCCAGCGCCCGCACCCGCTCGCGCAGGGCGTACAGCTGCTTCACCGTGGCGGCGTTCTTTTCCCAGGCGGCATTGTCATCGAACGGGAAGAACCCGCTGTACACGCCCGGCTTGTGGATGGAGCGCGAGATCACCGTGCCCACGCTCACGTGCACGTGGTCGGCGATCTGCAGGTGGCCCAGGATCATGGCCGCGCCGGCGAAGGTGCAGTGCTTGCCGATGACGGTGCTGCCGGCCACGCCCACGCAGCCGGCCATGGCGGTGTGGGCGCCGATGCGGCAGTTGTGGCCGATCTGGATCAGGTTGTCGAGCTTGACGCCGTCTTCGACCACGGTGTCCTCGAGCGCGCCGCGGTCGATGCAGGTGTTGGCGCCGATCTCGACGTCGTCGCCGATCACCACCGCGCCGAGCTGCTCGATCTTGACCCACTGCCCCTTCTCGGGCGCGAAGCCGAAGCCGTCGGCACCGATCACCGCGCCGCCGTGCAGGATGCCGCGGGCACCGAAGCGGCAACCGTCGGCGAGCATCGAACGCGGCTTGAGCACCGTGCCTTCGCCCACCGCGGCGCCCTCGCCCACGTGCGCCTGCACGCCGATCACGGCGCCGGTGCCGATGCGCGCGCCGCGGCCGACGAAGGCGAGCGCGCCGACGCTGGCCGTGGGGTGCAGCTGCACGCCCTCTTCCACCACCGCGCTGGCGTGCACGCCGGCGGCCGGCGCGCGGCGGGTCTGCGCGGCCCACCACTGCGTGAGGCGGGCGAAGGCCAGGTAGGGGTCAGCGCAGACGATGGCGGCGCCGCGCGCGGCGGCTTCGTCGCGCACCGAAGGCGCCACGATCACGCAGCCGGCGGCGCTGGCGGCCAGCTGCGAGCGGTAGCGCGGGTTGGAGAGGAAGCCGATGGTCTGCGGCGTGGCGCCTTCGAGCGGGCCGATGCGCTCGACCACCGCGGCGGGGTCGCCGATCAGCTCGCCGCCCAATAGCGCCGCGAGGTCGCCGAGGCGGGCCTGCACGGTGCGCCCGCGAACGCCCTACTTGCCCGGGGCCGCCGGCCCGTTGAGGGCCTTGATCACCTTCTCGGTGATGTCCACGCGCGGCCCGGCGAAGACGACCTCCTGCAGGATGACGTCGTACTTCTCGCTGTCGAAGATCTGCTTGATGACGCGGTTCGCGCGTTCGACGACACCGGCCAGTTCCTCGTTCTTGCGCTGGTTCAGGTCTTCCTGGAACTCGCGCCGCTTGCGCTGGATGTCGCGGTCCTGCTCGACCAGCTCGCGCTGGCGGCGGTTGCGTTCGGTCTCGGACAGCGTGGGCGCGTCCTTGTCCAGCTTGTCGGCCGCCGCCTTCAGCTTGGCGGCCTGGTCGGTGAGGTCCTTCTCGCGCTTGCTGAACTCGGCCTCCAGCTTGGCCTGCGCGGCCTTGGCGGGCGCCGCCTCGCGCAGCACGCGCTCGCTGTTGACGTAGCCGATCTTGAGTTCCTGCGCCTGCACGACCGGGGCGAGCGCCAGCAGCAGCGTCGCGCCAGTCGCGAGCGCGGCGAGCTTGGTGAAAGGCGGCATCTTCATGTCAGAAGGCGGTCCCGATCTGGAATTGGAATCTCTGGATTCTATCGTTGCGCTGCACCCGCACCGGCTTGCCCCAGGACAGCTGCAGCGGGCCCACCGGCGAGATCCACGACAGGCCCAGGCCCACCGAGGAGCGGATCGAGGCCCAGTCCATCTGCTCGCTCTCGCGCCACACGTTGCCGGCGTCGGCGAAGGCGAAGATGCGCAGCGTCTTGTCGTTGCCGGTGCCCGGCAGCGGGAAGTACAGCGAGCTGTTCAGGTTCAGCCGCTTGGCGCCGCCGATGTAGGCGCCGGTGGGGTCGATCACGCCCAGCGAGCCCTGCTCGAACACGCGCACCGTGCCCAGGCCGCCACCGTAGAAGTTCTTGAACACCGGGAACTGCTTGCCACCGAGGCCGCGGCCGTAGCCGTACTCGGCGTTCAGGCCGAGCGACATGCGCGCCGGCAGCTGGAAGTACTGCTGGGCCTGGAAGTTGGCGCGCAGGTAGCGCACGTCGCCGGCGAGGCCCCAGTCCAGGTTGATGCGCTTGTAGGCGCCGGCGGTGGGCACCAGCACGCTGTCGCGGCTGTCGCGCTGCCAGCCCACCGTGAAGGGCACCGAGTAGCTCACCGCGCCGTACTGCGCGCGGTAGTTCAGGTACGACAGCGGGATGCCGGCGCTGGTGCCGATGCGCGTCTGCTCGGCGCCCAGCCCCAGGAAGACGGTGTCGTACTCGGTGAACGGCACGCCGAAGCGCACCGAGAAGCCCGGCGTGGAGAGGTCGTAGCTGTCGCCCAGCTGGTTGAGCGGGCGGCTGGCGCGGTAGTAGATGTCGAACGCGCGCGAGATGCCGTCGACCGTGAAGTACGGGTCCACCGAGCTCAGCACCAGGGTGCGGTAGGTCTTCGCGGTGTTGACCTCGATGCCCAGGTAGTTGCCCGAGCCGAAGACGTTGTCCTGCTTGATCGAGCCGGTGAGCGAGAGCTTCTCGGCGTTCGAGTAGCCGGCACCGATCAGCAGGTTGCCGGTGGGCTTCTCCTCGACCTTCACGACCAGGTCGACCTGGTCGGGGCTGCCGGCCACCTCGCTGGTGTCGACGCTCACGTCCTTGAAGTAGCCCAGGCGGTCGACGCGGTCGCGCGAGAGCTTGATGCGGTTGCCGTCGTACCAGCTCGATTCGAGCTGGCGGAACTCGCGCCGCACGACTTCGTCGCGCGTGCGCGTGTTGCCGGCGACCTCGATGCGGCGCACGTAGACGCGGCGCTGCGGCTCGGCGGCCAGCACCACCACCACCTGGCCGCTCGCGCGGTCGATCTCGGGCCGCTGTTCGACGCGCGCGAACGCGTAGCCGTAGAGGCCGAAGCGGTCCTGGAACTGCTTGACGGTGTCGGAGACCTGTTCGCCGTTGTAGGGCGTGCCGGGGCGCAGCTTGACGAGCGCCTTGAACTCGTCTTCCTTGCCCAGGTAGTCGCCTTCCAGCCGCACCGCGGTGACGGTGTAGGGCTGGCCCTCGCGGATCGAGATCGTGATGGTGATGTCCTGCTTGTCGGGCGAGATCGTCACCTGCGTCGATTCGACCTGGAATTCCAGGTAGCCGCGGTTCAGGTAGTACGCGCGCAGCGTCTCCAGGTCGGCGTTGAGCTTGGTGCGCGAATAGCGGTCGGCCTTGGTGTACCAGGTGAACCAGCCGCCGGGGCTGAGCTCCATCTGCTCCTTCAGCGTCGACTCGTCGAAGGCCTTCGCGCCGACGATGCGGATCTCGCGGATCTTCGCCGCGTCGCCCTCGTTCATCGTGAAGGTCAGGTTGACGCGGTTGCGCTCGATCGGCGTCACCGTGGTCACGACCTCGGCGCCGTACAGGCTGCGCGAGAGGTACTGGCGCTTGATCTCCTGCTCGGCGCGGTCGACCAGCGCCTTGTCGAAGGGCAGGCCCTCGCCGATGCCGGTGTCCTTGAGCGACTTGATCAGCGGGTCCTTGTCGAACTCCTTCAGGCCGACGAAGGTGACCGAGGCGATGATGGCGCGCTCGTCGACGATGACGGTGGCCACCTTGCCTTCGATGTCGATGCGCACGTCCTTGAACAGGCCCAACGCGAACAGCGCGCGCAGCGCGGCGGCGCCCTTCTCGTCGTTGTAGGTGTCGCCGATGCGGAAGGGCAGCGAGGCGAAGACCGTGCCGGCGTCGCTGCGCTGCAGGCCCTCGACGCGGATGTCCTTCAGCACGAAGGGTTCGACCGCCCAGGCGCTGCCGGCCTGGAGCGCGGCGGCGAGTGCGAGGCTGAGAACGGTCGGACGGAGAACGGGCGCGCGTCGGGAAGCAGGCATGCGTCGGGGGTCAGTGCAGGCCCAGCAGGCGGGCCACGTCGTTGTAGAGAGCCAGGGACATCATCATGAGCATGATGGCCACCCCGCCACGCTGCAGCCGCTCCAGCCACAACTCGGAGACCGGCCGCCCCGTCACACCCTCGAAAAGATAATACATCAGGTGCCCGCCATCGAGCATCGGCAGCGGCAGCAGGTTCAACACGCCGAGTGACACGCTGACCACCGCCAGGAAGCCGAGGTAGTAGGCCAGGCCGAGCTGCACCGACTGGCCGGCGTAGTCGGCGATGGTCAGCGGCCCGCTGAGGTTCTTCAGCGAGGCCTCGCCGACCAGCATCTTGCCGAGCATGCGCAGCGTCAGCGCCGACATGTCCCAGGTGCGCGAGACGGCGCGCGTCAGCCCCTCGATCACGCCGTAGCGCACCTTGACCATCACCGGCGGCTGGCCGGGGTAGACCTCGATGCGGCCGACGCTGCGCGTGCCTTCGCTGACGATGTTCGGCGTGACCGCGATCTCCAGCACCTGGCCGGCGCGCTCGACGCGCCAGGCCATGGCACGCGCCACGCCGTCGGCGCCGCTGGCGCGGATCAGCTCGCGGATGCGGCCCGATTCGGCGATCGCCTCGCCGTCGATGCTCAGCACGCGGTCGCCGGCACGCAGCCCGGCGCGCGCCGCCGGCCCGCCCGGCTTGGTCTCGCCGAGCACGGGCTCGCTGAACGGCGCGCCGATGCCGATGCGCTTCTTCAGCGCGGCATCGACCTCGCGCGCGCCCAGCGACTGCAGCTCGAGCACGAGGCGGCGCTGACCGTGGCCCTGCGCGTCGCTGACCATCAGGTGCAGCGGCGTGCCGTGCAGCACCGATTGCGTGACCTGCCAGTGCAGGTCGTTCATCGAGCGCAGTTCCTGCCACTCCACGCCGTCGTCCGACCAGGCGCGCGCCCAGTCGCCCGCGGCCAGGCCGGCGCGCTCGGCCACGCTGCCGGCCGCCGGCGCCGCCATCAGCGCCTTGGGCTCGTCCATGCCGATCCAGTTGGCGCCGGCGTACAGCAGCACGGCCAGGATCAGGTTGGCCAGCGGCCCGGCGGCGACGATGGCGGTGCGCTGCGCCAGCGTCTTGCGGTTGAAGGCGCGGTGCACCTCCTCGGGCGCGACCGGGCCTTCGCGCTCGTCGAGCATGCGCACGTAGCCGCCCAGCGGCAGCGCGCAGACGACGAACTCGGTGCTGTCGGCCGAGCGCTGGCGGCGCCACAGCACGCGCCCGAAGCCGACCGAGAAGCGCAGCACCTTCACGCCGCAGGCCACCGCCACCCGGTAGTGGCCGTATTCGTGGACGACGATCAGCACCCCCAGCGTGAGCAGGAAGGCGAGCACGGTGATCATGCGGCGAGTCCTTCGATGAGGCGGCGCGCCTCGGCGCGCGCGCGGCCGTCGAGCGCGATCAGGTCGTCGATGCCTGCCACCGGGCCCAGGCGCGGCGCCAGCGCCTCCACCGTGCCCGCGTTGACGCGGTGGATCGCGGTGAAGCCGATGCGGCGGTCCAGGAAGGCGGCCACCGCTTCCTCGTTGGCGGCGTTGAGCACCGTGGTCGAGCCCTGCGGCGCGGCGAGCGCGTCCCAGGCCAGCTGCATGCAGGGGAAGCGCGCGCTGTCCATCGGCTCGAAGGTGAGCGCGGCCAGCGCATGGAAGTCCAGCCGCGAGGCGCCGGACTCGATGCGTTCCGGGAACGACAGGCCATAGGCGATCGGCACCCGCATGTCGGGCGTGCCCAGTTGCGCCAGCACCGAAGCGTCGCGGCACACCACCATCGAGTGGACGATGCTCTGCGGGTGGATCACGACCTTGATGCGCTCGGGCGCGAGGTCGAACAGCCAGCGCGCCTCGATCACCTCGAGCGCCTTGTTCATCATCGTCGCCGAGTCGACCGAGATCTTGCGCCCCATGACCCAGTTCGGGTGCGCCACCGCCTGCTCGGGCGTCACGCCGTGCAGCGTGGCCGGGTCGCGCTGGCGGAACGGGCCGCCGCTGGCGGTGAGGATGAGGTGGTCGATGCGCTCGGGCCAGGCCGCGCGGTCCTCCGGCAGGCACTGGAAGATCGCCGAATGCTCGCTGTCGATGGGCAGCAGCGTCGCCCCGCCTTCCTTCACCGCCTGCATGAAGAGCGCGCCGCCGACGACCAGCGCTTCCTTGTTGGCCAGCAGCAGCCGCTTGCCGGCGCGCGCCGCCGCCATGCAGGCCGGCAGCCCGGCGGCGCCGACGATGGCGGCCATCACGCTGTCCACGTCGGGCGCCGCGGCCAGCTCGGCCAGGGCGCCGGCGCCCACCCGCACTTCGGTGCGCGTGCCGGACAGCAGCGCGCGCAGCGCCTGCGCGCGTTCCTCGGTCGGCACCACCGCCACGCGCGGGCCGAAGCGGCGGCACTGCGCGGCCAGTTCGTCGACCCGCTGGAAGGCGCTGAGGCCGACGATCTCGAAGCGCTCCGGGTGGCGCGCCACCACGTCGAGCGTGCTGGTGCCGACGGAGCCGGTGGAGCCCAGGATCGCGATGCGTTGGCGGCCCATCGCGCTCACATCCAGGCCAGCGCCAGCGCGGCCGGGAACACCGGCAGCAGCGCGTCGATGCGGTCGAGCACGCCGCCGTGGCCGGGCAGCAGGCGGCTCGAGTCCTTGGCGCCCGCGGCGCGCTTGACTAGCGATTCGAAGAGGTCGCCGACGACGGAAAAGCCGCACAGCACCAGCAGCACCACGGCCATGCCCGCCTGCCCGGCCACGCGCGCCAGGTGGCTGTACAGGCTGGGGCCGTCGACGCCGAACGTGCGGTCGATCCACTGCCACAGCGCCGCCAGCAGCAGCACCCCGGCCATGCCGCTCCAGACGCCTTCCCAGCTCTTGCCCGGGCTGATGGAAGGCGCCAGCTTGCGCTTGCCGAACGCGCGGCCGCCGAAGTACGCGGCGACGTCGGCCATCCACACGAGGCAGAAGATCGAGAGCATGAAGTTGATGCCGATGGCGCGCGCATGCCCCATCGCCAGCCAGGCCACCCACAGGGCCACGAGGCCGAGGACCCAGCGCGCGAACTTCGGCAGGTGCGGCCAGCCGGCGGGGCCGCCGCGAAGCGCGACCGTGCCGCCGACGAGCCACAACGCGGTGGCGATCCACCAGGCGGCCGATGGCGCTTTGGTGATCCAGTCGGCGGCCACCGCGGCGGCGCAGGCCAGCGCCAGCAGCACGCCCATCAGCACCGGGCCGGCACCGGCGGCGGCGTTCAGGCGCCCCCATTCCCAGCCTGCGGCGGCGATGAAGACGAGCGTGAAGAGCGCGAACGGCAGCTGGCTCTTGACCGTGAGCGACAGCAGGAAGGGGATCACCAGGGCCAGGGCGGTGATGACCCGCAGGCGCAGCATGCGGCTTCCCGCGCCGTTCAGTTGCCGGCGGCGGCCACGGCGTCGGTGGCGTTGATGCCTCCGAAGCGGCGCTCGCGCTGGGCGTAGGCGGCCAGGGCGGCGTCGATCTCGGCTTCGCCGAAGTCGGGCCACAGGCAGTCGGTGAAGTAGAGCTCCGAGTAGGCGGCCTGCCAGAGCAGGAAGTTGCTGATGCGCATCTCGCCGCCGGTGCGGATGAAGAGGTCGGGGTCGGGCGCGAACGACAGCGCCATGTGGCGGCCCAGGTAGTCCTCGTCCAGTTCGGCCGCCTTCACGCCCTGCGCGATGGCCTGGCGGCAGGCCTGCACCACGTCCCAGCGGCCGCCGTAGTTGAAGGCCACGATCAGCGTGATGCGGCGGTTGTGCTCGGTCAGCCGCTCGGCGTGTTCCCAGGCCTCGCGCAGCTTGTCGGAGACGGCGCTGCGGTCGCCGACGATGCGGATGCGCACGCCGTCGTCGGCCAGCTTGGTGAGGTACTTGGTCACCGCCACCAGCACCAGGCTCATGAGGCCGGAGACCTCTTCCGAGGGACGCTTCCAGTTCTCCGACGAGAACGCGTAGACGGTCAGGAACTCGACGCCGCGGTCGGCGAAGGCGTTGACGGCGCGCACCAGCGCGTCCACGCCCTGCTTGTGGCCGAAGAAGCGCGGCATGTGGCGCTTGCGCGCCCAGCGGCCGTTGCCGTCCATCACGACGGCGACGTGGTGCGGCACGGCACCTTGCGGTCGGGGCTCTGCGTGAGAGGACATCGGCGCGCGGACGGCCGTCAGACGGCCATCACCTCGGCTTCCTTGCCCTGCACCAGCTTGTCGATGGTGGCGATCATGCTGTCGGTCAGGCGCTGCACCTCGTCCTGGGCGCGGCGCTCCTCGTCCTCGGTGACGTCCTTGTCCTTGAGCAGCTTCTTCAGGTGCTCGTTGGCGTCGCGCCGGACCGCGCGCACGTGGATCTTGGCTTCTTCGCCGGCGTGGCGCACCACCTTCGTCAGCTCCTTGCGGCGCTCCTCGGTGAGCGCGGGCATCGGCACGCGCAGCAGGTCGCCCTGCGAAGAGGGGTTGAGCCCGAGGTCGGACTCGCGGATCGCCTTCTCGATCTTCGCGCCCATGCCCTTTTCCCAGGGCTGCACGCTGATCGTGCGCGCGTCCAGCAGCGTGACGTTGGCGACCTGGCTGATCGGCACCATCGAGCCGTAGTAGTCGACGTGCACCTGGTCCAGGATGCCGGGGTGGGCGCGGCCGGTGCGGATCTTCTGCAGTTCGTTCCTGAATGCCTCGACCGACTTGCCCATCTTGTCGGTGGCGGTCTTCTTGATCTCGGGGATCGTGGTCTTGGGGCTGCTCATCGCAAGGATGTCCTCGTCAAACGTGGACCAGCGTGCCTTCGTCCTCGCCCAGCACCACGCGGCGCAGCGCGCCCGGCTTGGTGATGCTGAAGACGCGGATCGGCAGCTTCTGGTCGCGGCACAGCGCGAACGCGGCCGCATCCATGACCTGCAGGTTGCGCGCGATCGCCTCGTCGAAGGCGATGCGCGAGTAGCGCGTCGCGCTGGGGTCGCGGTGGGGGTCGGCGCTGTAGACGCCGTCGACCTTGGTGGCCTTGAGCACCACCTCGGCGCCGATCTCGGCGCCGCGCAGCGCGGCGGCGGTGTCGGTGGTGAAGAAGGGGTTGCCGGTGCCGGCGGCGAAGACGACGACCT
>CAYVXO010000066.1:0-26206 GCA_964454485.1 uncultured Rubrivivax sp.
GACGCGCAGTCCCGACACGGACGTGACGGTGCCGATGAAGGCGAGCGGTGCATCGGCCAGGCGCTGCGAGTAGGGGCGCAAGTCCTGCGGCACCGTGCAGGCGAAGGTGCTGGTTGCCCAGAATGCCGTGAGCAAGGCCGGGAGCCAGTCGCGGTGGCGCATCGGAATCTCCGTTGAAGCGGCCGAGCATCACTGTCGCAAAGCGGGCGCAGGCCGTCCAATCGAAACGCGGGTCGCAGACCCCCAGGATTTCGGCAGTCGAAGTCGCTGGCCGGTGCTGTCGACTCCAAGTCAACAATTGACGCAAGGTCTCCGTCGCCCGGGGCCGCGCACGCAAGGGCCGACCAGAGTTGGGGCGCGTGGCGCGTACCTGGTGCCCATCGCGCCAGAGCGTCTTACTCAGCGGTGTCGAAGGAACGCGCCTTGACAGTCTCGGCGAGGAGCGTCCTTGGTAGGCACACTGCGAACTTGATCCCCTCAGCGAAGGTGCCCAGTTCGTCGTCCGTGAGATCTACCAGCGACCCTGACGCCGGCTCCAATAGCGCCAGCGGCGCCTGGACACTCAACGCATCGAATTTGACCTTGCTGGCCAAGGTAGACGCATTGCGGGCCAACGTCCTGTTCCTGCGAGTGCCTGCAAAGGTCCATGTGCGAACAGTGAAATCATCGGCACGTGAGGAAGTGAAGTGGGTTCCCGGGGAGATGCTCAGATCGTCCCGAAGGAATTTCAAAGCAACCTTCGCTCGCTGCGACAGCGTGACCGAGGCGGGCGCGCCTTCTGCCAGGACGGCCCTGATACCTTGGCAGACGTCACCGCTCAAACTTCTCGCGCCGCCCATCCAACGGGCCTTTCCGCCTTCCTTCACTGGCTCCAGCCAAACAGTCCTCTTGGACCACTCAACTCCGGTGATGCGCCAGCTGCGCCCGGCCAGGAGGATGAGTCGGTTGTCTTGCTCTCCCGTCAGTACAGTGGGATCGATGTAGCCGACTTCGGTACTGCCGTGCTTGCCAGTCAGAAGCATCGACCCGCTGAAGGATGCCAGCAAGTCTCGGTAGTGGCCCCGACCGTACTCCCGCTCAAGACGAGGCCCCACACTCAGAATTCCTTCCGAGCGAGCAAGGTAGTCGGCCTGGACCATGTGCTCCACGAGCTGATCAGCCTTGTCCAGCGGAAGTTCGGGAAAGGAACCCACAAGGACTGCAATCAACTCGCGCGTGGTTAGCTGTCCGCGCTCCAGCGTGGCCGTCATGGCCTGCTGCGCCACGATTGGCCAAGGTTTGGCGGGCGGCACCGCTGCCTCGACCCAAGCATCCGACCAACGCTTCGCAATCCCCAGAGCCAGAAGGAAAGCGTCGTCATTGGTCGTGAGGAACAGGCAGTTGCGCCGGCTGTCCGACCGTCTTCCGGTTCGCCCCATTCTCTGAAGGAAGGAAGACACCGTCGACGGGGCATCGATCTGCACGACCTTGTCGAGATCACCTACGTCGATGCCCAGCTCGAGCGTCGACGTGGCGACGATCACACAATCCTTCTCCTCGCCGAAGGCCGTCTCTGCCTGGCGGCGTTCCGAGGCGCTCAGCGATGCGTGACTCAGGAAGGTCCGAACTTCATGTGCGCGCAACATGCTGCTGAGCTGTTCTGCGCTGCTTCGAGAGTCGCAGAACACCAGGCGCTTCTGTCCCCGGTGCAAGCGTGCGATGACCGTGGCTGCGTTCTCCAGTGAGCCAACATGGTCGATGGTCACGTCAGCGTCCGTACTTACGCTGGCACTGCCGACAACCTCACGATGACCAGTGGGTGCAAGCCACGAAAGCAGCTCGGCGGGATTGCTCACCGTTGCAGAGAGACCAATCCGCTGGAGCGGTCGATTGAGGTACTGGTCGAGTCGATACAAGACCGAGCGAAGATGCCACCCGCGATCATCCGCTGCGAAGGCATGCACTTCATCAATGATCACGGCCTGCAGGTTTCCAAACCAGGCCTGCTTGTTGACCCTTGTCGAGATCAACATCGCTTCGACTGACTCAGGCGTCGTCAAAAGGATGTCTGGTGCATCTTTCAGGGCGCGTTGCTTGCTGGACTGGGAGATGTCCCCATGCCAAACCGCGACACGACGGCCAACCAACCCGGCGTAGTGGGTCAAGCGTAGCTCGAGGTTGTTGAGCAGCGCCTTGATCGGGCAGATGTAGAGCACGCTCGCCGCAGCCCACTCTTGGCGGAGCATGCGCGACAGTATTGGAATCGCCGCGGCCTCGGTCTTGCCGCCCGCGGTCGGAGCCAACAAGAGGCAATGCGCCCCAGCGTGGATCGGCTCGATGGCGGCCAGCTGTGTTGGACGCAAGGTGTTCCAACCCAGTGAGTTGACGACGTGGTACTGCACCGCGGGGTGCAGCTGGTCGAACGGGCTCACAGTTCGATGTCGTCCACTGAAGCTGCACCGGTGGCTGCACGTTCGACAACGGACATTTCACTTTCAGCCAGGGTGAGGCTGTAGTGCTTCCTAGGGTCGAAGTCGGCGTGCAGATCTACCCGGTCCAGCACGTCCGCCACCAGCTTCTTGAGGAAAAGTCGAGGAGCGATGCCGACCTTGCCGCCGAGGCCGCCCGCCACCGCTGTAGCCAAGTCTTCGATGTAGGCGTCGTCGACCACCGCTCGCAAGCGAGTCTGGCGCGGACGCCCGTCTGAATAGATGTCTCGCACGCGGCATCCGACTGACAGCAGAGCGCCGTGATCGAATGGTGCAAGCCGAATCTGGACCGCTCGCGGATTGTCGAATCGCCGATCAGTGCCGAAGTCCACGTGAAGGCGCTGGGCCAACGGTGCAAGGCGCTGAACTCCCTGCGGGCCGTCGAAGAACGCAGGGGTGCCCGTCACGACGAGATAGAGGCCCGGGTAGCGCCCGGCGTCGATCTCATCGATCCACTGCCGCAGCGCGTTCAGGCCCTTCTCGCGCGTGTCGGTGCGCATGCGTTGAAGGGTCTCCACCTCGTCCAACACCAGCACCAGGCCTGCGAATCCGCTGTCGCGCAGGATCGTCAGCAGGCCGACGATGAAGTTCGTGGCGCCGAAGTGGTCCAGGTCGCCCTTGATGCCCGCCGCGCGTTTCACGCTCGCGGCCACGTTGGGCTGGCCAGCAAGCCAACTGATCAGGCCGTCAGCCAACATCGTGTCGCCGTCGGCCACGGCCTTGCGATAGGTGCGCAGCACCGCCGAGAAGGCCGGTGCCGCCTTGTTGATGGTGGCCAGCCGAGCCTCCATCAGGGCGTCGGTCCGGGCCAGCAGCTCATCTGCGTTGCCCGCGTCCACCGACTCATCCGCCAGCACGTCCTGCTCCAACGCGTAGAACCATCCGTCGATCACGCCGCGAAAGGCGCCGACGCCGGTGTCAGCAGTACCCAAGCGCTCGACCAGTCGGCGATACACCGTCTCCAGCTTGTGCAGCGGTGTCTCGGTCTCGTTGATCTGAACCTCGCTGGCGGCAAAGCCGCGGGCGCGGGCTCGCTCCTGCAGCCAGCGGCCGAAGAACGTCTTGCCAGTGCCGTATTCCCCTCGTACCGCCTTGAAGCCGCCCCGGCCGGCCGCCACGGCGGCAAGCTCTTCGTCCAAGGTCGGCGCAAACGTCTCGATGCCCACGGCCAGTGCGTCCAGTCCGCTGCTGGGCACCGTGCCACGCCGGAGCGCGCCCACGATGTCTTCGCGTCGAGCCTCACTGATCATCGCGGCGCTCCCTGCGTTGGGACGCGAAACTGCTGCAGCAACAGCGCCCGATTCAATTCAACGGTGCCCGCTGATTCGTCCACGGTGAGCACGGGCGCCTGGTCGACATTGAGCATGCGACGCACGGCGCTGAGCAGGCCCCCCAGGCGAACTTCCGGCAAAGCCAGGCGCTGGGCCAGTGCCGCGCGCGTGAGCTTGCCACCCCTTTCGGACAGCGACACCAGCAGCAGCCGCATCTTGTCGTCGGGCAGCGCCACGCGAGCGGCGAGCTGCTTCTGAGACGCGTAGATCGCGCTGGCCAGCAGGGCGCCGATCCAGTCGTCCTCTGCCTGGGGCGCCCTCGACGGCGGCTGCGGAGCATCCTGCAGCTCGAACAGCGAGGGTTGGGCTACCGCTGGTGCCGGAGTCTTGCGACGAGGCGTAGGTGAGGGCGCAACGGCCGGGGCGGCTGCTGGCGCGAGGTGCGGCAGCTCCCACCACTCGGGTTGTGCCGGCGGTGCCAGTTGCCACCCCGACAGGCTCAAGCCCAGCGGCACGATCACGTTCAGCGGGACCGTCACCTCCTGCGGCGAGACGCCGCCGTGGTACCCGTTCTTCCTGCCTGCGTAGCGCGTACGCTCGCCCCACAGGCACACCACGGCTTTCGCGTTGTCTGCGGTCACGACACGGCCACCGCTGTAGGCCACTTCGTTTGGGGCGCGGGCATCGTTGCCTGGGCGCCAACGGTCGCTGAGCTTGTCGGGGGTCGAGCCGACGCTGACCTGTGCGGTGCCATCCTCCAGGAGGTGCCCGTGATCCGCCGTGATCACGACGACCCGGCGAGCCTCGCGCGCTTCGCGCAGCAGCGGCATCAGCAGCTTCAGGTCTTCCAGCGCCCAGCGTTGATGCAGCTGGTCGGGCCCACTCAGGTGGTCATCCACGGCGTTGTAGACCACTCCCACGATCTTCTGATGCGGGTTCGCAATCGACGAGCGCACTTCCTGCGCGAGGTTCGTCGAGTCGGCCAGGTCACCCTTGTGGAACAGGCGCGGCGGCAGTTCGCTGCGGCTTTGCGACAGCAATGCGGCGTGGGTGGCGAACCCGGTTTTCTCGTTGGCCGCGGTGCCCAGAGCAAGGCGGCCACACAGCAGGCTGGTGCGACTCACTTCCGTCACCGTGGGCAACGCCGCCAGACCGATCAACGGGCGCCCGACATCGGCAGGCACCATCTCGACCCACCCGAGGGTGTTGATGCGCGAGAACAGCTCACGGTAGATGCTGGTGCTCAGGCCGTCCATCACCAGCAACAGCACAGGCTGGCTCGTCGCGATGGGGCCGATCACCCGGTCGAGAACTGACTCGACTGGGACCACGCGACCGTCAGCACCTTGGGGCTGCGCGTTCGACTGCAACAGTGCCTGGGAGAAGGGTTGGTCGAACGCGTTCCTGCGGGCGATCACTGCAGAGCGCAAAGCCCCATAGGCGTCGGACAGTTCGTTCAGCTCGTCACCGCCGAGCAGCCTGAACCTCGCCCAGTCGACAAACGCACCCTCGTCGGCCTGCCACCCCAGACCAGCGGCAAGGTTAGCGACCGTTTCTGGCGGCAGCATCAGCCAGCGTGCCAGGCGTCGGGCCATCTCCACCCGGTCCATGCGCTGCTGTTGAAGGGCGGTTAGCGCATGCCTCAATACTGCGTCGGCCGCATGCTCCACCTGGGAAAGTTGCGCCGCGGTCGGCATTGCCACGTGGGCGTCCAACGCTTCAGCAAAGGACCGAATGCGTTGGTCCAAGGAAGCTGGCAGAAGGTCGCTGAGGTATGCGTGGTCGGCGATGCGCAGCTCGTTGAGTAGGCTGTCAGCTCGGTCCAGCGTGCCGCGCATGGCCTCCGGCCCTGTCACACGCATAGCCTGCTCCGCCGCCTTTGCCCAGGCCCGTCCTTCAAGGATGCCGACGTGCCTGTCACCAACGTAGCGCTCCAGGCGGATGGCAGCCTGCCCAAGCGCAGCCTGGCCTTCGCCGGCGGCGGCGTAAATCACGCCGCACACCAGCCCCAGGGCCATTGAATCAACAGTTCGCCCGGCCTCCACGCAGGCCAACACCATGCCGCCCGCCGTGCCGGCGGCATCGCCCAACCAGCGGGTGATGTCCGCACGCATTGCGGCCGGCAACAGCTTCAGTGCGGCATCCGATCCCGGCTGGGTACACCATTGCATCAAGGCCACGGCGTCGGGCCTGGCCGACTGCAAACCCAGGAAGCGCTGCAGCACCTCACGCCACGCGGTCTCCAAGTCGAGGAAGCCGTTGGCCACCGGCGTGTAGGGGCCTTGTGCGGCGCCGTCGATCAACGCCTGCGGCATCCATGCATAGCGACCGAGCCGCGCATCGGTCTCCTTGGCCTGGAACAGTTGGCGGACGATGTCCCAACCTTCGGGCTGGTAGACACGGCCTCGCGCCAGCCGTGCAGCGATGTCTTCGGCCACCTCGTGGGTTGCCAGCGGCGTGATCACGACGAGGCCCGTCGCGCTGCTACCGTCGCGTTCGTTCTCGATCTCGTTCCACACCAGCGCTTCACGAATGGCCAGCGACGATTCGCACCAGCGCAACGCGAAGTGGCGCCCGCGCTGAGTCAGCGAGTCGGGCCACGGCTGTTTCGATGCAGCACGAATCGCGATCGCGATGGCGGTCGGATCGCTGCTCAGAACGCGGTCGAGCTGAGCCGTGATCTGCGGCGTCGACAGACTCACAGCTGCGTTCCCTTGCGCTGCAGGCGCCAGCTCAGGGTCAACTCCAGGTCCTGATCCTTTGCGAGTCGGGCCTTGAGGTCATCGAGCGCCGCTGTAGCGGCGGCCCCGCTCAGGTGAAGCTGCTGCTTCTCCTCGATCACTTCCGGTCCCATCGCAGCCGGTGCCGGTGGCAGGGCCACCGGCGCTGGGGCTGGAGTCACGCCAGGTGGCGGGGGCACAGGGGCAGGAGCAGGCGGAGGCGCGGCAGCCGTCAGCAAGCGCATCGCATCTCGTTCCAACTCATCGAGCCGCGCCTTGAGTGGCACCACATGTTCGTCGCTGGTCAGAACCTCGCTCAGGCGACTGAGCACCAGCGAGGCGGCGTCGCGCCGATGGTCCTGCATGTCACGCATCGCGTCGAACATCTCCCACCGCGCGTTCGTCAGCGCGTCGGCACACGCCTGGGCTTGGCCCACGGTGCGGCCAACCGCCGCCTCGGACGTGTGCAGGGGCGCTGCGGCGAGCGTGGCCACCACATCGGACTCTGCCGCCTGGACGAGCGATGCAAGCAGCGCCTGGGCAGACTCTGCGGACTGCTGGCGCGCACCGGCAACGCCTGCCGCGTAGCGCCCTGACCGGTCGCGCACCTGGGCCACCAGCCGGGCCATGGCATCGCGCCTTTGTGCCGCCGCTTGTTTTACGTCGTCCACCAAGCGGCCCACATTGGCCGCGTTCAGCACCTGGGCAGGTGTTAGGCCGAAGAGGCTGGACGCGCGCTGCACGGCCGTCTGCCAGTGCGTGGCATCGGGCAGGGCCTGCTCACGCAGCTCCAACTCATCGGGCAAGCTGTCGATGCTGGGCTCGAATGGCCCGCCGCGCTGCACGAAGCGGCGGTTCGTCGTGGCCGCATAGGTCAGGATGATCAGGTTCTGCAATTCCAACGGCAGGCCCATCGGTGCCGGCGAGTCGATCCACTGGCGCAGCTTGCCCACCGTGATGACGCCGCCGCCATCACGTGCATGGCTCTGCGCGAAGCGGGCCTGCCAGTGCGGCTCGATCAGCAGATGCGTTTCGCCCATCTGGCCGATCTGGCTGGGGTTGACCACGGCGCGGACCAGCTTGCGCGTAGATGCGTCCTGCACCAGGCCGCGCTGCCCCGGCGCCTCGATGGCCTTCTGCACTTCGGGCCACACCTTCTTGACGACGCTGGCCTTGATCTCCGTCTCGAACTCCGGGTGCGCCGGGTACTGGTGCGCAAACAGCTGCCCCAGCAGGCTCTCGAACGCCGACCGGAAGTCGGCGCCCACCGGGGGCCGAGGCTGCAGCGTCGGGTCCAGCGAGATGAACTGCTGATCCGCCGTCAGCGCGTTCGTGATTGCGTCGCGCGGCTCGGCACTGATGCCATAGGCCACCTCAAGCTGCGAACGCAGCTTGATGCGCAGCTGGTCGAGCTGGTTCTTCGCCAATGCCTTGGCCTGCACCCGGTCCACGAACGACAGGTGCGCCGCATAGTTGTCGAAGCGGTCACCCTGCAGGATGTAGTCCAGCACCACGAGGCGACCCAGGTCGGCCAGCGCCTTGTTGCTCAGGAACGAGGGCAGCCAGGCCAGCGTGCGCGTGTCGCCGCCGCGGTAGTCGCGCAGGCGTGCCAGGTCATCGGCCGGGCCCTTGCCCGCGTCTTCGTCGAACGGGAAGTCCAGCACCACCGTCCATGCACCGCTGCGCCCACGCAGGCGATCGTCGGTCATCTCCCGCACGTTTTCGTACAGCAGCTCCACCTCGCGCTTGGTACCGCGCCAGGTGAACTCGTAGGTGGTGAAGAGGCCGCCGTCATCAGGAATGCCCAGCTCGTCGAACAGCGCCTTGCGGATGCGCTTGCGCTTGTTGCCCGCGTTGTCGTTGATCTCGGCCGCGCGCAGGATGGGTTCGATGTCGACGCCGGTCACCTGGATCGAGATCACCGGCTGCAGGTCGTCGGTGATCTTGATCTCGCCGATCTCGCCGGCCCAGTCGCGGCACTTGCGCAGGATGTCCGCGCCCTCGCGCCCTTGAATGGGGGACTTGAAGGTGCCGTGGTTCAGGGCCGCCAGGCGCGGGCCGGTCAAGGCCTTCAGCGACTCCACCTCGGGCACCAGCGCGCTGAGCAGCAACGTCTTCAACAGCCGCGCGTCGTTGCGCAGGTTCTTGGCCAGCGCAGCGTCGGCCTGGCCGAGCTTGATCGCCTCCCAGGTGACGCCATGCTGGCGCTCCAGCATCGGCAGCAGGCGCTGCGTGTACAGGCGCTTGGCGTTCTCGAAGTGCAGGCGCATGCCTTCGGAGAACGGCTCATCGCCTTCGGCGATGGCGTCGTACAGGTCGCCCACCGGGATCAGCTGGCCCAGTTCCAGGTCATGCCGCCGGTCCACCAGCAACTGCAGCATGAGCTTCAACGCGGTGCGCTCGCGCTGCAGCGCGGCCGACACGGCAATCAAGGTCTGCACCAAAGCCGGGCTGAACGGGTAGACCTTGCGGAACATGTCCCGGTCGGCCGTCGTGGTCAGCAGCGTGTCCAGCACATCCTTGCGAAGCTTCAGCGTCTCGTCGAACGACGCCTGCAGCGTCTGCCGCGCGGCCTCGGTCACCGGCCGCAGCACGCGCTTCTCGGCGATGGCGGGCAGGTTGCGGTCTTCCAGCGTGATGCGGTGGAAGCGTGCTTCCCAGTGCTTCAGCACGTCGCTGAACTGCACCTGCACGACGCCTGCCAGGTTCTCGCCCACCAGGTCGCGCAGATCGCGCTGCCGCGCGACAAAGCTCACCAGCGGGATGGGCCGATCGGCGTTTGTTGCCTCCACCAGCTTGACCAGCTTGGTGCCCTCGCGGCTGACGAAGTTGACATCGGCCGCATGGCTGGCCAGCCACAGCACCAGTTCGTCCAGGAACAGGATGACGGCGTCATAGCCCAGGTCACGAGCGTGCCGGCTCATGATGCTCAAGCCATCATCGAGCGAGACGAACGACTCGCCGCTGCCGGCCAGTGTGCGGTAGGCCGAGAAGAACTGGCCGATCAGGTCGCCCACCAGGCGCGAGCGCTCCTCGCCGTTGGGGGCTTCGAGCATGGCGGCCTCGAAGCTGGCGGCATCCCAGCCGCTGTCGAACGAGCCCCAGCCGCCGCCACCACCACCTTGCTGCTGGGCACCTTCGTTCAGCTTGGCGAAGAACGATGCATCGCCCATGCGGGCGCGCAATTCGCGCGCGTCCTTGAACAGCCCCTCGGCCAGGTAGAAGCCGGGCACGGGCGCCGTTGGGTGCAGCTTGCGCACGAACTCCGCGTACTGGCCCAGCACGGCGCTTTCCATGTCACGAGCGCCGACCATGTGGTAGGGCACCAGCAGGAACTTGCGGCCCGTCGTCCAGCCGTTGCGGGCCACCACGTCGGCCAGCTCGGGCGTGGAGCGTGCCTGCGTGTTGCCCGACAGCAGCAGGTTCAGCACGGCCATGAAGTGGCTCTTGCCGGAGCCGAAGCTGCCATGCAAGTAGGCCGCCTTGCTGCTGCCCGTCTGCACCGCCTGCTGGATGAAGCCCAGCGCATTGCCGAAGGCGTCCACCAGCTGCGGCGTCACCACGTAGTCGCGCAGC
This sequence comes from uncultured Rubrivivax sp., assembly GCA_964454485.1. Lineage (GTDB taxonomy): Bacteria > Pseudomonadota > Gammaproteobacteria > Burkholderiales > Burkholderiaceae_C > Rubrivivax. Next base: position 10,036 of record CAYVXO010000066.1, read on the forward strand.
GTCTGGTCGGCGTGCGTCACGCCTTCTGACAGCTTCAGGACGAAGTCGCCTTGGTGGACTCTCTCGGGAATCGCAATCAAGTCGCGGATCAGTGGCATGTTCTTCCCTGTCATTTCGTGTCGTTGTCGTCGCGCGAGAGGCAGCCGGCAACGATGGTCTCAAGCCGATCACTTGCAGCCCCACTTCTTTGTGCCAAGCCAAACTCTCCTTTAGAAGTCGACCGTTGGCTCAGATTCTTCTTTCCAAGTCTGTGCAGCGGCGCGAACGGATTTCCTGTTCCGGCCCAAAGGATTTGCATGGAAGCCACTATGGCGGCGCGAGTTTCCATACCAGGCCCGCTCTCAGTTCGCTCGACGGCGTCCGCGCCTGGCCGCCACCACGGCCGGCTTCCATGCCCGTAGGTCATCCAGCGTGAACCCTAGTGCCCTCGCGTCCTCGGTCACGAAGCCGCGGTAGTACGTGCCCATGCGCTGCCCGAACTCGGGGTCTATGTTGTTGTGCCACTGCTCCAGCCAGGGCACCAGTTCCAGCAGGCCGGCGAGCAAGGGCTGCAGCCGGGCCGGCTCCCAGCCTTCGTTGTCCTTCATCTCGCCGTAGTAGCCAGCCAGGGCGGTGGCCAGTTGCAGGTGGTTCCAGCCGGCCCAGGCGATGACCAGGCTGCCGTCGGCGCCGCGTTCGGCGCCCGGGAAGCTGACGAAGCGTTCCTTGGGCACGTCCAGGCCGCCGCGCAGACGCGAGAAGTCAGCCCTCAGGAAGTCGCTGCTCTTGTACTTGGGCGGCACGGGGACGGGGCCGACCTCGGCGGCCTTGCGATCGTCCTGGTGGCGCTTGATCTCGGCCGTCAGCCTCTGCTCGATCCAGACTCGAGCGTCGTCGGTGGTGTCACTGCCGAAGGTGGTGCGGGCGATCTCGGCGAACTCCCTGCGCCACTCATCGGCGTTGTCGGCCACCACTTGGGCGTCGATGGCGTCCTCGCGGCGCTGCATGGCCCAGGTGCCTTGCCACTGGGCGCGCTTGCGCAGGCCGTCTTCGGTATAGCGTTGAACGGGCAGCAGCGGCACGGCTTCGCTTGCCACTAGCTCGGCGACCAGTTGGGCGGCGTCAAAGTCGGCGTGGCCGGCGTAGAGTGCGGCCACCTGCATGAAGTCAGCGTCGGCCTGTGCACGCTCGGCCAGCTTGGCTGCCGACGTGAGCTGCGGGGGCGTGCCGGCGTGCGCGGGCCAGAAGGCCGGTTGTTCCAGGCGGTCGAGCAGCCATTCGCGCAGCGCAGCCTTCTCTAGCTCGTCCCAGGCCGGCGTGTTCCAGCGACGCTTGAACTCGGGGCGCTCGATGAGGCCGATGTTGCGGTCGGACTCGATCAGCGCGATTCGGCGCTCGACGACGGCACGGTACTCGGCCGGCCAGTGCGCCGGTAGATCGGTGACGGGGTTGCTGCCGTGACGTTCGAACCAGGAGGTGCTCTCGTCGCCCGCGGCGACGCGACGGGCCAGCACGATCTCGAAGGCGCGTTCCCCCAATCGCAGTTCAGGCGGATTGGCGGATTCAAGCTCCTCTGCGTTGCTGCCCTCGGGCAGTAACGCGTAGAGGCGATAGCAAAGCCAGTCCAGTTCCTCCTGAGCGGCGATCATCTGGCGGCGCACGCGAACAGTCGCCTCATGTGCAGTCACCATCGATGACCGATCAGGCAATCGGGATCGCGCCAGCAAAGCCTCGACACTATGTGACGCGACACTTGCCGCCCCACGGTCGAGCCTTTGCGCAAGAGCAAGAGGCTGCTCACGTGCTATTGGGAAGTCGGCGACGTTTGCGGCATTGAACGCGTACCGAGATTCCCAGGCCTCGTTCTGAACGCCTCGGCCGATGCCGCTACCTGCCTTGTCCTGGCAAACCTGCTTCAACCAGAAACACGCGACCGACGAATTCAGCAGCCCAAGCAGCCCCAGGTGATCGTCTTCGCTGCTATCGGGCGGCAACTTGATGACTGGCGCAGTACGGTTGAACACCTTGCCGCCACGGTCGAGGACGAAGTGGTTGTGGGTGGCAATTTCGCCGTAGGCAATCGAAAGTGGCTCACGGAAGCGGCCCTTGAAGAACATTGAGTATTCGAACCATTGGAGGCCGCGCTCAATCTGCGACTTGCCGTAGGCGACCCGGTCAGACAGGCCAGTTCGGTAAGGCCACAGAAGCTGTGTGACCTCGGGCGCGGCAACCGCCTCCAGCGTCTTCGCGTCATAGGGCCAAAGGATGTCCGTGCTCTCGGCCATCCAGTCGCGAACCTGCTCACCCTCGGTTGCCGGCAACCCAAATGTGGGATCGACCCGGTGCCTGCGAAGCGCACCGCTACCAAGAACAAATGCGTCGTCTTCGCGTGTGACGACACCGAACCCAAGGTCTGCGGCAATCTGCTTCAGGCGTTTCGCGGCCGTGGCCTCTAAGTGCTCACGCAGATCGGACGCGCCGCCGCCGCCAATGGTCCACGGATGCTTGCCGAACGTCGCTCGCGGCGTGTCCCGCACGCTGACGAATTCGCTCTCACTTCCCGGCCGATCCACCTGACCAACGATCGCTTGCCAGACAAGCCCCTGCCTCGCATCCTCGGGCTTGCCGGGCTCGGCTTTGATGCCCATCACTGCTCGCACCGTGTTGTGCTCACTGCGCAGTTCATCGTGTGGCGGCCGGTGGCAGCCCAGCAGAATCACGGTGGGCGTGCCGTGGCCGGGGATGTAGGCACCTGAGGTGTCGATGACGTGGGTGAGATCCAGGCGCGGCAGCACGTCCTCGACCAGCTTGCTACCGAACTCCCGCTTCATGAAGCTGTTGGCTGTGATCAGACCGACGAAACCAGCTGCACCGAAGCGCTCGCCGGTGATCCCCAGCTCAAAGAAGCGCTCGGTGAACGGGCAACCCAGCGAGTACTGGCGGTGGCAACTGGCGTATCGGTTGCGGTAGGCGGAGTTCAGCGCCGCATCGCGCACCACGATGTACGGAGGGTTGCCCACCACAGCGTGGTACTGCCTGCCCAGGATCTGCTGGACCTTGGCTAAGTCCTCGCTTGCGTAGGCGTGCGCAAGACCCTCGTCAGCATGGGATTGCACTTCGTCGAACAACTGCTCGCTGCGCGTGGCACTTAAGCCGGCCAGGCCGAAGCGGCGGCCATGCAGCAGGCTGTCACCGATGGCAACGTGGATGGCGAAGTCGGGCGCGTCGGCCAGCCGCCGCACGCCTGCCACCTGCAATGCAGCCACCAGCAAGCGGAAGCGGCTGATAGCCACAGCAAACGGGTTTAGGTCCACACCAGTAACGGCGTCCAGCGCCTTCTGAGCGATGTCGCGCGCATTGCGCCCGGGCTCGTTGCGATGCCACTCGTCCACCAACCTCGCAAAGCCACCCAGCAGAAAGTGGCCCGACCCGCAGGTGGGATCGATCAACCGCGCCTCGCGGAAGCCGAAGGTGCGGATGGCCGGCGTGAGCGTGCGGTCGAGGATGAACTCCTCGACGAACTCGGGCGTCTGCAGCAGCGCATAGCGCTTGCGGGTGGCCTCGCTCAGGTCCTGGTACAGGTCGCCCAGGAAGCGGGTGTTCCAGGCCGGGTCGGTGAAGTCGCGAAGCAGCAGGCCGGTGTCGGTGTTCACCTGCTGCCAGAACTGCCGCAGCGACATCGCCGCGTCGCCGCTGATACCGAGACGGAAGACGGGGTTGTGGGTCTCGTCAAAGAAGGTGCGAAGGCCGGGCAGTGTGCCCGCCTCGCGGAATGCGGCCAGCAGGTAGTCCCGGTCGCTCTCCAGCGGGTGGGCGCGGAAGTAGGCTTCGTGCCGATCGCGGGCCAAGGCCAAGCGGCCTGAATCCGGCGTGCCGGCCAGCCAGGGGCGATCGACCAGCTGGTTGTCCTCGATGAAGCGCAGGAACACGCAGCTCAGCAGCCAGTGCACGCCGGCCTGGGTGATGACCTGGTCGGCCCAGGTCTCGAACGGTTCAGCGCAACGCTTGGCGTCGAACGCGGCTTGCCACTCGTCGCGCAGGCTGCTGTTCAGGTCGGGCTGCTCGGCGATGCGCTGGCGCAGGTCAGCCTCCAGGCCCTTGAGCTGGCGCGTCAGGTCGACGAGCAGTTGTTTGGCATCGATCACGTGTCTTGCTTCCCTGGGTTCTTGTTTTCCGTGCTTACGCCGCGGCGTCGTTGGACAGGCGCCTATCCATGAATGAGGCCCGCACGGTGCTGGTTCTCGATCCAGGCCTGCGGCAAGGCCAGCGTCTGCGTGTTGTGTATGTTGTTGACCAGCGGCACGGCCACGCCGTCGATCACCGGCAGACCCTGGTGGGCGGTGGGCAGCAGCAGCCATACGCTGGGGGTCTGCCCCGGGCGGCCGGTAGCGGCTTCGATCTCGGTGATGAGGGCCATCAGGTCATACCGGGCCAGCAGGCCGGCGCTGACCATCAGCACGGGCGCAGTGCTTTGCAGTAGTGCGGTGCGCAGGGCGGGCAGCGCGCGCTGCACCAGGCGCATCAGGTTGGTCCAGTCGCGGCTGCCCTTGTCGGCGGCGTCGGCGCGCAGCACCACGTTCCAGTCCACGCGGGCAGCGGTGGCTTGTGCTTTCAACTCGGCGAGCAGCAGCGCATCGACGCTGACGCGCTGCAGTTTGTGGGCGGCGCTCTTCTGCTGTTCATGGAAGCGGTGCAGCAGCTCGGCCTCTGCCCGGCGGGCCAGGCGCGGCTCTACGGTCAGGACGAGCAGGCCGCCCTGGCGCAGGCTGCGTTGCAGCCGGTCTTCTGCGGCAGCGGCGTCGACGACGTTGCCATCGGGCCCGGCACCGGTGCTGAGCATCGTGCCCTGGCGGGAGAACTGCGTGGTGGTGCCCGCCGTGGCCACGCTGCCCAGCGTGGCTGAGCGGTAGGCGCCAGAGCCATCGGCAGCGGTGGGGTCCCAATGCAGAGGGGCGCTGGCCTCTTCCAGCAATCGGTCCAGCTCGGGGCGGCCGGGCAGGGACGTGGCCTCGGGGTAGCGACCGCGCACACGGGCCTGCAGTGCCGAAGGGCTGAGCGTGGCGCCGACCAGTGCGTTGATGGAGGCCTTCAGCGCCTGCAGCGCTGACATGCCGCGCGGGTAGATCTCCTGCCGGCTGGACAGGGCTGCCTTGCGAGAGGCAGAGGCTGCCAGGCGCAGCAGGCGCGTGGGCGGCAGGTGTGCTGTGGGCGTGCCGCCTGCGCTGGCGACGGACGGGGGTGCGATGCCTTCCAGCGTCTCCAGCACGCGGGCGGGCGGCAGCAGCGGATCTGCCAAGGCACAGGCGTCGGCTGCCGCGCCCAATTGGCGGGCGTAGTCGGCCCACGCGGCGGCAGTGGCGATGAGGGTGACCGGCGCCTGGTCGAAGGCCTCGAAGCGGGGTTGGTCCAGGTGCGACTCGGCCTCGAGCGCGGCGCGCAGCACGGCGCTGGCCTGGCGCAGGCGTTCGGCATCGTCCTGCTCGGCGCAGCCGCGCAGCGAGAGCAGGGCAAGTGCAGCCTCATGCACGCTCATCACCTGGCCTTGGCTGCGGAGCAGCGCTTCCAGCTGCTGGCGCAATTCGGTGAAGGCGGTGTTGCGCAGCCAGCGCTCGCGGGCCTTGATCAGCGCGGTGGTGAGGACCGCACGGTCCACCTCGCAGGCCTGGGCCGCGTCACCAACGGTCGGCCAGGCGCCGGGCGTCACCGCATCGTCCAGGCCCAGGTAATGGGCCAGGGCGGCTTCCTCCGGCCGGTCGTCACCGGCGGGCCGGCGCGGCAGCAGCTGGGCGGCCAGCTCGTTGACGCTGATGGCGGCGGAAGCGTCTTCGTCGCTGTCGTGGGCGGTGCTGCGGCCTTGCGTGAGGTCGGGTCGCAGGCGGGCCAGCTCCTTGGCCTTGAGGCGAATCTCCTTGCGCACCTTGTCGCCCACGCTGCGCAGAAAGCGGAAGGTGATGCGATCGACGGCCAGCAGGCCGCGGGCGTTCTGGATGCCCATGCGCTCCAGAACCACCTGCGCTTCCAGGCTGTAGCCGAGTTCGGCCATCGTGCTGAAGGGAGTGGCCGCCGCCGCGATGGCGGCCATCTCGCTCTCGGCACCGCCTTCGCCCGGGTGGACTGTCTTGCGCGCGGCAAAGATGGACCGCCAGTGGCGCAGCATCTCTTCGGCGTTGTCGAAGCGCTGGCTGTAGTCGCGCTTTAGCGCCTTGGCGAAGAAGGCGGTGAAGCCTTCGCGCGTGACGGGGTCGAATACATCGCTTTCGATGGTGGCTTCCACGTCCAGCATCTCGGGCGAGGTTTGTCCGTCGCCCCACACCGGCGGCTGGCCGACGGCCATCTCGTAGAGCGTGACAGCGACGGCAAACCGCTCGGCGTAGAGGTCCCAGCGCGGGGGCTTGCGCAGTGAGAGGAAGGGGTCGAGGTACGGGTGCGTGCCGGCGGTGATGTTGTCGGCCGGCGTGCGGCACAGCGAGAAGTCGAACAGCACGAGCTGCAGCTTGCCGCTGCGGTTGCGGCTGATGCCGATGTTCTCGGGCTTGATATCGCGGTGGGCGACGCCTTCGGCTTCGAGGTGGTTCACCGCTTCGATGAGTTCTTCGCCGAAGCGCTGCAGCATGTCCAGCGACAGGCGGCCCTGCTCGCGCACTTCCTTCAGCGTCTCGGCGAGCGTCTTGTCGCCCGCCGTCTTCAACAGCAGCGCGGTGCGCCCGGCCACGCTGAGCGTGCGGCGGTGGGCCACGATGTTGTGGTGGTGCAGCTTGGCCAGAACCTCGCCTTCTGCGGTGAGGCGGTCGTTGTGCGCCACGTCCAGCGCCACCTTCAGGACCAGTTCCTCGTCGCTGCCGTCTTCGCGCACCAGCAGCGCGTCGCTGGACGAGCCACGACCCATGCGCTTGATGACGGTGAAGCCACCTTCCAGGCGGTCGCGCTCGCGGGCGACGCTGGGGTCGACCGTGGCTTCGGGGTCGGGCGTGGTCAGCTCGTCTTCAACGGCATCCAGCTCGTCGAGGAAGCCGCGGATGGTGTCGTAGCGGGCCAGCACCTCAGGGCAGGTGGCCACGTGCACGAGTTCTTGCTGATGGGCGCCGCAGCCGTCCATCACGTCCGACAGGTTCAGGCCCTGGCCAACGCGCAGCTTCTCCTGCAGGTCGAGGACGGATTCGGCCGGTGCCTGCCCGCTGAAGACGTGGAACGCGATGCAGCCGAGCGAGAACACGTCGAGGCTGGGGCCGTGGGCCGGGTCGGCGCGCGTGGTTTCGGGCGCCAGGTAGACCAGGCCCGGGTCTTCTACGTAGTCCTCCACATGACGGGTACCGGTGGTGCGGTGGACGGTGTCGGGCGAGGCGGAGTCGCCCGCGTTGCGCGATGCCGTTTGCCAGTTCATCAAGCGGAGCTGGAAGTTGCCGCTCTCGACGTTCTGAACCAGGATGCTCTGCGGGCCGAGCGCGCGGTGGTAGAGGCGCTTGGAGTGGGCGTACTTCAGCGTCTCGGCGATGTCGCGCACCAGCTGCAGGCGCTGGGTGACGGTGAGTCTCGCTCCGTGGTCACGGAGCAGGTGATCAAGTCGGACGGCCTTGGGGTCGTGGTCGAAGACAAGCGCCGGGCCGAGTTCGGCGTCCTTGTATTCCCAAGCCTTCAGGATGCCGGGATGGTCAATGCCTTGCAGCACCTCGAACTCGCGGCGCGCCGACCGCGCTCTGGCTGCGCGGATCTCCGGGCTCGAGGCCGTGGCTACGGTGTAGATGCGCACGCGGCGGTGCACGGTCTCGATGGACACGTGCTGGGCTTCCCAGTCCTGGAATCCGTCACCTTCGGCGAGCAGCTTGCCGAGCTTGTAGTCGCCCACCTGGCGGTGCTTGTTCGACGGGCGGATGCCCGCCTCGTTGAGCCCCCGCGCGATGGCGCGGGCTTGCTGGGCATCGACGGTAGATGCGCCACGGTTGGCAATGCCGTTGGCCAAGGCGCCGACGATGCCGTCGTCATCGATCGTGCCTGGGCGGCCGTACTGGAACGTGGCGCTCCTGGCGATGCCTTCGAGCCGGCACGCCAGGCTGCTGGAGGACAGAAAGATGGCCGGCTCGACGAAGGGCAGGCGAATCTTGGCTTTGGTGATGGCCGGTTGGCGCTTGAGCAGGCTGGCCAGCCGCTTGGCTTTGCGATTGGCCAGGATCAGCGGGTTGTCGTAGGTGTTGCTGCGGCCGTCTGTTGTCCAGGTCCAGCTGTGCGCGTCGCCGGTCAGGACGCCAGGACGACTCTTGATCTCTACGAGAAACAAGCCCGCCGGCGACAGCACCAGGGCATCGACCTCGCTGACCTTGCCTTCTTCATCGATGAACTCGAAGTTGGTCCAGACGTGCCAGGGGTCGCGATCGGGCAGGTGGCTGCGCAGCCAGTCCAGCGCCTCACGCTCCCACGCGAAGTTGCTTTCGGCGATGACGTGCCAGCGGGTTTGGCTCAGGGTCACGGGGCGCCCTTGTTGTCGTGCGAGACCACTTCCAGCAGCTCGCCGACGGAGCACTTGAATAGGGCGCAGAGCTGTTCGATTGCGGGAAGCTCGACCCTGGTCGCGGTCTCACGGTACAGCGCCGTGATCGTGCTGCGATTGAGGCCAGTGGCGCGGGCCACATCGGAGATGTTGAGCTTGTCCCGACCCATCAGGGACGAGAGGTGACAGCGGATCATGGGGTCCGTCTGATGGTCGGGGTGTTGCGCAGAGTAGCAAATTGCAGCGCAACGCACAAGCCCGTCAAGGTTGCTGGCCAATCCGAGTACTCGGCAGGTCTCTTCAGTGCTTCTGGACAGGGCTCTCGTTGGTCTGCGGACATGGCCGGAGCTTCGTTTAATAGTCAGTTGACTGTCTTAAACTAAGTGTCTCATAATGGGGCATGACCACGAACACCCCGCTTGAGCGCTTCTCGATCGACGAGCTGTCGACACTTGCCGGGGTGACGCCACGCACGGTGCGCTACTACATCGCCGAAGGACTGGTCGACCGTCCCGAGGGAGAGAAGCGAGGCGCCCACTACCTGCGGCGGCACCTCGAGCAGTTGCTGGTGATCCGTCGGTGGACAGATGCTGGTCTGAGCCTTGAGCGCGTTCGCGAACTGATGGCCGGAGCGCCGGAAGATCCGGCGCCACGGCGTGCGGCGGCGGGAACTGTCGAGGTCTGGAGCCGTGTCACGGTTGTCGATGGGCTCGAAGTCCACATCGAACCGGGGCGTGCCGGGCTCACCTCCGAGCAGGTGCGTGCGCTCGTCCGCGGTATCACCGCCTCCTACCGCCAGGTGCGCTCGACGGACGCAACCGAACCGGCCATCGGCGCAGGGAACGCCTCATCCACCTTCAGGGAGAACAACGATGAATGACGAGCGGACTCAATTCGCACTGACCTGCCGCGATGGCGACGCCCCGGCCCCGGTGCTGGAGGGCGTGTGCGCAGAGGGACGACTGGACGCCGTCCTGTTCGGGCTCACGCTGCGTCAGACCTACCGCAACACGAGCGATCGGGTGCTGGAGGTCATCTACACGTTTCCGCTGCCCTTCCAGGCCGTGCTGCTTGGCTTCGCATCGGAGCTCAACGGTGAGCGGCAAGAAGGCCTGGTCGTCGCCAAGCGCGAGGCGGAGCGGCAATACGAGGAGTCGCTCGAGGAGGGCGACGCACCGGTGATGCTGGAGGCGCACGCCGACGGGTTGCACACCGCGAACATCAGAAACCTCAAGCCCGGTGATGTGATCGTCCTGGAATGCCGCTTCGTGCAACTGCTCAGCTTCGATCAGGGCCGGCTGCGCTTGTCGATCCCGACCACCATTGCGCCGCGCTATGGGAGTGCACAGAAGGCCGGCCTGCAGCCGCAACAGGTGCCCGTTGCCAGTCTCGATGCCGAGTACCCGCTGGCGCTGTCCCTCACCATCGGCGAGGCGCTGAAAGGCTCAAAGGCCGAGTGTCCGACCCACCACTTCGAAAGCGCCGAGGCGGGTGGCGGCGCGGTCCGTCTGACCCTCGCGCCCTCCGCGAAACTCGATCGCGACGTCGTGGTGATCGTGACGCCGCGCGAGCCGCGACCGTCTCTGCTCGTCCGCGCCAACGACGCGGCCAACACATCTGCTCCAGTCGTGATGCTGGCGGCGGTGCAGCCCCCACCAAGCCGCCCGCGAGATCGCATTGCGCTGAAGCTGCTGGTCGATTGCTCCGGATCGATGAACGGCGACAGCATCGCCTCGGCGCGTGCCGCACTGCATGGCGTCATCGACGGTCTGGGTGAGCATGACCTCGTCTGCCTGAGCCGATTTGGATCCACGGTCGACCATGTGCTCGAGCCGACACCCTGCAAGGCCCAGGCGTTGCGGCACATGCGGACGGTGATCGATGCCATTCAGGCGGACCTTGGCGGCACCGAGATGCAAGACGCGCTCACGGCAGTCTTCGGCCTTTCCGCGCGCGGGGAGCACGAGGGCGGTGACGTGCTGCTCATCACCGACGGTGAAGTCTGGCAGGCCGACGAGATGATCGCGGCAGCACGTTCGAGCGGCCATCGCGTCTTTGCGATTGGCGTGGGCTCTACGCCAGCCGAAGGTGTCTTGCGCACGCTGGCGGAGGCCACGGGTGGGGCGTGCGAGTTCGCGACGCCGGGCGAGGCACTGGAAGCTGCGGCGCTTCGAATGCTGAACCGAATCCGGCAACCGCAGTTCACCCGTGGACGCGTCGATTGGGGCAAGGCCCCGGTATGGACCAGCGGCCCCACCCATGGTCTGTTCGGTGGCGACACGGTGATCGCTCTTGCGGGCTTCAGCGAGGCGATCGACGGAAGGGCTGTGCGGCTGTTGGCAGATGACGCCCATGGACAGACCGTTGAACTCGCGCGCGGCGAGGCGGACGCTCCATGCCGGGGCGACGCCCTGTCCCGTGTCGCCGCGGCGCGCCGACTGGGCGCAAGCAGCGAGTCCGAAGCCCAGGATCTGGCGGTGCAGTACCAACTCATGTCCAAGCACACCAACTGCATCATGGTTCATCAACGCGCAGCGGCAGACAAAACCGTCGAACAAGCAGAACTGCACCGTGTCGGCTCGATGGTGGCTGCCGGCTGGGGCGGACTGGGTACCGTGCGCGAGGCTGCGGCGAGCTACAGCCTCGATTCTCGGCCGATGTTCTCCCGCGCCATGGCGAGCGCTGCTCCGTCCGACATTCGCTTCAGCCTCGCGGACGACGCGTTCGAGATCCCAGCATTCCTTCGCAAGCAGGAGGACGTCCGCGACAAGCCTTCGCTGGAGGTCATGGCTCGGATGGTCGGAGAGCACCTCGAGCATGGCGGTCGGCTCGACGACCTGGCCGGCACCGTCGAAGGCCTGGTGCTGCACGACGAAGCGGCGAGGGTGCTCGACGAGGTCGTGGCCTTGGGTCTGACGATCGAGCAGGCCTGGCTGATCCTCGCAAGCTGGGTCAACGACCGATCGAACGGACTTGCGGATGCCGCATTGAGGTCACTCATGCAGCCCCTGGTCGATGCCGTAGACGCCCGGATGGCCGCCGCCGCCGTCAAGCTGATGGAGCGGATCCTTGGAGGCTATCCCGTCGACGGATGGACCCTGTCACGGGTGCAGCGCCTTCGGCGAGCACTCGGGCGCATGGGTACCTGAGACGAGCGAGAACTGCTCGGGCCGATGGCGCCGAGCGAAGGCCGCCGAGCCGTGCCCGCGACGTGGTCCAGCGAAGCAAAGAAGAGACAGGGAGTGCCGTGAACGAGTCCATCCAACCCAGCGTGCCCTTCATCTGGCCGGAGCCGCGGGTCAGTGCAGGCGTGGTCGCACCGTACGCCTCGCTGCCCTTCGATGAAGTCGCCCGCTCGTCGGTCAGCATCTTCGGCGTGGCAAGCGCGATCGATCGGCAGGCGGTCGAATGGATGGAGGGGTACCTGGCAGACGGCGCGGGCGAGACCCGACTGCGCTTGGTGGTCAGCATCCAGCCGACCTGCCGAACAACCGAGTCCGACCTGCTGGAACTGGTGCGGCTTGCCGAGCGCTATGCAGACCGCGCCGCCTTTCGGCTGTACCCCGAGCGCTCGCTGCGCGACCGGTCGTCGAATCTGCTGTGCTTCTCGGCACGCGACGCCAGCGCAGTGATCGTCCTCGGGCCCGCAGAGAACCTGGGGCTCGGACCGACATCGCCTTCGCAGGCGAACATCGTCACCTCGGTCTCGGCGCCCACGCTGGAGGCCTGCCGCAAGTGGTTCGACTACCTCTGGGGCGTCGCCGGGCCGTTGCAGCCGGAGATTGCGGCCTCGATGCCGCAGCTGGTCATTCCGGAGGGCGATGCCGAAGCGGCACGTCTTTGGCGGGAGTACCGGACCCGTTGCTTCGCGCAGCAGCAGGGCGCCGCGGCGCAGCCCAAGGTGTCTGTGGACGTAAAGACCGGCGAAGTCACGCTCACGGATCACAACGATCGGCCGGTGGAGTCGCCGACAGCGGAGTTGGGTGTACCGAAGCTCGATGGCGTGGCCGAAGGCATCGCGCGTGTCTTCGAGCAGGGCCTGCTCGTGGCTGTCGACAAGACGAGCCGTGTGCCGCCGCTCGAGGCACCGGTGAAGCCCGAGTGGTTCGGTGTCGACAGCTTCAAGCAGACCGGCATGGTCAGCTCCAAGACTTCGTTCAAGGTGGCGCCCTTTGACGAAGCCACGTTGAAGAAGGTCGATCGCCTCAGGCGCGCATCCGGTGACATCCTGCCGCACTACACGTATGCGCTTGCCGACGGCATGCGCTGGATTCCGAAGGCGGCCATCCCGCTCTTCGAAGTCGCTCTGACCGAGGCCAATGATGCTGCCAAGAAGCTGCTCGGCGTCACTGTCGGCGATGACATCGACGCGTTTCTGGCGACCCAGCGAGACCGCATCCGCGCCGACGCACAGCGGATGTACGAGGCCTACCACCCCGGTGGCAGGATCCCGGAAAGTGCTGTCGGGAACATTCTGGACGAGCTCAAATTGCGGCTGGGCAAGACCCGGGGCGAGGCGCTCATCCCCAAGGTGGCCTACTCGCCTGTGGCCTTCAGTGTCGGCAAGGACACGGCGTGGTCATCGCCTTGGGGACAGGCCTTCCAGCTGCTCAAGGGTGTAGCGGAGTTTCCGCGAGAGGCGATGACGAGCCGCTTCTTCTGGCAGGGCGTGCGTGCCGACGAGGACGAACTCGTCCGGGCGATGAACGTGGCAGGCGACCATCTGGTGGTGGAGTACGGGAGCCGCAAGGCCAAGCAGCGTGCTGAGCATGAGCTGGCGATCATCAGGCAACTCGAGTCGAGCCAGGTCGACGTGCGCGAGCGCTGTGCCGCGCTGTGGGCCATGGTGACGTCTGGGGACGACACGGCTGCCCGAGAGCTCCTAGAGGCTGCCGCGCGCGCAAGTGCCGCCGGCGCGTGACCGGGGACAGCGTCACGCTGACCGCACCAAGGTTCTGAACCGTCTGGAACAGCGCCATGGCCTTGCACCAGTCCGCAACGATCGACAAGAACCTGCCCCAGGGCGCGAAGATCGGGCTAAACGTCAGCCGGTTCGACGAGCGCCAGCGCCGTCTGCGCCTGGTCCTGCCCAAGGCGGCGTCCTGCTGGGACTACGCACCGCTGATCGACTTGGTGGTCCACGAACCCGGGATCGAAGGGTACCGGTTCCTCGGGCAGACGGTCGCAGACCGTGCGGCGCTGTTGCAGCGGCGCGAGGACGCAGCGGCACCGCACTTCATGGCCTGGTACGAGCGCGCTGTCGCGCCGCACATTGCCGCGCTCGCTCGGCGCAGGCGTGTCCCGGATAACCAATACTGTGTTGACGTGGCGCCTCTGCCGCTGACCTCGACGATTCGAGCGGCGGTGAGCGCGACGGGGCTGAACAAGGCCTCGGCCACACAGTGGTCGGCCACTCTGTGCGCCTTGACCGAGAAGGGCGTCAAGCGCGAAGAACTGCAGCTGTCGGGGGTACTGGCGCGCCTCGATCAGCTTCCCCGCGATGCCAAGCTCACCAGGGCACAGGTGTTGCGTCAGATCGACCTGTCGCATGCGACACCGAAGCTGGTCAGCGAGTCCCGCTATGGCTTCGCGGCGCGAGCCGGATGGCGTGAGTGCTGCGATCGACTGCCTGCAAAGGACCACAAGCGTCGCCGGCTGCATGGCGTTGGTCACGGCATGGCCCATGTGCGCTTTCGGCACCGTTCGTTGGGCTGGGCCGTGGCACGAACCCGGTTCAATGATCTGCTGGTGGAGCAGCGGGACTGGTGGATCGTCCTCGACGACTCGGGGCGTCTTGTCGAGGCAGCCAACGGGGGTTTCGCCTCGCCGGAGGACGCGCTCGAGTTTGCCGAGCTCGAGATCGGGAAGCGGTTCTCGCGTTGGGGCAAGGACCACGCTACTGCAAGGTGGGAGTCGTTCTCGTTGCCGGGCGGCGATGACTACAAAGAGCTGTTGCTTCAGCTCGACGACTGGCCCGAGACCTATCGGCCGCGCCACTACCGTACGCGGAACGCGCTGGTGCACGTGCGCACGAGCCTGCGACGGACCACCGATGGACGCCGGATTCTGTTCCTGGATGAGGTCCAGAGTGACTGGCATGCGGACCTGTATGCGCAGGCCAGGCGTGATCATGCAGCCACAGGCCAGTCACGGATCGCAATGGCTCCATTCGGCAAGGAGTGGCCGATGCTGACGATGAAAGTCATGCTTTGGTGGGCTCAGAAGTGTGGCGCCGAAGGGCTGGCGTGGAGTAGCGCGGACCTTCAGCAACAACGCTGGCATGGCTGCGGCCCTCCCGACCTGCTGTATCGCAAGCTGCTGCCCGAGGCAGGCCTCGCACTGTCCAAGGCATTGCCGCTTCGACTCGCAACCGCGAGCCTCCGGATCCGTGGTGGCGGCAGGGTGGTGGAACGCAGTGTGCGTGGATGGGATGTCTGCGGACAGCACGGGCAGAAGCTGACGAAGGCGTTTCGGGATCGCGGTCAGGCAGAGGCCTTCGCCGATATGACGGGAGAATTCGTCGTGCTTGACATGCCGGTGCTTTGGTTCGACGACGTCGGCAGGTTGAACTGCATACCGCTCTTCGGCGCGGGGACCGTAGGCGCTTGGACCGCTGGCGAGCGAGTCCCGACGACGAGCAAGCATTCCGGCGGAAGGTCAGACGGCCAACGGGATGCCAGCGATGTGCATCAGCATGCCGCCGAGCGTCCGGCGCGCAGGCGGCCGCCAACGCGGTCAAGCGATGCCACGAGTTACGAGCGGAGGCCGCACCATGGCTGATTCCCCGGCTTCCGAGGAAGACGTACTGGCGATCGCGACCCGGGCCGGGCGGGTCTGCCCCCTGCCGCAGGCGTGGAGCCGTCTGTATGACTTGCTTCCGGGAAAGCGCAGGGTTGGGGGCGGCTGGGAGCCAGCGCTACCTCTCATCCTCGCTGCCTGGCAAGACAGCACGGCCGTGGCGAAAGGCAACAGGCTTCGGGAGCACATCCAGTGGGCCGCCAGTCACGGCGCCCTCGACCCAGTGCGCGAGTTCCTCGAGACACTTCCTGAAGATCAGTGGCTTCACCTCGCCGACTGACCGCTCGATTCGCATGCCCTGTCCCCGGGGCCGCATACCTCCGTGCGGTCAGTCTCGCCGCCAGGGGCTCGACGCGGAGGGGGTGCTGGTGAAGTCCGCGTCGAGTGGCAGCGTTTCGGGCACTTGGCGGGATGTCTCCGAAGTGATGGCGAGTGTCGGAGGGCATTCCAGCGGTGTTGCACCGACCAAGCGCGGCGCGGGTAACTCCGCCGTGTTGTCCTGAGCCAGAGGTGGTTCCGACGACCACCAGGGTCGGGTCGTGACGTCTGCGCAGGCTTCGAAAGTGCTCGCTGTCGCTGGCGGCTGCCCCAAGGGCCCTTGCATTCGGTCCGAGCGCGGTCCGGCACCGGTGGCCACGGCTTCCGTGTCGAACAGCGTGAGCGGCGTCCGGCCGCCTCTGTCGGCGGCGGCCGCGGTCATGCCAATGTCCAGAAATGAAGTCGGCCCCCAGACCGGTCCGGTGTGGCGGTGCGGCCCAGGGTGTCGCTTCTTGGAGAAGACGGCGGCCTTCAGGCGGGTCGATCTGGGCGGTGGGGGCTGTTGTGCCGGCAGACTAGCTTGCTCGCCACTCCCCGTTCGATCTGCGCTTCGGCTCGGATGGGAGAGTTCGATCTCAGTCCGGCGCGGAGGAG
>CAYVXO010000067.1:0-25787 GCA_964454485.1 uncultured Rubrivivax sp.
CCTTGAACTCGCTCTGGCGGCCTGGCGGGCAACGAACAGCGTCGGCCGCAAGGCGCTGCGCGAGCAGCTCAAGGCGAGCATTGCCAACGCCGGGTAAGTCTCAGCCGCCTTGAACGGGAACTCGTGCGCACGATCGGCGACGTGGCGCTCCACTCTGCGTCTTGCCAGCTACTCCCAGGTGGACTCGGGCTCGAGATGGAGTGCCAGTTCCGTGGCCTCATGCAGAACGCGGCCCACAACAAGCAAGTCGGGCTCCATCCGGTAGATCAAGAAGTGGCGCGGGCGCCGTACCACGCCGGCCGCGGCACCGACATGATGCCGACTCAGCCGGAGGTGCCATGTCCTGACGCCAGAGCCAAGTTCGGGACGATCGATGCTGCCAGGTCGATCTGGATCGGTTGCCAGATCGCGAAGGGCCGCGACGATGAGGCTCTGGTACCGCAGCCGCGCCGGCTTGCCGAACTGTTCGTGCGTCCACCCCAGGGTCTGCCCGATGTCTGCCTGGGCGGCGCCCGACAAGCGATAGCGGATCATCAAACGGCGGAATCGACCTTCGATGCGGCACGACGACCCAGTTGCCCGATGAAGTCGTCGAGTTGATCGTCGGCCACATCCGCGAACCGACCAGCCGACACATCCGCCCATCCCTGCCGCGCGGCCAGCTTCAGTGCCTTGAGCTTGGCCTTCTCGACACGCTCACGCTCTTCGATCAGGCGCAGTCCTTCCCGAAGCACCTCGCTGGCGTTCTGATAGCGGCCGGACTGCACCAGGCCCTCGACCAGCTCGTGCTGGTGGTCGCTCAGGACCACATTGCGTGTCGGCATGTCATTGACTCCAGATGGGGTGCACAAGGCCTTGCGGGCCGCGTTGGCAGATTATGCCAATGGCAAAGATCCATCAAGGGCACCGCAAGAGTGACTTCCGGCATCAAGGTCAGGACCGACAGGTTCGTTGAGCATTGATGCATCGAACTGACGAAGAAGTTCACCAGGTCGATGTGACGCCGTCCACCTGTCGCTACACCCAGGTCAGCGCGCAGACCCTTGGGTCCAGGCGCCTGCAAAAAGGGATCGTCAACCCGTCGGCAACCCGCCCACGAAGTTGCGCTTGGCCTTGAACTCTGCCCGCAGGCTGGCCAGCCAGGCCAGGCGCCGGGCAGCATCCAGCAGGCCGCAGATTTCTTCGACCAGTTTCAGCTCGGCCCCGTAGGGGCTGGTGGCCGTCTGCATGGCCTGCGCCAGCACACGCCGCAGCAGTTCGATGCGCTGCGCCTGGTGTTCCTTGCCCAGGTTGCGCGCCAGGGTCCGCAGCGTGTTCGGATTGCAACGCGCAGGCGGCTGCACGAGGGCCAAGGCCTCGCCCCAGCGATGCTCCATGCACAGCACGTCGACGCGCAAGGTCACGTCAGTGCCGGCCTCGCCCGTGCGGGCGCGGATGTGCGAGGCCGCCTGCTGCTCGCGCGCCACCAGCACCGCCTGCAGTTCGGTGCGCAGTGCATCGGCATCGCGGCCAGCCGCAGCACCGGCACGCAGCGTTTCGCGGTAGCCCTCGACGCTGGGCCAGCGCTCGAAACGCCGGCGCCGCAGAGCCAGGGCCTCGTCGGCCCAGCCATCACGCTCGTAGCAGCGCAGCATGTCCTGCTGCAGGTGGTCATCCTCCGGATAGGCCTTCAGCGCCGCCTCGGCGTTGGCAAAGGCTTCGCGCAGGCGCCCATGCCGCTCCAAGAAGGCGGTGACAGTCCCGTAGGTGCCCGCGGCGGGCAGGTCTTCACGCAGCACGGCCAGGGCGCCATCGATGTCGCCATCGGCTTCCAGGTGCTTGAGGTACAGGTGCTCCAGCGTCAGGAGGCCAGCGGGGCGTTCGTTGTGGCGGTCGTAGTAGGGCTCGCGGCGCTTCAGCCGCCGCGCCTCGGCCACCTTAGCGGCGTGGGCGGCGCGCGCGGCCAGCACAGCGTCCTTCGCAGCGCGCCAGCGGGCGGCCAGGCTGCGGGTGAAGCGCTCGCGCGCGGCATCGCCCATCGCCACTTCGACCGCCGCGGTGTCGAAGCTCATCATTGGATCGTCCAGCAGCACTTGCAGGTAGCTGTCGCCGAAGGCGGCGGGCCGCGGGCCAGCGGCGCGCAGCGCTTCGACCCATTCATCGCCGATGGCGCGCGCCAGGCCGCCGATGTCGCCACCGGAATCATCGGCCTGCTCCATCGCGGCCCAGGCGCGGCGCAGGGCGTGCAGGCCCAGCGCCAGCGCGTCCTCCGGATGTCGCTCCCGGGTCTGCGCCAGCAGCGGCAACACGTCGGCAGCGCGTTGCGCGTAGCCGAAGGTCTGGCGCCAGTCCAGGAAGTCGCGGCCCGGTGCCAGGATCTGCGTGGCCAGGGCCTTCAGCTCGGTCAGGCCGGCGGCGCCACGCTGCACGTCGCTGAGCTTGCGCCATTGTTGCAGTTCACGTTCGACGGCGGGGTCGCGGTCGGCCAGTTCGAGCAGGCGCTGCGCCATCACCTGCGCGTCCTGGCCGCGCAAGAACTCGGCCAGAGCCTCCCGGCGGTCTTCGATCGTGCGGGCGCGCTTGGCTGCCGTGGCGGCGGCGGCAGACACCTTCGCACGGACAGCCTCGTCCGGAGCCGGCGCATCGCCGCCAAGCAGGCCGCGCCAGACCATCGCCAGCGCCACCTGGTGCTTGCAGAACCAGCCGTCCTCGGCATTCGGGCAGTCGCACTGGCCACCCACGGCGCCCTCGTCGACCCAGACTTCAACCTCGTAGGGCTGCGTGCCCACCACCGTCGCGCGCGCCGCGGGTACGGGCCCGTCTTCCTGTTCAATGGCCTGCACGGCATCGGACTGGGCGTAGGCCTGGCCGCGCTTGAAGATGGTGGCGTTGCTGGCGCCCTTCAGGGCCCCATCGCTCAGTGCCTGGAGCAGGGCTTGATCCGCCGGAAGGCTCATCGCCGCAGATCTTGGCGAACGCGGCGGAACTCGCGCCCGTTGAGATGTCGGAACTCGGGCTTGACGATCACCCGGCCCTCGAACTTGCGGGCGATCCAGTCGGCAGCGTTCTCCGTGTCGCCGATGTCCCGCAAGGCCTGGTCCACCTCGCAGGGTTCGTGCCCGCCAAACTCATCGAACAGGCCTTCGCAGCCAGGCAGCCCCAGGCGTTCGAAGACCTCGTCGGACGAATACGTCTTGGCCGTGCCGTCCTTCAACTCGGCTACCTGCTGCCGCAGGCCCTCGGCCACGGCCTCCTGCTCGGCGGGGCCGCCATGGAACGACAGTTCCCACATCAGCCCTTCGATCACCTGGCCCAAGGTCACGTCTTCCACCTGCGCGCGCCCGATCTCCTGCATCCAGGCCTGGGCCGCCTGGTCGTCCTCGGTGATGCGCACGCTGTGGTTCACGCGGACTGGCAGCGCCAGCAGGCTGCGCAGCGGCGTGAGCGACACGGCCCACTCGATGCGTTCGCCCTTGCGCTTGTGTTCCTCGGGATGGTCTTCCTGCAGCACCGGCCCCACGCCATGCAGGCGCAGCCGGGTCGTGCCGCTGTAGGTCTGGGTGTGCGTGGCCAGACCCCACTGTGCGAACAGCTCCAGATATTCGATGCGATCGTGCGCAGGCTGCTGCTCACCAGGGACCGGGCCTTTGCTCGCCTCGGCACAGAGCTCGCCGACGAACGACGGCCGATAGATGCGCTTGAGCAGCGGGCTGGCCTCCATCAAGGCGAAGACATCGGCCAGCGTGACTTGCGGATGCAGGGTGATGGCCTCGAACAGAAACTCGTGCGCACGGTCCGTGACCTTGCGCTCCTTGGGGCGCGGGCCGAGTTCATCAGGCTCGGGGCGGAAGGCCCGCAGGACCAGTTCCGGGCCTGGGCGCAAGATCAGGTGGTGCATGGTTTGCGCATTTTGCGGGAGGGCCCGACGGCGGGTGTCGGACCAGGTGCGCCGAGGATGATCCGGCGTTGCGAGCGCCGCCGCATGCGCCATTCGCGTTTCGTCTGTTTCGCGTGCTTCGAGTCAGCATGCCAAACTTGCCCGCATGAAGACCGCCCGTAAGACCACCGAATCCAAGCGGGGCGACGCCCCTCTTGCGCTGTCCGTGAATGTCGACCTCGACTTGCTGGTCGAAGTCGTGCGGCGCCATGTCAAGCTGACGGCTCAGGCCACGCGGTTGATCAAGGGCGAGTTTGCGCAGCTCTTCCAGATCCCAGCGATCAGCGCCAGCGCTCGAGAGAACGCCACCGCCCGGCCTGAGTCGGCCACCGATCACATTCTCACCACCCAGGAGGCTGCCGACCTGGCCGGCGTATCGCGCCCCTATATCGTGGCCCGCATCGAGGCCGGCGACATCCCGCTGCACCAGCAGGTTGGGAACCAGCGGCGGGTACTCCGATCCGCAGTCTTGGTCTGGCACCGCCAGGAGCGGACCCGGCGCCGCAAGGCCCTGGGCCAACTCGGCGCCGAACTCGACAACGAGATCGTCTCGAGCTGAGTTCGCGATACCCGTCGCCGGCTACGGCGACACCTTGTTCGGCGTGACCAACCTAACCAGCCAAGTCGCGCATGCCCGGCGGTGAGTTCTGCACACTGGCACAAGGCGCAAATGTCGAATATATTCGACACATCTGAGTACTTGCGCAGGCGCCTCCAATGTCTTCATTGCGTCTCGACGAGATCGGTCGGATGGTTCGCACGCGCCGCGAGGAGCTCGGCCTCTCCCAGGCACGATTGGCGCGCCTATCCGGTCTGTCGCGCGCAACGATCAACCAACTTGAAACCGGCACCATCCTTGACCGCGGCGTCACCAAACTTGCGCAGCTTCTGGACCTCCTCGGCTTGTCCTTGCGTGCAGAGCATGAGGCGAGTCGGAGTCGAGGCCTTCAGGCCATCAGCCAGACAGCCAGTGTCAGCTACAGGCGAACGATGACCCCGAAACTGCTGGCCACGGCGCTTGCCAGTGGTGAGATTCCGCCGACGTGGCTGCCGCATGTCTCGACGATGCTCGATGAAGCGCCGGCGAAGTTCATCGTCTCGGCCGTCGAAGAGGCGGCGCACTCGCAAGGCGTGCCAGCCAAACTGGTCTGGCAGCACCTGCTGCGCTGGGCCCATGAACTGAAGTCACCGCGAGCTGCATGGGCATGACGACCGATGTCGTCCGCCGCCAGCCTACCCGGTTGCCAGGCGGACCTTGGCGAGTGCTGCTCACTCAGGCCTTCCTTCTGATCGATGAACTGAGCACGCGCGGTCTCAGCGATCCCTTCTGGACGCTGGGAGGTGGAACGGTGCTCATGTTCCGCTACCGTCACCGGCGCAGCAAGGACATCGACATCTTCGTGCCCGACCCGCAATACCTCGGGCACGTGACCCCGCGGCTCAGCGATGTGGCCGAGTCCATTGCCTCGGACTGCGTGGAGGGCGCCGGCTACGTGGAACGCCTGCGGCCCGAGGGCGAGATCGACTTCGTCGCATCGCCCAACCTCACGGACATGCCCTACGAGCAATGGTGGGTTCTCAGGCGGCAGGTGCGAGTGGAGACTGCGACCGAGATCATCGCGAAGAAGCTTTGGCATCGCGGCGATACGCTCAGTGCTCGGGACCTCTTCGATCTATCGTTGGTCATTGAGCGGGAACCGGATGCTCTGCGCCAGGCGCATCGATTCTTGACACGCCACCGGCACGCGCTCATCGACCAGTTGCACAGCCGTTCGGACGTGCTTCGCGCTCAGTTCGAGGCCATCGACACACTTCAATATCGTCCGACATTCGATGAAGCTGCAGCCCGAGCAACGGGGTTCCTGCAGGGCTTGCCCGGTCCTGCAGGACCATGACCTTGAGGCCACAAATCACTGTGACGGATTTGTGCCGTAACTTTGAAAAAACAGCCTGAAAACAGCCACTTTTCGGCCCAAAACGCGCGCCTTCAGAACGCCAAATTCATGAACATCGACAACGACTTACGTCACTTCCTTGAACCTGTCCGGTTCGACTGTTAATCCGTAGGTCCCTGGTTCGAGCCCAGGTCGGGGAGCCACAGAAAACCGAAGACGACACAAGGCCTTAGCGGTGAGTAGCCGCTAAGGCCTTTGTTCTTTCCGGCCCGAAAACAGCGGTTAGCAAGCGCTACTGTCAGCAGAAATCGGCTGGCGCGCTGTCGGAGCCGGTCGCTCGCAGTCGCCCACTGTCGGTCGTTGTCGCAGGGCCTCGCACGAGGCGACGCGACGGCCGCGGTGGACGATGCGTGCAGGACCTCACGACGAGCACCACCGGTCGCTGCGAAAGTGCGCTGCGCAGCCAGGCGAGGCCAGAAGGCTAAACCTCGGTTCAGAAACGTCACAGGCAATCCGCCTCTACTACGGAGTCTGTGATGAAGAAGGTTCTCCCCCAGCTGCCCGCTACCGGGCTCACCCCTGTGGCCCAGGCCACTGCCGCGGCTGCTGCCGCATCCGCCGCGGCATCGACGCCGATGACGTCGGTGCAGTCCACTGCGGCTGCCCCTGCGAAGAAGCGTGGCCGCCCGAGCAAGGCCAAGCCTTACCAGATTGAAGGCCGCAATGGCTGGTGGGCCAACCCCACGCTGCCCAATGGCACCCGCCCTCTGCGCAAGTTCGAGACCGAAGGTGAAGCGGAGAAGTGGATTGCGGAGCAGCTCGAGAACGCCACCAAGGCGCTTCAGCCTGCTCTGGGCGGTCCCGAGCAAGCGACCGTGGGCCAAGTGCTGTTCAAGTACGCCTATCGCTTCACAGTCCTCAAAGGCGGCGCCGAGGCCGAGCTCACCCGCCTCAACAACTACCTGGCCGGCAGCGCGCTGCCGAGCCTGCGCCTGGTGGTCGATGCGGAAGGACGGCGCAAGCTCGAGCAAGTGACCACGCAGCCGAAGGTAGGCAACGGCCCTGCAGCAGCCGCCGTTCACGGCCGCCTGCATCCCTTTCAAGTGGATGCGGCGCGAGTTCGCCGACGAACTGGCCAAGGGTTGGCGTCTGGATTACGACACCGCGCGTGAGCCGACGGAGCCGCAGTGGCTGGTCGAGTCTGGGTGGGTGCAGAACGGCCGCAATCAGCGGGCCCTGCTCGACGGCTTCTTCGGCTTCGTCAAGCCCCAGGCTTCGCTGTGCTTCTTCTACGCCAAGCAGACGCCGTTCTCCGATGACCCGCGGCGGGTCATCGTTGGCGTTGGGCGCGTGACAACGGTCAGCAAGCCGCTGCAATACCAGCGGGCGGGCAAGCC
This sequence comes from uncultured Rubrivivax sp., assembly GCA_964454485.1. Lineage (GTDB taxonomy): Bacteria > Pseudomonadota > Gammaproteobacteria > Burkholderiales > Burkholderiaceae_C > Rubrivivax. The sequence continues at coordinate 7,209 of CAYVXO010000067.1, forward strand.
GGCTGATGCCGACACCTCCTATGTGTGGGATGTGGTCGTCGGGCAAAGTCGGAAGTCATCATCGACGACGCGCTGGCGGCGCACGGAGTCGTGGCCGGCTACGAGATTCCGTTCCACAGCACCGATGGCAAGGAGCACCGGCTGCCGGACTTCACCATCGACGACCAGGCGATGGGCCGCGTCATCCTGTGGGAGCACTGCGGCATGTTGGCGGACGAGGGATACCGGTCGCGATGGGAGAGCAAGCTGCAGTGGTACCGCGCAAACGGTGTGCTTCCTCTCGAGGAAGGCGGTGGTGAACGAGCCACCTTGGTTGTGACCCAGGATGACGAGCGCGGAGGCATCGACGGTCGGCAGATTGATGAGCTGATTCAGGAACTGTTCGGTTGAACAGAGCAAAGTGTGGTCGGTGCGGTCAATGGGCGCCAGGCCGAAAGCGACGTTGGGACAGAAGACTGAGCTTAGGAAGAAGCTCAGCCAGCTATTCCCGATAGCCGGCGCGGGGACAGCGCGGACTCATCCTGTCATTCGCGCACTTCCGAGTCATCTGCAGCGCTCGCGCGTCCTCGCAGAGGCGAGAAGTTCAGGAACCCGCACGCGGACAAGAGGTCCGGCGGCTGCGACGGACCCCGAACGTCCGTGTTCTGCCGCCTGGACTGCACGCGTCCCCCATATGCACCGCCGACACCGACGGACATGGCGAGCTTGTGCGCCGTGTCCACATGCTTTGTGAGTGTGGAGATAAAGCCCACGGGTGCAAGCAGTCCTGGGCTGTCGGGCACGGGGACATGAAACAGTGCCGCCACGAAGAATGTCGGGTAGCCTCGCCAGCCCTTGGTGAACGGCGCGGTATCGAAGGTCTTTTGAATCTGCTGGTGCGCGCTGATTTCAGCCGCGGGTACACCGGACTTCCTTAGAAACCGAATTTCCATCGTTGCGTTCTCATCTACTCGACGACTAACGTCGCCGATGCTGTTTGTTCGAAAGCTCAGTCGAACAGGTCACCCGTTCGAGCGGCGGCCGGTGCTGCCTCGAATTCCCGGAACGGCTTGTCCCAGTTTTCGTAAGGGAACGCGGCTCGCACCCGCTCCTGGAACTCTGGGTTGCTGAGAGTCTCGTAGGTCACACCCTTTGGTACCCATTCCAGCTTCATCTCCCCGATGAGTGACGATGCGGACGGGAATACCCTCGCGAGCTCGTCATCAAGGTAGCGGCGGAGGACATCTGCTGTCGGTTTGCCACTTACCTGCGCCTGCAATGCCGGCGGCGTCGACTTCTTGACCGCCGGGAGCAGGGCCTCCACCAGCTTCTTGCGCGAGTCACCTAGTTCCTTCTCGAGACGCTCAAGCACCTTGGCCTGAAACTTTTCAATGGTCTCTCGAATTTCTTGGACTTCTGCAGAGAACGCTTGTCGTTTGCTGCGAAGAATGACGCTGCCGAGTCCGTCGCCGAGAGAACGCGTGTACCGCTCCCGAAGGCCCCGGACACGCGAATCAATCTCGGCTGCTTCCTTTGCCACCTTGCTCTCGTCGCCCACCAGTTTGAATGTGGTGAGTAGCCGCTTGGCGGTGGCGTCGTCGCGAAGAGCTAGCACGAGGTCACGGGGCAGTTGTACGGTGTGCCGAGAGATGTGTAGGCCGGTCAGGCGAAGGTCGACGAATTCGATGAACGCGTTGAAGACATTCACCTTTCTGGCGAGGTCGAACTTTTGCGGCGGATTCGCGTCCAGGGATTCTTTGACCTGCTGGAGCTTCGCGCTGGTCAGCGCTTCTTTGCCAACCGGTGGCGCCGGCGCCTGCCCGGCGACAGGCTGATGTGGGAAAACTGCCTCGAGCAAGGTCTGTACCTGCGCCGGGTGCAGGGTCAGAGCGTTCGGCCCGACGTGTTGGTCGTCCTGTGTTTCAACCAGCAATGGTGGGGCGAAGAAGGCATAACCGATGTCATCGGTAACCATGACGCAGCTCCGTAGGCCGGGTTCGACGCGGACGTCTACGTCACCTTCCACCAGAAGTGATATCGCATCGAAGTCGCCATAACCCATCCGAGCAGTCGAATCGGCAACATCGAGGACGACGCGAACAGCCTCTCGTCCCAACTGTCTTCGACAATTCACCAAGGCGGCGGCAAGCGGCTGCTGGACGCCGGGCGCGCAGTAGAGAACGCGATGACGAGCCCCGTGAATGAGGTCACAGGCAAGGCGGGAACCGAGGTGCAGAAAACCCGTGCTTGGCACTTCTCCCTCTCGAGGCCGGTTGTCGTTGTAGTTCAATTTTGCAGCACGGCTTAGATAACATGCACTTGGTAGAAAGCTCAGGAGGAATGTGGGATGAGTACGGGCAACAGCGACCCGGCTTCTGACCCAAACGGGGCGGCACCGCTCGCAACCGCGGTCCCGAAGCCGACATCGGTGCGCACCGAGCTTGAAGACCTCGTCATCAAGGACCTGCTAGGCCCTGCGGGTGGCCCCAATGAAGAAGTCGATGAGCCACGCGTCTCCGACCGGTACATAGTCGGCACGCTAGCGCCAAAACGCACGTTGGTCCGCGCTGCCGAATCTGACGCCTTGGCCTCCGACGGCGCTGGGACTGTCGAGGATGGCAATGCCGATGACCTAGCACTGCCGATTGACTCGCTGGCGCCCGCCGCCATTGGACTGACCTGCACAGTCAACGGCAAAAGTGCTCGGCTGGTGGTGACGCCCCGGTGGGGACGCTACGCGCGCGAGAAGAGCGCAACGGCGACCACCGACAAGGGCAATCCTAAGACTGTCTGGAAGCGCTACCCGATGGGCGGACAGCCGGTCGTGATTGACCTGGCTGAGGGTGAAATTCCGGCCAAGCCTGCCGACGCCACGCAACCCGATGTGGTGATTCGCGGCCGAGCCAGAAAGCTCGAAGGCGACTGGGTGGTCAGCCTGTTCCTCGTGAATGCGCAGCCATCGGCAACTCGCCGTCCGAAGGATGACGAGCTGCTGTTCCAGCCGGAGTTGGAGGTTGCCGCGCCCGACGGAAGTTCCGTGTTCCAGAGGCGGCGCAGGCGCTCTGGTGCTGCGTCGGACGAGCAGGTGCGGCTGGAAATGCTCTACCGCAAGCATGTGGAGTTCGCCAGCGGGCACGGCGTCGCGGTAGACGCCGAGGTGGCCGCTGGCGACCCGCAGAAGGCGGTGCGGCTGAGAACCCGAGTCACGCCGACTTACGAAGTGCCGATGACAACCCCGCCGACGGCCGATGACAACCCCGCGCTGGCAGGCGTGGTTTTGGACATGAAGCTGCTCGCCGAGACGGACGACGCGGCGTTGTTTGCATCCCTGCGCCAGCTGACGGTGGCCTACACCGAATGGATTGCCACCAACCGGGCACGCATCGACGCCAAGGCCGATGGGCTGGAAGAGTTCGAGGTCACTGCACGGCAGACCTTGGACGATTGCGCCGAAGCCCAGCAGCGCATCGAGGCGGGCATCGCGCTCTTGGAGACCGATGCTGCAGCGCTGCGCTCGTTCCGCTTCGCCAACCAGGCGATGTGGCAGCAGCGCATCCATGCCCTGTTCTCCGAGCGGCGTCGTGCCGGCTCGAAGCAGACTCTCGAGGAGTTGGACCTGCCAGAGAACCGCAGCTGGCGTCCGTTCCAGCTGGCCTTCGTGCTGCTGAATCTCCCCGGAGTCACCAAGCTGGAACACCCAGACCGCAACGAGTCCGCCGCTGCCGTCGCGGACCTGCTGTGGTTCCCCACCGGTGGCGGCAAGACCGAGGCGTACCTGGGTCTGACGGCTTACACACTGGCGATGCGCCGCCTGCAGGGTGTGGTGGGCGGACGCCTGGGGCATGCCGGCGTCGCGGTCATCATGCGCTACACCCTGCGCCTGCTGACCCTGCAGCAGTTCCAGCGTGCCGCCGCGCTCATCTGCGCCTGCGAAATGATTCGCCGGGGAGACAGCGCGACCTGGGGCGCGGAGCCGTTCCGCATCGGCCTGTGGGTCGGCCAACGCACGACGCCCAACTCCATCGAGGACGCGCACGAGGCCATATTGCGCACCCAAGGCGCAGGTGCAGGCCGCGGGACCGGCTCGCCACTGCAGCTGACGAACTGCCCTTGGTGCGGATGCGAGGTCAAGGCAGGGCAGGACGTGACCGTGGAGACCTACAACCGCGGGCGCGCTCGGGTGTTCACCTTCTGCGGCGACACCTTGGGCCGCTGCGACTTCAGCCGTGCCAAGTCACCGGATGAAGGCATTCCGGTGCTGACGGTGGACGAAGAAATTTACCGTCGCCTTCCCGCGCTGCTGATTGCGACCGTCGACAAGTTCGCCCAGATGCCCTGGAACGGGCGCACGCAGATGTTGTTCGGGCAGGTCGACGGGTACTGCCCTCGCCATGGCTTCACGTCCCCATGCATGGAAGACGCGAGTCAGCACCCTGCGCGCAACGGCTTCGCCGCAGTCCGCAAGGTCGACCATGGCCCGTTGCGCCCGCCCGACCTCATCATCCAGGACGAGCTGCACCTGATTTCGGGACCGTTGGGAAGTCTGGTGGGGCTGTACGAAACCGCGGTCGACCAGCTGTGCACGTGGACCGTCAACGGCCAGACGGTTCGGCCGAAGCTCATCGCGTCCACCGCAACGGTGCGCCAGGCGCGGGAGCAGATGCGCTCGCTCTTCCTGCGGGACGTGAGGGTGTTCCCACCACAGGGCCTGGACGTGGAAGACAACTTCTTCAGCGTTCAGCGTGCGCCCAGTGACAAGTATCCGGGTCGGCGCTACATCGGCGTGGCCGCGTTTGGCCGCCGCCTGAAGCTGGCGCTCATCCGCGTGTACGTGGCCTACCTGGCCGCCGGTCAGACGCTCTTCCAGAAGTACGGCAAGCCAGTCGACCCGTGGATGACGGTGTTGGGCTACTTCAACTCCATGCGCGAGCTGGGGGGCATGCGACGCCTCATCGACGACGACGTGCGTTCGCGCTTGCGTGACATGGACCAGCGCGGACTGGTGCGACGCCATAGCCCTGCGCTGGAAGAGCTGACGTCCCGCAAGAACTCGGGCGAGATTCCGCTGCTGCTGGACCGCTTGGAGGTGCAGCATGACCCGGCTCTGCCTCCACACGCCAAGAGGCCGCCTGGGCAGAAGGGCTCGCCCTCGCCGCTGGACGTCGTGCTGGCCACGAACATGGTCTCGGTCGGCGTGGACATTAAGCGCCTTGGCCTGATGGTGGTGGCCGGCCAGCCCAAGGGCACCTCGGAGTACATCCAGGCCACCAGCCGGGTGGGCCGTAACGCCGCCGCGCCTGGCCTGGTGTGCACCGTCTACAACTGGGCGCGGCCCCGTGACCTGTCGCACTACGAGCGCTTCGGGCACTACCACGCCACCTTCTACCAGCACGTCGAGGCGCTGTCGGTGACGCCCTTTGCAGGGCGGGCTGTAGACCGCGGGCTGTCAGCCATCCTGGCCGCCCTCGTACGGTTGCCAGGGACCACCTACAACCCGAACCAGGCCGCGGGTCAGGTCGACCGTACCGCTGCGCTGGTTCAGGCAGCTGTGGCGGCCATTGCACGACGCGCCGAGGAGGTCACTCAGTCCGTGGCCGAGGGGCAGAAGGTACAGCGGCAGCTACAGAACCGACTCGACCGCTGGTTGCGAGAGGCGGCACCGAAGCCGGGTGGCGCCAGGTTGGGCTACCAACCGGAACGCGACGGCCTGACCAGACCGCTGCTGCAGAAGGCTGGGCTTGGCGAGTGGGACACGTTCACCTGCCTTGGCTCGCTGCGTGATGTGGAGCCCAGCGTCAACCTGTTGCTGGACGACCGCCCACTCGATGATGGATACGGTCAAAGCTACTCCGCCCCGGTCGCGACCCCGCCTGCGGGGACGCTGGCGATTCAGGTCGCCGCGGCAGCGAATGCAAGTGCCGGGTCGGCCGGACAAGCGGGAGGAAATGGCTGATGGCCGAACACCGAGTGGGCGACGTCCGCCCGACACAGCTACTGCACACCTACGGGGTCGGCGCGATGGTCGACCTGCCCAACATCGCCGCCATGGTGATGGGCCTGGACGACTGGAAGCTCCAGTACGCCACACCGGTCGGGGAAGAGCGCCTGCTGGCGGCCGTGCGGGGGCAGCTTGGGGCCCAGGTCGAACGCCTGATGCTGCCCCCGGTCGACCTTGACGAAAGCTCTCGCGACCCGCTGAACGGGCCGCGCATCGGCGTACCTGTCGCCGCGTTCCCGCAGTGGTACCGCTGCCCGTGGTGCGACCTGGTCGCGCCATTGAGCTCAGGACTTTTCGAGCTGCAGTCGGACCCATACCGCCCTGACAGGGTTCGCTACCGGCATGTGTCATGCAACCGCAGCCCGAACCCTCCAGCGGTCCTGCCGACTCGCTTCCAGCTGGCATGCAAGCACGGGCATGTCGATGACTTTCCCTGGCTGCAGTACGTGCACAGCGGCAGCACCAACTGCAATGGTCCGCTGCGACTGCGCAAGATGGGCGTCGGTGACGAGGCAGCGAACCTCTTCGTCCACTGCGACTCATGCGGTCAAACCCGTTCGTTGGTCGAGGCCTTCGGGGACACGGCAAAAGCCGACCCGCTCTTCGCTTGCCGTGGCCGGCGCCCGCACCTGCGGGACTTCGAGCCCGGCGGATGCTCTGAGCATGCTGAGACCATGCTGCTGGGTGCGTCGAACAGCTGGTTCGGCATTTCGCCAGCATCGCGTGCAGCGACGAACTCAGGCGACGTCAGCAACTGTTGCAGTTCGGCGTTGGGCGGCGGTCCGTATTGGTACGCTGGTCGGTACTGGCGGCGTAGACGCCGCAGCGTTTGACGGAACGGGTTCGCAGTGCCCGCCCATCGGCGTACGAACGTTGCCAAGGCCTGGACGTTGCCAAGCTTGGTTGCTTCGCTGGCGCCTTCCGCCTGCAAGGCATCGACAAAGTCTTCGACGTCAGCGACACCGATGCTTGCCAGCCTCTTCGCGCCGCAGCTCCGCTCGAAGGCTTCGACGGCACGCGCCACTTTTCGCAGCTGGGTTGCGTTGCGCCTGTCGGACGTCTCACGCAGCAGAAGCTCACCCAGAGTCTGCTCATGGTGCGGCGGCTTGGCATAGTGCTCATACCGGTCCATGGCCTCCTGCCACCGGCGCCATTCCGCGCTGCGCCGGCGCGTCGTTATGCTGTGGCGAGGCGCGTTGGGCGCCGCCATTGCGTCGCGTGGGGCGGCTGATGTGCTGCTGGCTTCGGGACCGACTTGAGAGGCATCCGGGTCCAGCACGCTTTGCAGCAGTGCCACGTCTTTGCAGGGGCTACAGAGCCCGCAAACACACTTCAGGCGCTTCGGCGTGGACATGTACTCAGCTGCTTTCGGCGCGACGGCGTCATGGTCGTCGTGCGATTCACCGGCGGGATTGTTCGAGTCAAACATGGTGTTCCTGTGTCGATGGTGGGGGATGGAGGTGACGCGCATCACAGGCATCACTGTGCCGACCGCTTGCTGCACCCGCCACCGAAATCGCTCCAACTTTGTGAGCGCATTCACAACGCCAAGAACAATCGACTCGAGAATGTGAGCCGGCTCACACCTTGCACTACTGCGGTGCGGTCAGCAGCGGCGGTTGCGACCCATTTCTGCACGCGTGCCACCTTGCGCGGAGCTTCCGCCGAGGGCGAGACCTTGGTCAGCGCGATGAGTCGTCTGGCGAGTGCGCGTGCGAGGAGCAGCCAAGGTCAGCAGTCCTGCGCGCGCTTCCAAGGGCGTCGGCACTTGAGTGCACGCTCGCGCTGTGCGGCGCTCGGCAAGCGCCTCGCGCGGGGCACGCGCAGGGGGCACGCTCCTGTATCTCAAGGATGAAGAACTCCCGGGGATTTCAGGAGTTCAAATACCGGACGGTAGAAAGGAGCCCCGGAGTGAAGGCGAGACTCCCCCTTACCCAGCCGCGCCGAGTTGCGAGTCTCGCCATGACGCCGAGGTCCAGGTTGGACGTCCGTGCGGTCGGTGAAACCGACCCGGTCAGTGGCACGACGGCCACCGCGCAGTGCCGTCGCTCAACCAGACTATGTACGCGGTGTCGCGCCGCGCCTGTCACCCCTCTGGTTGTTGCTCCCAGGGTGCACCCATGACATCCCGCTTGGTGCATCTGCTGGGCGCGGGGTATCGAGCCCTCTCCCCCAGCTTTGTGTGTAGCGTTGGCGCTTATATGCAGGGGCGTTTGCCTCTCACTGCTCTCCGCTCGACAACGTCGGCGCTGGCCTGCAAGTGGCCTTGTGCTGCGGTATTCGACACCGACCGTGCCCTCTACACGGCACGCACCATATCGGCTAGGTTGTTCCATTGAGGAGGCGCCGATGACTAAGGCCAAGAACCCTCACCGCTCTGATGGGACGGGTCATGCCAGCGAGCGACGCAACGGCGTGCGTCGCACATCGCTGGACCGATTGGTCGCGTTCAGTTCCGAGTTCCAGGTCGGACAGCCGGCGCACGACGACTTGCGCGCGCGCGTGCTTGCGATTCAGCAGCAAGCCGCCGAACTCGCGCGGCTGGCGAACACCGAGGAACTGACCGAGCGATGGGAGCGTGCAGACCGATTGCGGCGGTATGCCGACGCGCTCGAACGATGTGAGGCGACCTCGCTGGCGGCGGAGCCTGGCGAGCGCAGCGACCGGGTGGCGTGGATTCGCAAGGCGGCGAATTGGCTCGACCCGCTTGTGGGGCAGCGCTGGCCCGAAGTCGATGACGTCCCCGATTCGCCTGTGTAGGGGGTGCCTCCCGGACAAGGCTCCAGGGTCGCCGCGTGAGAGCGGCCCCCTCCGCAGAAGTCACTCACGAGTTGCATGCGCCCCGTGAGCGCTTACGGTGACGGAGCGTTCCAAGCCGCGCAGGCTCTGGGCTCGCCGCTCAGTCTTCGGCGCTCATGTTCTGCAGGGACTGCGCAGCCTTCTCGACGCCACCGAGGATGGCGTCGACCACCTTCGCATTGATGTCCTCGGGCAGTTCAGCACGGACCTGCGCAATCGCTGCCGGCGTGCGCTCAATCAGCTCCTGCAGGAGGGGCTCAGCCGTCTCCGCGTAGCCGACCGCCTTGGCGGTGCTGTTGAAGTGGCGCCGGCGGATGTCGCGGATTCGGTAGTGCCGGTTCTTGCCCAGCAGCGCCATGGCGAGCGAGACCTCGTGGGGTGACCACTGGTTGGGCCCGTCACCGAGCACGGGGTAGCCGGACATGACGTCGTAGAGCTTTGTGAGCTGGAAGCGGCCTTGTGGCAGCAGATGGATGCTGAAGTTCTTCGCATGCCCGTCGGGGGCGCACATCATCCAGAACAAGACCTGTGCCGCCAGCAGCGTGCGCATGTCCTCTGCGGCTCGCTCCGACTGCTGCAACGTCCCGAAGAGTGCCTTCAGGCCCGGTCCACCCTGGTTCTCGTACTTGCGCAGCGGCGACACGCCGAGGACCTGGCAGAAGTCTTCCTGCGGCAAGCGCAGCAGCCACTCGCCTCCTGGTGCGAGGCGGCGGTCGAATCGCTCGACCACCAGGACACGCTGGGAGCCGAAGCGTTCAATGGTCGCGTCGGCGACGTCGAACCCATAGGCCTTCATCAAACGCAGGCACAGCCACTCGTTGTCGACCGATGTGGAGAAGTCCGCCTGGCGTCCACCCACGAGGCCGAGCGGCAGCTTGAAGATGTGCGTGGTCGGCGTCGAGCCGCGTGGGCGGCACCATTGGCCACCCCAACGCAAGAAGGCCATCTTCTCCTGGGCACCTGCCAGTGAGATGCGGAAGTCGTCGTCGGGCTCGTGGGCAGCCCCGAACTTCTGTGGCGAGACGGCTTCTATCAGGTGGCGTTCGATGTCTTGCTCGGACAGCGGCTCCGCCTGGACCTTGTCGACGCCCTCCGGCTCTTCGTCTTCGGCCAGCAACTGCACCGCGCCAACGCAGTCCCGTCCGATGGCCTGCAGCAGGTCGAAAGGGTCGGTCGAACCAGTGTGAAAGCGCTCGGCCACCCGCTTGCGAATCTGGTCGCTGTCCGGCAGCAGGTTGTCGAAGAAGTTGTCGACGGCGGGGCCCTTCAGGGGCCGGTTGTCGAGGTTGAACGGCAGCGACAGCGACAACGGCCGCCCGGCATCCGATGCCACCCACGTCGGGTCGTACTGCAGCGTGGCGTCACCGCGCGCGGGCAGCGTCCACAGCCCGACGCGCACGCCATTGGCCCAGATGGCCAGGCTGCGGCTATGCGACTTGCGGCCCATGCGTCACCAGGCCGTCTTGTCCGGCTCGGACGAGACCTCACCGCGCCGCGCCACCGACAGCTCCAGCCCCAGCGTCGAGCACCAAGCCAGCAGCCTTTCGGCGGACAGCTCGGCCGGGTCCTTCTCGAGCTGCGAGATGCGCGATTGGCTCAGCCGGACCCGGGCTGCCAGCTCTGCCTGGGTCATGCCGCGTGCCTTGCGGGCGGACTGCAGGAGGAGTCCCAGCTGGGCCGGCGTGCGGAGGGTTTGCGGGCGGGTCGACATGGCGCTCATATTGGTGAGGTCAATAAAACAAGTTTATTACTCCGGCCAATAAAGCGCAAACAGTAGTGAGTCTCATAAACGACAAATATGAGCCCGGCTACTAGCCGGCTCTGCCGGGGGCGTTCCTCCAACCGTGCGACCCTCGACCCGGGTCGCACGCCGCGCCCTCACATCAGGAACGCCGCCGCGACGAGCTCCGGCCAGCGCCGCCGCAGCTGCGCCTCGTCAAGCACGGGCTCCTCAGGGTGGCCCGTCTCGACGTCGTCCAGCGTCTGGCGCGGATAGCTCCACAGACTGTCGTCCTGGCGTACGCGCTCGTAGAGCAGTCGCCAGCGGCCTTCGAGCCGCTCAGGGGCAACGGACACCAGACGCGCGAACAGCGACGCGGTGGCGTCCGACAACACGCGCTGCGCCGACCCGTCGTCTGCAGCAGTCCCGCTGACCGCGTCGACCACCACCTGGTCCAGCCACTCGCGCAGACGCAGCCCGCGCCGCTGCGCGGCCAGAAGTGCCGCGACCGATACCGCGGGCGACAGGTGGAGGGTGGTGCGCACGGCTTGGGTGGGCTGGGGAAGCGGTGGGAGCATGCGAGGTTTCAGTGGTGGCGATGGCGACATTCTTCGCAACCCCCGACCTGCACTCAAGCGATTTCCATTACGTAATCCGCCCCGGAAATCTGCCTATACGTCCCAGGTCCTGCCTTCGCAGGACCCTCAACGAGGACCACCATGGGACGAAGAGGCATCACGAGCGCGGACGTCGTTCGCGCGTACGTCTCGCTGCTCAAAGAAGGCCGCAACCCCAGCCTCATCAACTTGAGGTTGCAGCTCGGCTGGGGCAGCTACGCGAGCATCTCGCACCACCTGCGCCGACTCGCGCTGCGGCAGGTCGCGGAGCAAGCGCAACGGGGCACCGAGCGCAGCCGCGCGGAAGAGGCGAGCCGTTCAAGCGAGCAGCCACCGCGACTGGGCAACGCCGAGAGCGAGTTCACGAGGCTTTGATTCACGCGGGCGACCTTGGTGTCGCCCGCAACTTTCTTGGGGCACGCGCAGGTCGGAAATAAAACCCGCTGGCTACAGGCTGAATCGACATCCGACAAGGACTTTGCAGCCATGACCGCCCCCACCGAGCACGCGCGCGACGCCGCCACAGCAGTGCCCGCCGCGCCCGCCGCGCACGACACTTCCTCGCCGGCCTCACGCCGGCTCCTGAGCAAAGCCCAGGTGGCCGCGCGTCTGGGCTGCAGCGAGCGTTCCCTGGAACGGCTCGTGAAGCAGGGACGCTTCCCGGCGCCGCGGCGCTACGGTCGTGCGGTTGTGTGGTTCGAGTCCGTCGTCGAGCATGTGCTCGGGCTTGCAGAGCAGGAGCAGCTGCAGTGGCAGCCCGGCGCGAGCGCGGCGAATGCAGCGACCGCGTCCACGACGGCAGTGCAAGAGCCGCCGGCGCCCAGCATGATTCCCGCCGCGCACGAGCTCGAGGGCGAGGACAAGCCGCCGCGCCAAAAGCTCCGCAAGCCTCCCGCAACTCGCAACACGGCCGATGCACCTGAGCGTCCCAAGCCGCCCAGCCTGTCGAGCGACGAACTCAAAGCGCTGACGGCGTCGCTGGGCAAGCTGGCAGTCTGAGCCGTCTGCGCTGGCACCGCCAGCGCTTCCCCACCACATTGCAGCCGTTCGGCGCCTGAGCGCGGAACGGCTGCTGCCTTTTGGCCGTCGCTGCAGGAGCGTTGCGGCCCACACCCGAGGCCATCTCGGCCGTCGATGCAGCAACGGCAAGGGCCGAGCCCGGCATCCGGACTCGGCCCCCAAGATGTGCCTCGACGGTCAGCCCGCGTCAGGCACTGCGCTTCATTCGCAAGGGCACGACGTTGGACGGCAGCTCCGGCTGCCCGTTGAGCCGCTGCGCACGCCGCTGCGCCATGATGGCCTTGATGTCGCTGCCGGCATGGACCTCGGCCGGCGGCAATGGGCGGGACCCACCATGGTTGGCCTCCGCGCGGGCCATGGCCTCGCGAACTTCAGAGTTCACCAAGTTGACGTAGACCTCGGCCATGCGCGTCGACTTGTGGCCGAGCACCGCCTTGAGCTGATGGGGGTTGAAGCCAGCCTTGGCATAGAACGTCGCCCCCAGGTGGCGCAAGTCCCGGAACTGCAGGTTCGGCAGTCGCGCGTTCTCGCGCACATGGTTCCAGGCGAGTTGCACCGCGTTCGACGACATCGAGAACACCTTGTCGCTGCCGTCGCGCGGCAGTGTCTTGAGCAACTCGACGGCACGCGGCGACAGCGGAAGCGTCACGTTGAAGCCCTTGCCCCACACGTGGACCTCGCCGGTCTCGAGGCTCATCTGCGACCACTTCATGTCCAGGAGCGAGCCCTTGCGCATGCAGGTGCTGATGGCGAGCTCGACGAGCGGCCACATCTGCGGGTTGTCGCAGCGAGACAAGGCCTGCACCAGTCGCTGCTCCTCCTCGGCGCTCACACGCACGAACCGCGACTCCGACTTGCCGAGCTTGATGCCCACCGCCGGGTTCTCGTAGCCTTTCCAGCGCCACTCACGAATTGCCGTGTTGAACGCCGTCTTGAGCAGCGCGATTTCCTTTTGGACCGTGCTCTCGCTCAGGCCTTCGGCTTCCATGGTCGTGGCCAGGTCGCCGAGCAGCTCGGTCGTCAGGCGGCTGCACTTCATGCCACCGATGCGGTGGATGAGCGCGTAGGTCTGCTCGCGCAACTCGCGCCGCGTGTCGATGTACTGCTGCCAGCCGCGCTGGTTACCTCGAGGTCGCTGTGGGCTTCGCTGCCGCTGTGCTTGTACGGGTGGGTCAGGTTCCGCCTTAGCGTGAAGGGCGCCATGAAGGTCACGCGCTCTTTCACGCAGGGCGGTAGTTCGTCCTCCTGCAGCGAGTCGAAGCGACGTCCCGCGATGCAGGCCTCGTGCTCGTCCCGCTTGGCCTCGGCGATTTCCGGCAGGACAACGCAGGAGCCGTTGTCACGGGGTCGCCTGCACACCGTGCCTTGCCACAGGTCGTCGTGCCAGGGCACGCGGATGGAGATGTGGTTGATGAGGGCCATCGTCACTGAACTCAATCAAACAAGGGGGTCTGCGCTGCAGGAGCTGCCGTCCTCTTCGCGGCCGGGCGACCGGCTCGCCTTTGGGCGACCATAGGTTGGTCAAGAACGGCTTGCAGGCGCCGTGCCGTGCTGTCCTCAACGCCATGCATTTGACGGTTCAGCGCGGAAAGCCTTCGAATTACCTCTTGGCGAGCCGGTTCTGAGATTGAGAATCTGACCCTATCGATTGTCGGCAGGTAACTCACTTCGTGGAAATTGTGGTCAAGGCGAATATCAGACCATCCGTATGCTGCCAAGACCGCAGAGTCAATCGCCATATGGAGATTCCGTAGGCGGACTATTTCAGGCTGAAGGTTTGCCGAGTCATGAATCCGGTTATAGAGTTCCGTGAGCCCAAGCGAATTCTCTGTTTTCCATGCTGTGCGCGCACGCGACAATGATTTCGCCAAGAGTGCCAGCTCCGTGTTGCCCTCCAGCCCTTCGGGTAAAGGAAAAGTCATGAAGCAACGCTTAGGGCTGTACACCAAGCGAGCCTCCCTCCGCAACCCCTCCTGCCACGCCCAAGCAGCATGAATGTTTGAGTTCAAGAGCCCCAATAGACCGAAGGAACGAGCACAAACGACGACCAACTTATGCTTCAAAATCCAACTGCGGGGCACCCAATCGAAAGCCAAATGAACGGATGTTTCGCCGCAGGCGAACGCCAAACGATTGTTTCCGAGTAGCCTCCTGAGCTTCTGTGCGGGCGCAGAATGTTTGAGGCTGCGGACATATGGACTACCAGGGGACTCGATAGCTTCTGATGGGAGGTCGTATGCAAACTTGAGCTTGTTCCAGTCAGAATGTGAATAAAGTTCGTCGCCCCCAATCACGGGGCGCAAGTATCTTGAGAACGCGGGAAGCCGGTCTCTTGCCTCAAATAGGTCTTGTTCGGTTATTTCGCGGTTGCCAGGACTCAGCTTGATGCCGAGGAGTCCGCCAAATCTCTCGTTGGCTTGCAGCTCAAAGATTTCCTCTTGTGAGCCGTCAGCTGACTCTTCAAGCCTGATGCTTATGCCGCCGACTTTGCGTCCGTCAAGTCGCTTCTCAATAGACGGGTTCCGTGAAAGAAAAATCGTGACGAATTCAGTTGATGCTGCGCCCGGCCACATCCGAGGTGTTGTTGCGCAGAAGATTGTCCAGCCGGATTCTTTGAGAACCTGAAGGGAGACGTCGCAAGTTTCGCCTCGCAGCACCGAAGAGGTGGAGACAAATCCATAGAGCCCGTGCCCAGGCAATAGTAGAGGCGCCCTTCGAAAGAATGCTGCAATTAAGTCGGCCTTCCCGTGCCACGGGCTGGCCCAAATATGGAAAATAGATGTGTACTCGACCCCCAGCGCCGTAGAGGCCAAGGTTCCGCCTTGGAACGGCGGATTCCCAATTAGGGCATCAAATCCTGCCGGGTTTCCATTTCCAAAGACCTCAGGAAACTCGACAATCCAGTGAAACGGCCGTCTCGGCTCGCCAGTGGAAGGTACGGCCCCAATCATCGCCGTTGCAATACTCTGCAACGCCCAAACCTCTTGCCGCGCCGCATGCTCTGCAGCCAGCTCCCTAGCTGGCGCAGCTCCAATTGCCGAGCTCGCCTGCAGCAGAAGCTCTTGAAGGCGAGCGTCAAGCGCAGCTGCAGTTCGTTCGACATTGGAGCTCGAAGACGACAGCGCCGCGCCTACGATGAGGTCGGCTAGTACCCGAACCATCCCGAGAGACGTTTCAGCCTCGCGGTGCAGTTGCGCCTTGAGCTCTGCATCGCGAACATCCAGCGCGGTGAACCGCTCCAAAGCTTCGCGCTTGCCCCGAGCCTCTGCCAGCAGTTGCTGGACTTCGGTAAGCAGGTAGTCCACCACGCGAGTCTGCGCCCGCGACGGAACGAGGTGGAAGCGTTCCAGCTGCGCAGGGTCGTGCAGGCCCAGCAGACTGTCGCCGCACTTGATGGCGTGGTCCAGGAAGGTGAATGGCCGGTGCTTGTGCAGCGTGACCAGCCACAGCGACAGCTTGGCCATCTCGACCGCCATGGGATTGAAGTCCACGCCGTACAGGCAGCGCTCAGCGACCAGCCGGCGTGCGAGCGCCAGGCGCTCTTCCGGCTCGGGCGGCAGCAGCTGCTGGCTGTGGCTAGCGCCGGCTGGCAGTGCCTCGGGCACGGTCAGCGGGCCGCTGCCGCCGGACTCTGCTTCTGCTTTGGCCCAACCCTCGACCACACGCTCGGCCATGTAGCGGCAAGCCTGGACCAAAAAAGCTCCGGAACCGCAGGCAGGGTCGCAGACCTTGAGCGCCAAGATTTCGGTCGGCGTCTTCAGGGTCTCCGGCGACGGCTCGATACCCTGGCTGACACCCGTGTAGAGCAGCGGGTCCAGCGTCGTCTTGACGACCTCTTCGGTCAGCGTGCGTGGGGTGTAGTGCGTCCCGGTGCTGCGACGGTCGCTTCCCTTCGTGACGTACACGCTGCCGGTGTGGATGACCACCGGGTGGCCCGACGAGTCGTCGCGAAGTAGGTGAGCAAAGCGCGCGATGCGGTTGTAGAGCCCGTCATGGCCAGCGCACGCAGCTTGAAGCGCCAAGGGGTTGGGCGGCTCTTCGCGGCGGAGGTCGCTTCGAAGGGCGGCGGGGGTACGACCCGTGCGCTCCTTTAGGTAGTCGACCAAGGCTTGCTCGCTTTCGGCGGCCTTGACTTCGAGCAACGAGAGTTCGACCTCCACATCGTCACCGCCGCTGCCGCGCAGGCCCAGCACTGTCGACGCGGCACGGCGGGCGGTGTGGTCGAGCAGGCCCTCGTACACGTGCCCAATCTGCTCGATATCCAGCGCGCGGAAGCTCAGACGTCGAGGCTCCACGCCGCCGCCCGGGATGCGCATCTGCAGGAACTGCAGCGCCTCCAGCAGGTGCAAGACGGTGCGGTTGCTGACGGGCAGCGGTTGGGCGGGGACTTCTTGCCAGTGGGTTCCGGACTGGCGCCCCTCCAGGAAGGGGAAACGGTCGGGGTCGAACAGCGCGCCGCCGTAGGCCGGCAGTCGCATCTGGTCGTGCTCCACGCCCGCGTGGATGGCGCGGAAGGTGGAGAGCAGCCGAGACCAGGCGTCGTGCCGGTAGGCGAGCAGGTTCTCGTCTGGCACCTCGCGCAGCTGGTCACGCAGGGTGGACACGGCGTAGTACCGGTTCCAGAGCGGGTCGCCCAGCAAGAGCAGCCCCCGCTCCTCGGCGGACAGCACGAAGACCAGCCGCATCATCACGGTCAACGCCGCCTGGTAAAGCTCTTTCTCGCCCACGCCGGTGAGCAGCTGCCCGTTCCGGTCGGCGTTGATGCGGTCGACGGCCTGGACCAGCACTTCCACTGCCTTGCGAACCTGCAGGCCCAGCTGGTCGGTGACTTCCTGCTGGTTCTGTGCGCTTTCGGCCAGCAGGGCGGGCAGCCGGTCGCGTTTCGCCGCGCCGAACAGGCGCATCGCGCCCATCAGCGAACTGAACGCGCGCAACGTGAGCGGCTCTTCGCTCCAAAGCGCCGCATCCCAGGTGACGTAGGTGGCGGGCTCGCCAGGGCGAGAGGCCACCAGCATCCAGTGCGAGCCGTTGGTCACCAGCCCCAAGGGAACACCCGTACCCTGCAGCAAGGCCAGCATCCGCGTGGCCGGAGACGCTTGCCAGCGTGCGTTGTTGACCGTTCGGTCCAGCTCTTGGGCGGCTGGGTAAGAGACGACCAGAAGCGCGGCGCGCTCGTCTTCGGCGCGCTTGACCACCCACTGCGGTCGCAAGGTCTCACCGTGCTCGGCGACGGTGAACTCCATGCCAGGCGGGATGGCTTGGTCCGTGAGCAGCACCTCGTCGGGCAGGCTCAGGACGCGCTTCAGGACGAACTGCAGCCACGCATGGTGGACAGCGCGGTCGCCTTCGGCGTCTTCCCATTCGCCAAAGGCCAGGCGCGCGTCGCGGCTGACCCCGGAATCCAGCGCATCCAGCTGCTGCGGGAATACGCGCAACAGAACGGGCAGTGAGAGGAAAGGGCCGGAGATTTCGACCAGCGACAGCCATTCGGCGTGATGACGGGCTACTGACATGGGCTTATCGCTTGCTGAGCCCAGGGGGCACGAGATACGTCACGGAGACGGGGAACAGCCGCGGCGACGGGTTGGCGTACCGCATCAACCGTGCGGTCTATGCACCGCGGCGGGAGAACCAGGCGGTGACAGAGTTCTTGTTTCCAGAATTGGTGCCGTTGCCTTAGGGCAAGTTGCAGGCTGGCGCCTAGAGCCGCAAGGTCTGTCAGACGGGCGCTGTCGGGACAACGCCTGTCGCATCAACGGGCGGCAGCAACTCCGGGTCAGTTGCGGCGCATTACCCCTTGGGTCAGCTAAATGCCGCGTCTATACGGCCAAGGAGATGAACTCGTCGTTCGCATCCGACGCGCTCGTGTGGCGCTGCGGCTCGACCGCCTGTGCCTGGGTTGCCGACCACCTGGCCTGCGCCGGCAATTTGCTCTTTGCCCCCCCGCCCGGTTAGCATGCGCTCACCGGGTTTTTGTCAGCAAAATTGTCAGCAAAAATGCGGTCGGAAGGGGTCGATTGCGGTCGGCCTGTGTCGGACGTAGTCGGCTAAGTTGTTGATTTGTCGGTATCTGTCTGTGACAGAACCCTGTTTGACGGCCTGTGTCGGCCTCTGTTAATCCGTAGGTCCCTGGTTCGAGCCCAGGTCGGGGAGCCACAAAAATCAAGGTCAGCAGGTTGGCGCCTGCTGACTTTCTTGTTTTCTGGGTTCAACCGGTACCCGTCTGGTGCCAGTTTTGGGGCCGACGGGCCACCACCACCGCAGGCTGGTCCAAGGGTCGTGCTGGTGCTGCATCAGGAACCTACCGGCACCGTAGCCTGACACACCGACACCGAAGTCGAGCCCTCGAGCCGACCTATCCACGGCGCCGAAGCGCGACTCGAATTGGACGCGGGCTGAGCGTATGACCTTCGTTGTGGTCGACGCACGTTGCCCGTGGCACCCAT
>CAYVXO010000068.1:0-25724 GCA_964454485.1 uncultured Rubrivivax sp.
GCCGTCGCCGATCTTCTTGCCGTAGTCGAGCACCACCACGCGGTCGGAGATGTCCATGACCACGCCCATGTCGTGCTCGATCAGCACGATGGTGGTGCCGTACTCGTCGTTCACGTCCAGGATGAAGCGGCTCATGTCCTGCTTCTCTTCCACGTTCATGCCGGCCATCGGCTCGTCGAGCAGCAGCACCTGCGGCTCCATCGCGAGCGCGCGGCCCAGGTCCACCCGCTTCTGCAGGCCGTAGGGCAGGCGGCCCACCGGCGTCTTGCGGTAGGCCTGGATCTCCAGGAAGTCGATGATCCTCTCGACGAACTCGCGGTGCGCGGTCTCCTCGCGCTCGGCGGCGCCG
The DNA here is from genome assembly GCA_964454485.1 of uncultured Rubrivivax sp. Lineage (GTDB taxonomy): Bacteria > Pseudomonadota > Gammaproteobacteria > Burkholderiales > Burkholderiaceae_C > Rubrivivax. Next base: position 350 of record CAYVXO010000068.1, read on the forward strand.
AAGCGGATGGCCTGCTGGAAGAGGTTGGTCTTCATGCGCAGGTTGCGGCCGGACATGATGTTGTCCAGCACGCTCATGCCCTTGAAGAGCGCCAGGTTCTGGAACGTGCGCGCCACGCCCATCTCGGCCACCTGGCGGCTGTTCATGCCCTTGAAGGTCCTGCCGCGGAAGCTGATCTGCCCTTCCTGCGGCTGGTACACGCCGTTGATGCAGTTGAGCATGCTGCTCTTGCCGGCGCCGTTGGGGCCGATGATGGAGCGCACCTCGTGTTCGCGCACGTCGAAGCTGATGTCGGTGAGCGCCTTCACGCCGCCGAACCGCAGCGAGATGTTCTTGACCTCCAGCACCACGTCGCCCGTCCTGCGGGTGGTCATGATCAGGCGGCCTTTCTCACGGCGGGGAACACCTTCGCGTCGACGATCTTCAGCGTGGCCGACACGCTGCCGGTGCGCCCGTCCTCGAACTTCACCTGCGTCTCGATGTACTGCTCGGCCTTGCCGCCGTAGAGCGCTTCCACCAGCACGCCGTACTTGTCGCCGATGTAGCCGCGGCGCACCTTGCGCGTGCGCGTGAGCTCGCCGTCGTCGGCGTCCAGTTCCTTGTGCAGCACCAGGAAGCGGCTCACCTGGCTGCCGGCCAGGCGTTCGTCGGCGGCGAGGTCGGCGTTGACCTTCTCCACGCATTCGCGCACCAGTTCCAGCACCTGCGTCTTGCCCGCCAGGTCGGTGTAGCCGGCGTAGGGCAGGTTGCGCCGCTCGGCCCAGTTGCCCACCGCCTCGAAGTCGATGTTGATGAAGGCGCAGACCTTCTCGCGCTTGTCGCCGAAGGCCACCGCCTCCTTGATGTGGGGGAAGAACTTGAGCTTGTTCTCGATGTACTTGGGCGCGAACATGGCGCCGCCGGCCAGGCGGCCGACGTCCTTCGCGCGGTCGATGATCTTCAGGTGCCCGCCGGCATCAAGAAAGCCGGCGTCGCCGGTGTGGTACCAGCCGTCGGCCGTCAGCACCTCGGCGGTGGCGGCCGGGTTCTTGTAGTACTCCTTCAGCAGGCCCGGGCTCCTGACCAGGATCTCGCCGCTGTCGGCAAGCCGGATCTCCACCCCTTCGACCGGCACGCCTACGGTGTCGGCCTTGGCTTCGTGGTCGGGCTGCAGGCACACGAAGACCGCGGTCTCGGTGCTGCCGTACAGCTGCTTGAGGTTGATGCCGATCGAGCGGTAGAAGGTGAAGAGGTCCGGCCCGATCGCCTCGCCCGCGGTGTAGGCCACGCGCACGCGCGAAAGCCCCAGCGTGTTGCGCAGCGGACCGTAGACGAAGAGGTTGCCCAGGGCGTACTTCAGGCGCTCGCCCAGGCCCACCGGCTTGCCGTCCATCAGCTGCGGGCCGACGCGGCGCGCCACCTCCATCGCGCGCTGGTACATCCAGCGCTTGAGCGGCGAGGCGTCCTCCATCCGGATCGTCACGCTGGTGAGCAGGCCTTCGAAGACCCGCGGCGGCGCGAAGTAGTAGGTGGGGCCGATCTCCTTCAGGTCGATCATCACCGTGGCCGCGCTCTCGGGGCAGTTCACCACGTAGCCGCAGGCCAGCCACTGCGCGTAGCTGAAGATGTTCTGGCCGATCCAGGCCAGCGGCAGGTAGGCCAGGACCTCCTCGCTCTCGGTCAGGCGGTCGAACTTCTTGCCGGCGGCAGCGCGGTCCAGCAGCGTGAAGTGCGTGTGCACCACGCCCTTCGGGTTGCCGGTGGTGCCGCTGGTGAAGAACATCGCCGCCACGTCTTCGGGCCTGACGGCGGCCACGGCGGCGTCGAAGGTGGCGGGCTGGGCGGCGTCGCGCGCGCGGCCGCGTTCGACCAGCGCGTCGAGCGACTCCAGCCCGGGCTCTGCGTAGTGGCGCAGGCCGCGCGGGTCGTCGAACCAGATGCGGGCGATCTGCGGGCACTGCTCGCGCAGTTCCAGCATCTTGTCGACCTGCTCCTGGTCCTCGACGATGGCGTGCCGCACCTCGGCGTTGTTGATCGGGAACACGTACTCGGCGGCCACCGCGTCCTGGTACAGCGGCACCGGCACGCCGCCCAGCGACTGCACCGCCAGCATCGCGGCATACAGGCGCGGCCGGTTCTCGCCGACGATGACCACGTGGTCGTCGCGCTTGACGCCGCCTTCGGCCAGGCCGGCGGCGAGCGCGCGCACCAGCGTGGCGAGGTCGGCCCAGGTCAGCGTCTGCCAGATGCCGTAGACCTTCTCGCGCAGCGCCGGCGCGCCGGGGCGGGCGCGCGCGTGTTCGAGCAGCAGGCGGGGAAAGGTGGTCTGCACCCTTTGTCTCCAGGCGGGCGTTGATCCGGCATTCTCGGCAAGGCTTTGACGCCATGTTGTCGTTCTGCCGACAATCCTAGGGTCCGCACTGATCGGTGTTTCCCTCAAGATGACGGCTCCCGGCACCCACGCCCTGGCTTCCCGGTCGCGCCCGGCCAGCGCCGAAGAACTGCAGAGCGTGCCCTGGCTGCCCGCGCTGGAGCCGGCCGAACGCGAGCGCGCGGTGGCCGACATGCGGGTGGTCAATGTCGCGGCGGGCGAATACGTCTGCCGCATCGGCCGCCCGGTGACCTACTGGTTCGGCGTCGTCGACGGCCTGCTGAAGATGAGCAACGACTCCGCGCTCGGCATGCCCATCACCTTCACCGGCCTGCCGCCGGGCGGCTGGTTCGGCGAAGGCACGGTGCTCAAGATGGAGGCCTACCGCTACAACATCCAGGCGCTGCGGCGCAGCGTGGTGGCCGGCATCTCGGCCGAGACCTTCCACTGGCTGCTCTCGCGCAGCATCCCGTTCAACCGTTTCGTGATGACGCAGCTCAACGAGCGGCTGGGCCAGTTCATCGGCGCGCGCGAGATCGACCGCCTGAACGACGCCGACGAGCGCGTGGCGCGCAGCCTGGGCGCGCTGTTCCACCCGCTGCTGTACCCGGGCGTGGGGCAGATCCTGCGCATCACCCAGCAGGAACTGGGCTACCTGGTGGGGCTGTCGCGCCAGCGCGTGAACGAGGCGCTGTCCACGCTGCAGGGCGAGGGGCTGATCCGGGTGGAATACGGCGGCGTGCGCGTGCTCGACCTGGACGGCCTGCGTGTCTATCGACGAACCGGGTCTTCCGTGGCGACCTAAACTCGTCCGCTTCGCAGATTCCCCCTCCCTTCCGACCATGATCCGTATCCGGCCCCTGCTTGCCGGGGCGGCGCTGCTGCTGGCGGCGTTCGCCGCCGCCGCGCAGCCGCTGCCCGCCGGCGTGAGCCGCGTCACCAGCGTCGAAGGCATCGACGAGTACCGCCTGGCCAACGGCCTGCAGGTGCTGCTGGTGCCCGACGAGTCCAAGCCCACCACCACCGTCAACGTGACCTACCACGTGGGCTCGCGCATGGAAAGCTACGGCGAGACCGGCATGGCGCACCTGCTGGAGCACCTGATGTTCAAGGGCACGCCGACCACGCGCAACGTGCTCTCGGAACTCTCCAAGCGCGGCGCGCGCGCCAACGGCACCACCAGCTTCGACCGCACCAACTACTTCGCCAGCTTCTCGGCCAACGACGACACGCTGAAGTGGTACCTGGGCTGGCAGGCCGACGCGATGGTGCACAGCCTCATCGCGCGCAGCGACCTCGACACCGAGATGACGGTGGTGCGCAACGAGATGGAGCGCGGCGAGAACAGCCCCGGCCGCGCCGTGCTGCAGCACCTGCTGTCGGCCATGTACTGGTGGCACAACTACGGCAAGTCCACCATCGGCGCGCGCGCCGACGTCGAGAACGTGGACATCTCGCGCCTGCAGGCCTTCTACCGGCGCTGGTACCAGCCCGACAACGCGACGCTCATCGTCGCCGGCCGCTTCGACGCCGCGAAGACGCTGGCCTGGGTGGCCGAATCCTTCGGGCCGATCCCGCGCCCGCAGCGCAAGCTCGAGCCCACCTACACGCTGGACCCGGCGCAGGACGGCGAGCGCACGGTCACCGTGCGGCGCGCGGGCGGCTCGCCGCTCGTCTACGTGGGCTTCCACGTGCCGGCAGGCGCCTCGCCCGACTTCGCGGCGGTGGACCTGCTGGCCGGCATCCTGGGCGACGCGCCGGCCGGCCGCCTGCACAAGCGGCTGGTCGAAGGCCAGCTGGCGGCGTCCACCTTCGGCTTCGGCTGGCCGCTGGCCGAGCCCGGGCCGCTGATCCTGGGCGCCCAGCTCGCGCCCGGGCAGGACGTCGACAAGGCCCGCGCCGCGCTGCTGGAGACGCTGGAAGCGTTGCCGAAGGAACCCATCACCGCCGAAGAACTGGAACGTGCGCGCACCCAGTGGCTCAAGCAGTGGGAGCTGGGCTTCACCGACCCCGAGCAGGTGGGCGTGCAGCTTTCGGATGCCATCGCCAACGGCGACTGGCGGCTCTTCTTCCTGCGCCGCGACCAGGTGAGGAAGCTCACGCTGGCCGACCTGAACCGGGTGGTCGCGCAGTACCTCACGCGCGACAACCGCAGCGTCGCGATCTACCTGCCCACCGACAAGCCCGAACGCGCGCCGGCGCCCGAGCGCGTGGACGTGGCGGCGCTGGTGAAGGGCTACCAGGGCGACGCCACCGCCGCCAAGGTCGAGGCCTTCGAGGCCACGCCGGCCAACCTGGACGCGCGCACCCAGCGCTTCACGCTCGCCAGCGGCCTGAAGGCCGGCCTCATCGCCAAGGGCACGCGCGGCCAGGCCGTGCAGGCGCGGCTGCGCCTGCACTACGGCGACGAGAAGAGCCTGATGAACCAGGAGACCGTGGCCGCCTTCGCGGCCCAGCTGCTGGACAAGGGCGGCGCCGGGCTCACGCGCCAGCAGATCAGCGACCAGTTCGACAAGCTGCGGGCCGAGGTCGGCTTCTCGGCTTCGGACCAGACGGTGAGTGCCAGCATCACCACCACGCGCGAGAACCTGCCGGCCGTCATCGCGCTCGTCGGCCGGCTGCTGCGCGAGCCCGCCTTCCCGGCCGACGCGCTGGAGGAGGTGCGCCGCCAGTGGCTCTCGGGCATCGAGCGCCAGCGCACCGAGCCCGAGTCGCTGGTGGCCAACACGCTGCAGCGCCACGGCAACCCCTACCCGCGCGGCGACCTGCGCCACGCCGCCACCTTCGACGAGATGGTGCAGGACGTGAAGGCGGTGACGGCCGAGCAGGTGAAGGCCTTCCACCGCCGCTTCTACGGCGCCGGGAACGCCGAGTTCTCGGCCGTCGGCGACCTGGACCCGGCGGCGGTGAACAAGGCGCTCGAGGAGGCCTTCGGCAACTGGAAGAGCGCCACGCCCTACGTGCGCATGACCGAGCCGGCGCGCAACGTGAAGCCGGAGCGCTTCGTCATTGCCACGCCGGACAAGCAGAACGCCGACCTGCTCACCTCGCTGGCGCTGCCGCTCAACGACAGCCACCCCGACTACCCGGCGCTCACGCTGGCCAACCGCATCTTCGGCGGCAGCGCCTCTTCCCGCCTGTGGACGCGCATCCGCGAGAAGGGCGGCTTCAGCTACGACGTGCGCTCGGTGATCGACTGGAACCTCGTCGACCTGAACTCGCGCTGGTCGGTCTCGGCGATCTTCGCGCCGCAGAACCGCGCCAAGGTGGAGCAGGCGCTCAACGAGGAGATCGCCGCCGCGCGCGAGAAGGGCTTCACCGCGCAGGAGCTCGACGAGACCCGCAAGGGCCTGCTCAGCGCGCGCCGGCTCTCGCGCGCGCAGGACGACGTCGTGGCCTCGGTGCTGGCGATCAACCTGGAACTCGGGCGCAGCTTCGCGGTCTCGCAGAAGATCGACGAGGCGCTGGAGAAGCTCACGCTGGAGGAGGTGAACGCCGCCTTCCGCAAGTGGGCCGACCCGTCCCGCTGGTCGATCGCCTGGGGCGGGGACTTCAAGGGCGCGCAGTAGGGCCGCGCGCCGGTGTGGCGCTCGTCAGGCGTGCGGCGACGCGCGCCGCGAGGCGACGAGCACCGCGTTCGTGCCGCCGAAGGCGAACGAGTTGCTCATCGCGTGGCGCAGTTGCGGCAGCGGCCGCGCCGCGCCGCAGACGAGGTCGATGCCGAAGGCCGGGTCGGGCGCCGCCACCGCGGCGGTGGGCGGCGCCGTGCGGTGCTGCAGCGCGCGCAGCGTGGCCAGCAGTTCCACCGCGCCGCCGGCGCCCAGCAGGTGGCCCAGCGCGGCCTTGCTGGCGGTGACGGCCGGCCGGTGGGGGCCGAACACGCGGGCGATCGACTCCGCCTCGGCGGCGTCGCCGGCGTCGGTGGCGGTGCCGTGCGCGTTGAGGTGGCCGATGTCGGCCGGCGCCAGCCCGGCGTCGTGCAGCGCGGCGGCCATCGCGCGCGCCTGGCCGGCGGCGTCGGGCCTCGTCATGTGCAGGCCATCGCAATTGGTGGCATAACCGCACAAGGTGGTGGACCAGGCGGCGCCGCGCGCGCTCGCGTGCGCCGGGGTTTCGAGCACCAGCGCGGCGGCGCCTTCGCCGAGCGCGAAGCCGGCGCGGTCGGCGGCGAAGGGCCGGCAGGCCAACGCGGCGCCGCGGTCCACCGACGCCAGCACGCGCATCGCCAGCCAGGCGCCCAGCACGCCGGGCGACAGCAGCGCCTCGCTGCCGCCGACCAGCGCCACGTCGACGCGGCCCTCGCGCAGCGCGCGCAGGCCTTCGCCGATCGCCACCGCCGAGGAGGCGCAGGCGCAGGCGTAGCCGATCGCGGCGCCGCGCGCGCCGAAGTGCAGCGCCAGTTCGGCCACCGGCGCGTTCGGCATCGCGGTGACGACGCTGGTGGGGCGGATGCGGCGCGCTTCGGCGTACAGGCCGCGGCAGGTGGCGTCGAAGGTGGCGGCGCCGCCCATGCCGCTGCCCCAGAAGACACCCAGCCGCTCCGGCGCCACCCCGCCCGGCGCCAGGCGCGCCGCCGCGAAGGCCTGCTGCGCGGCCGCCAGCGCCATCGCGCTGCCGCGGTCCAGCGGCAGGCGCGAGGCCGACAGCACGCGCGTGTCGTCGAAGTCGGCGCGGCCGACGGCCAGCCGCGCCGGCTCCTGGCCGGGCAGCTGCAGCTCGGACTCGGTGAGCGCGCTGCGGCCTTCGAAGAGCGCGCGGTCGAAGTCCTCCAGCGTGCAGCCCAGTGGCGAGACCAGGCCGCAGCCGGTGACGCAGGCCGAACGCCGGTGCGCCCAGACCGTGTTCATGCCGCGGCCGCGGGCCGGCTGCCGAGCACCTCGTCGAGCGCGCGGCACAGGTCGGCCAGCGTCAGGCCGGCCTGGCGCGGGTCCAGCCGGTCGTCGGGGATGCGCAGCGAGAAGCGGTCCTCGACCGCGAACACGAACTCCATCAGCGCCAGCGAGTCGAGGCCCAGGTCCAGCAGCCGCGCGCGCGGCGTGATGCGCTCGGCCTCGACGCGGAAGCTGGCGCGCAGCAGTTCCTCGACGGCAGGGAAGGTGGATTCAGGCATGGCAGGGCTCTCCGGCGCTGGGCGCGGTTGAAGGGACGGGGGACGGGGCGGGCGCGGCGAGCGCGGACACGAAGCCGACCACCTCGCGCGCGACGCGGGCGCGATCGTTGTCGATCGTGATCATGTGGTGGCTGTCCTCCACCAGCACGGCGCGGAACGAGGGCGTGCGCAGGCGCGCCGACAGCAGCGCCACGTTCGAGGGGCCGGCGATCTCGTCGTCGCGCGCGTGCAGCGCCAGCGCGGGCGGGCAGGCGAACGCGCCGAGCCTGCGCAGCACGCTGCGGCGCAGGCGGTCGTGCTCGCGCAGGTGCGGCACGCCGATCACGGCGGCGCCGGCGGCCGAGACGCGGCGCGTCTGCAGCTCGCGCTCGACCCAGCGCCGCACGCGCTCGTTCTTCACGCCGTAGGGCGGCCGCTCGCGGTAGCGCCAGAAGCGGCCCAGCGGCGTGTACAGCGCCAGCGGCAGCAGCCAGTGGTGCGACGGCACGGCCCAGCCGTCGAAGCGCAGCGTGGTGGACATTAGCACCAGGCCGTCGACCGGCGCGCCCTGCATCGTGGTGGCCAGCGCCAGCGCGGCGCCGGCCGACAGGCCCGCCAGCACGACGCGGCCGTGGCGCGCGCGCAGGCCGCCGGCCAGCGCCGCCACCGAGTCGACCCATTCCTGCCAGGGGCGGGCGGCGCCTTCCGGCCCGCCGTAGCTGTAGCCCTCGACAAACGCGCGGCAGGGCGCGAAGCCGGCGGCGTGGAGCGCGCCTTCCAGCGGCAGCAGTTCGTCGGCGGTGCCGCACAGGCCGTGCAGCAGCACGACCGCGACAGGTTCCGGACGGTAGTTCTCTCGTAGGCTCATCGGGCGCCGTTATCGCCCCCTTCGCCTGACCGCCACCTGACCATGCGCATCCTGATCGTCGAGGACGACGGTGTCCTGCGCGAGGTCATGCAGCACAGCCTGGCCGACGCCGGCCACCGCGTGGACGCCGTCGCCGGCGCCGCCGAGGCGGACCACCTCTGGCGCGTGCAGCCCTTCGACGCCGTGCTGCTGGACCTGAACCTGCCCGACGGCAACGGCCTTTCGGTGCTGCGCGAGGCGCGTGCGCGCGGCGACCGCACGCCGGTGCTGGTGCTGACCGCGCGCAACCGCACCGAGGAGCGCATCGCCGGGCTCGACGCCGGCGCCGACGACTACCTGGGCAAGCCGGTGGAGCTGGCCGAGATCGAGGCGCGGCTGCGCGCGCTGGAGCGGCGCAGCCGCGGCGCCGACGAACGCGCCGAGGTCGGCGCGCTGGTGCTGGACCGGCGCGCGCGCCGCTTCTTCCGCCGCGGCGAAACCGGCGAGGAACCCTTCGACCTGCCGCCGCGCGAATTCGAGGTGCTGGCCGAGCTGATGTCGCCGCCGGGCCACGTGATCAGCAAGAAGCTGCTCGCCGAGAAGCTCTCGCCGCTGGGCGAATGGCTGGGCGACAACGCGCTCGAGGCCTTCGTCTCGCGCCTGCGGCGCAAGCTGGCCGGCAGCGGCGCGGGCATCCGCACGCTGCGCGGCCTGGGCTACCTGATCGAAGCGCGGTCCGAGCCGTGACGACGCCGCTGCCTTCGCTGCGCCGGCGCATGCTGCGCCAGGTGCTGGTGCCGCTGGCGCTCACCTGGCTGGCCGGCAGCGGGGTCGCGGTGACGCTGGCCTACCGCTTCACGCGCGACGCCTTCGACCGCTCGCTGCTGGACGACGCCTACGAGCTCGCGGCCAACGTCAGCGCCGACGAGAGCGGCATGGCGCTGACGCTGTCGCCGCGCGAGGTGGCGGCGGTGATGTTCGACCAGAACGAGCGCCAGTTCTACGCCGTCGTGCGGCCCGACGGCACGCGCGTCGCCGGCGAGCCGGGCCTCTATGCCGGCGCGCCGCCCGAGCCCGACGGCAGCGCCTTCGCCGACCGCCGCTTCCGCGGTCTGGAGCTGCGCGTGGCGATGCTGGCGCGCAGCCGCCCGCAGCCCTTCATCGCCGTCGTCGGCCAGACCGTCGGCGGCCGGCGGGAGCACCTGGGCCGCCTGGTGCTGGCGACGCTGGTGCCGCAGCTCGCGCTGCTGGCGCTGCTGGGCGCCTGGCTGCGCCGGCGCATCGACGGCGAGCTGGCGCCGCTGGCGCAGCTGCAGGGCCAGCTGGACGCACGCGGCGCCGGCGAACTGGCACCCCTGGCGGCGCAGCCGGCCACGCGCGACCTGGAGCGGCTGGTCGTGGCCTTCAACGGTCTGCTCTCGCGCGTGGCCACCGGCGTGCGCGCGCAGCGCGAGTTCGCCGGCAACGTGGCGCACGAGCTGCGCAACCCGCTCGCCGGCATCCGCTCGCTGGCCGAATACGGCCTCGCGCAGCGCGACCCGGCGATGTGGCGGCACCAGCTCGAGCGCGTGGTCGCCAGCGAACAGCGCGCCAGCCACCTGGTCGACCAGCTGCTCGCCCTGGCGCGCGCCGACGAATCGCGCGAAGGCCTGCAGCTGGAGGCGGTGGACGCCGACGAAGTGGTGCACGACCTGCTGCTGCGCCACCTGCCGCGCGCCGACGCCGCCGGCGTCGACCTGGGCGCGGTCGGGCTGGAAAAGCCGCTGGCGGTACGCGCCACGCTGCCGCTGCTGGAAGGGCTGCTGGGCAACCTGCTGGACAACGCGCTGCGCCACGGCCGCCCGCGCGACCCCGCGTGCAAGCCGCGCGTGACCGTGGCGCTGGCCGCCGAGGGCGAAGGCGTGCGCCTGAGCGTGACCGACAACGGCCCGGGCATGGACGAGGCCGGCCGCGAGCGCGTGCTGCGCCGCTGGGAACGCGGCACGCAGCCCACCGCCGGCAGCGGGCTGGGGCTGGCGATCGTGCGCCGCTACGTCGAACTGCTGGGCGGCCGCTTCGACCTCGGCCCCTGCGCCGACGGGCCCGGGCTCTGCGCCACGGTGTGGCTGGCGCGGGCCTGAACTCCACTCAGTCCGGCGGCCAGGACGCGGCGGGCGAGAGCGTCTGCGCCGCCGGCGCTTCGGCCGTCTCGACGCCGCGCCACCAGGGCTGCGGCAGCTCGGCGTGCGCGGGCTCCACCGCTTCGCCCAGGCGCGGCATCAAGAGCGGCGTGCCCAGGCGCGGCGCCTGCTCGAACAGCGTCTCGGCCGGTTCGTCCCAGGCGTGCAGCGCCAGGCTGAAGGTGCCCCAGTGCACCGGCAGCAGCGGGCCGCCGCCCAGCAGCGCGTGCGCCTGCAGCGCGTTCAGCGGGCCCAGGTGGATGTCGCCCCACGAGGGGTGGTAGGCGCCCACCTCGAGCATCACCAGGTCGAACGGGCCCAGCCGCTCGCGGATGGCGGCGTATTCGGTCGTGAGCCCGGTGTCGCCGCTGAAGAAGACCTTGTGGCGCGGCGAGCGGATCACGAAGCTGGACCACAGCGTCGCGTTGCGGTCCTTCAGGCCGCGGCCGCTGAAGTGCTGCGAAGGCGCGGCCGTGACCTCCAGCTCGCAGCCGGGCACCGCGTGCGTCTCCCACCAGTCGAGTTCGGTGATGAGATGCGGCTGCACGCCGAAGGCTTCCAGGTGCGCGCCCACGCCGAGCGAGGTGACGAAGGGCACGCCCGCCTTCGCCAGCACCTGCACCGTGGGGTGGCACAGGTGATCGTAGTGGTCGTGCGAGAGCACCACCAGGTCCACCGGCGGCATGCGCGACAAGGGCACCGGCACCGGCTGGAAGCGCTTGGGGCCGAGCAGGCGCGAAGGCGAGGCACGCTGGCCCCACACGGGGTCGGTCAGCACGCGGCGGCCGCCGATGTCCAGCAACACGGTGGAATGGCCGAGCCAGGTGGCGCGCAGGCCGCTGCCCGGCGGCCGGCGCCAGCGCTCCAGCGGGTCCAGTGCCGGCAGCGGCGCCGAGGGCACGCGGCGCGCGCCGCCGCAGAGGAAGTCCGACAGGCTGGGCCGTTGCGCGGCGGTGTCGCGCAGGCCCGGCGGCACCGGGTGCAGGTTGCGGAAGCCCGCGCCGGCCCAGCGCGGCGAAGCCTGCATGCGTTCGAGTCGCCAGCCGTCGGCGCGGCGGCCGAGGGATTTCATGAGAATGGCTCCTGCAGCCCGGTGGACTTGGGCGAGTATCGGGCAGGCCCGCAGGCCTTGCGGCGGCAAGGACTCATGTCCAGGGCATGTTCGCCGACATCCGCGCACCCCGATCGATCACGACAATCGCAGAGGAGATCCCCCGATGGCCCGATGGCTCATTCCCGGCGCGCTGTGTGCCGCCGCCCTCTCGCCCGCGTTCGCGGCCGACGAGATGTCGACCGACCGGCCCGACTTCGTCGAGTCGAGCGACGTGGTCGGCAAGGGCCGGCTGCAGCTGGAGACCTCGGTCGCCGGCGAGCGCGACCGCTCGCAAGGACTCACCTCGCGCGTCACCAGCACGCCCACGCTGCTGCGCCTGGGCGTCAGCGAAGACCTGGAACTGCGTGTCGAAACCGACGGCCGCCTGCGCGCCAGCGTGCGCGACGACGCCACCGGCGTGCGCGTGGTCGACCGCGGGTGGGCCGACACCGCCGTCGGCCTCAAGTGGCACCTGCAGGACGGCGACGAGAAGGCCGGCCGTCCCGGCATGGCGCTGCTGCTGCATGCCGATCTGGACAGCGGCTCGGCCGCCTTCCGCGGCAAGGGCGTGCGGCCCTCGGCGCGCCTGGTCTTCGAATGGGAACTCGCCGGCGACTGGTCGCTGGGGGCCATGCCGGGCGTCTTCATCGACCGCAACGACGACGACCGGCACTACGTGGGCGGCATCGCCGCGGTGACGCTGGGCCGCGACTGGCTCGAAGGGCGGCTGCACGGCTTCGTCGAACTCGCCGGCCAGCGCCTGGCCCGCCGCAGGAACGGCGGCTCGGTGGTCAGCGGCGACGTCGGCGTGTCCTGGAAGATCACGCCCACGCTGCAGGTGGACGCGGCGCTCTTCAAGGGCCTGAACCGCGACGCCCCGGACCTGGCCTGGACCACCGGCCTGTCGGTCAAGTTCTGATTCGCGCGCCGGCGTGCGCTCAGCGTTCGTTGCTGACGCCCGCCGCCACGTGCCCGGCCGGCACGTGCGGCGCGGCGCTCTCGACGTGGCGCGTCTGGTCGTCGAAGAAGAAGTCGGGCTCGAACTCGCGCAGGAACTCGCCCTTGGGCAGGCCGCCGAGGAAGAGCGCCTCGTCGACCTCCACCTGCCAGGCCATCAGCGTTCGGATCGCGCGCTCGTGCGCCGGCGCGCTGCGCGCGGTGACGAGCGCGGTGCGCACGCGCATGCCGCCAGCCGGGCTGCGCTGCAGCCGGTGCAACGCCTCCAGCAGCGGCTTGAAGGGGCCGGGCGCCAGCGGCACGCCCGAGCGCGCCTGCTCGTGGTGCTGGAACGCGTCCAGCCCTTCGCGCTGGTAGACGCGCTCGGCCTCGTCGGAGAACAGCACGGCGTCGCCGTCGAAGGCGATGCGTACCTCGTGCGGGTGGGCGTCGGAGGCGCGCGCGCTGGTCGGGTACACGCGCGCGGCCGGCGTGCCGGCGTCGAGCGCGCTGCGCACGTCGGCCTCGTTGGCCGAGAGGAACAGGTTGGCCGCCAGCGGCCGCAGGTAGCGCCAGGGCGGCTGGCCGCGCGTGAACACGCCGCGCTCCACCGGCAGCCCGAAGTGCTGCGCCGAGCGGAACACGCGCATCCCGCTCACCGGGTCGTTGCGCGAGAGGATCACCACCTCCACCTGCGGCGCCGCGGCGTTGAAGGCGAGCAGCTTGGTGACGAGCGAGAAGGCCACGCCGGGTCGCGCCGGCTCGTCCAGCCGTTCCAGCTGCAGCCGCATGTAGGCGCGGTCGTCGGCGGCCTCGAAGACGCGGTTCTCCTCCTCGAAGTCGAACAGCGCGCGCGAGGAGATCGCGACGACGAGCCGGCCGTCCAGCAGGTGGGGCATGGGGCGGCGATCATAGCGGCGGTGCGCGTGTGCACGGGGTGCGCGGGGGCGGCAGAATCGGGTGCCTGCAACCGCTGCCCGACCATGAAGCCCCTCGCCTGCCTGGCCCTTGTCGCCGCCGCCGCCTCGGCCGCCGCGGCGCCGCCGCACGAACATGGCGTGGCGCAGCTCGACGTGGCGGTGGAGGCGGCGCGCGTGACGCTGCTGCTGGCGCTGCCGCTGGACAGCCTGCTGGGTTTCGAGCATGCGCCGCGCACCGATGGCGAGAAGTCCGCGGCCGATGCGGCGCTCGCCAGGCTGAACGCGGCGGCCACGCTGTTCCACATCGACCCGGCCGCCGGCTGCCGGCCGGCGCGCACCGAGCTGCGCTCGGGCACGCTGGCGCTGGGCGGCGCCGCGCCCGCGAAGGAAGGCCACGACGACCTGGAGGCGAGCTACGAGTTCGCCTGCAAGGACGGCTTCAAGGCCGGCTTTGTGGAGACCGGCCTCTTCGAGGCCTTCGCGCGCCTGCAGCGCGTCGAGGTGCAGGCCGTCACGCGCAAGGGGCAGATGAAGGCCACGCTGCGGCGCCCGGTGGGGCGGCTGCCGCTGGCGCGGTGAGCGGCCCGGCCGCGGTCGAGGTCCGCGCGCTGCGCTTCCGCTGGCCGCGTGCCGCGGCCGACACGCTGGTGATCGACTCGCTCGACATCGGCGCCGGCGAGGCGGTGTTCCTGCACGGCCCCAGCGGCTGCGGCAAGAGCACGCTGCTGGGCCTGCTGGCGGGCGTGCTGGTGGCCGCCGATGGCCATGTCTCGGTGCTGGGCCAGGACTGGGCGGCGCTGCGCGGTGCGCGGCGCGACGCGATGCGGGCCGACCACGTGGGCTACATCTTCCAGCAGTTCAACCTGCTGCCCTGGCTGAGCGTGCTGGACAACGTGCGCCTGCCCTGCCGCTTCTCGGCGGCGCGTGCGCGCCGTGCTGGCGCCGGCGCGGCCGAGAAGTTGTTGGACCGCGTGGGCCTGCCGGCGGCGCTGTGGCCGCGGCCGGCGGCCGAACTGTCGGTCGGCCAGCAGCAGCGCGTGGCGGCGGCGCGTGCGCTCGTCGGCGCGCCGGAGCTGGTGATCGCCGACGAACCCACCTCGGCGCTCGACGCCGCGCTGCGCGACGACTTCATGGCGCTGCTGATGGACGCGGTGCGCGAAAGCGCCGCCACGCTGGTCTTCGTGAGCCACGACGAGCGCCTGGCCGCGCGCTTCGACCGCCGGCTCTCGCTGCCGGAGCTGAATCGGGCGGCGCGATGAAGGGGCTCTTCGGGATCGCCTGGCGCAGCGCCTGGAACCGGCGCGGCACGCTGGCGCTCGTCGCGGCGTCGATCGCGCTGTCGACCGCGCTGCTGCTGCTGCTGGAGCGCATGCGGCACGACGTGCGCGCCAGCTTCGCGCAGTCGGTGAGCGGCACCGACCTCGTGGTGGGCGCGCGCACCGGCGCGGTCCAGCTGATGCTCTATTCGGTGTTCCACGTCGGCGGCGCCACCAACAACGTGAAGATGGCCAGCCTGGAGGCGGTGGCCCGGCACCGCGCGGTGAGCTGGCTGGTGCCGGTCTCGCTGGGCGATTCGCACCGCGGCTTCGCGGTGCTGGGCACGACGCCGGAATACTTCCAGCGCTTCCTGTACGGCGACCGCCAGCCGCTCGTGCTGGCCGAAGGGCGCGCCTTCGCCGGCACGCTGGACGGGCTGTACGAGGCGGTGGTCGGCGCCGAGGTGGCGGCCCGGCTCGGTTACCGCCTCGGCCAGCGCATCACGCTCAGCCACGGTGCCGGCGGCGTGCTCGGCAGCGAGCATGCCGACAAGCCCTTCACCGTGGTCGGCGTGCTCGCGCCCACCGGCACGCCGGTCGACCGCACGGTGCACGTGGGCCTCATGGCGCTGGAGGCGATCCACCTCGATTGGGCGGGCGGCGCGCCGCTGCCCGGCGTGGCGATCCGGCCCGAGGACGCGCGCAAGTTCGACCTCCAGCCGAAGCAGGTGACGGCCGCCTTCGTGGGCCTGAAGAGCCGCGCCGCGGTCTTCGTCGTCCAGCGCTTCATCGCCGACTTCGAGGCCGAGCCGCTGATGGCGGTGCTGCCCGGCGTGGCGCTGGACGAGCTGTGGGAGGTGGTGGGCGTGGGCGAACGCGCGCTGCTGGCGATGACGGCGCTGGTGGCCGTGGTGAGCCTGGCCGGGCTGGTGGCGGTGGTGCTGGCCGGCCTGAACGAACGCCGGCGCGAACTGGCGGTGCTGCGCGCGGTGGGCGCGGCGCCGCGCCACGTGCTGCTGCTGCTGGCCACCGAAGGCGCGCTCGTCACCGCGGCCGGCGCGGCGGCCGGCGTGCTGGCCGCGCTGGCCGGCGTGGCCTTCGCCGCGCCCTGGGTGCAGGCGCGCTTCGGCATCGGCCTGGCGGGCGGCGCGCCGGGGGCCGGCGAGTGGGCGCTGCTGGGGGCCGTGCTGGCCGCCGGTATGCTTGCGAGCCTGGTGCCCGGCTGGCGGGCCTACCGGCTGTCGCTGGCCGACGGGCTGTCGCCGCGCCAATGAGAGGAGCCCCGCCCATGCAACGCCTCGTCGCCCCGCTCGTGCTGGCCGCTGCCGCGGCCGCCTTCGCGCAACCGAAGGACGGCCTGCCCGCCAACGCGCCGGCGCTCGGCGGCACGAAGGCGCAGCAGAAGGCCGCGCCCGCGGCCAAGCCCGCGCCCTTCAGGACCATCACCTGGGACGACCTGGTGCCCAAGGACTGGGACCCGATGAAGGACTTCAAGGGCATGGACATGGCGATGCTGCAGGACGGCGACCCGCGCGCCGCGCAGATGATGAAGCGCATGCGCGACGCCTGGGACAACGCGCCCGTGAACCCGGAACTGGTGGGGCAGGCGGTGCGCATCCCCGGCTTCGTGGTGCCGCTGGAAGAGGGCAAGGACGGGGTGAAGGAGTTCCTGCTCGTGCCCTACTTCGGCGCCTGCATCCACAGCCCGCCGCCGCCGGCCAACCAGATCATCCACGTGCTGCCGCGTTCGGTGGCGAAGAACGTGAAGGCGATGGACCCGGTGTGGATCAGCGGCACGCTCGCTTCCATGAAGACCGACTCCTACATGGGCGCCGCCGGCTACCGCGTCGAGGCGACCGTGGTCGAGCCCTACGTGGAGCGGCCTCGTTGAACCGCGCCGACCTCGCGCGCGACACCTTCGCCGTCATCGTCATCGGCGCGCTCATCGTCGCGTCGCTGTGGATCCTGCGGCCGTTCCTGGGCGCCGGCATCTGGGCCGCGATGGTGGTGGTGGCGACCTGGCCGCTGCTGCTGCGCGTGCAGGCGCGCCTGGGCGGCCGCCGCTGGGCCGCGGTGGCGCTGATGACGCTGCTGCTGCTGCTGCTCTTCGTGGTGCCGCTGGTGCTGGCGCTGCTGACGCTGGTGGACAACGCCGAGCGCATCGCCGGCTGGGCGAAGGCGCTGACGGCGCTGAAGGTGCCGCCGCTGCCGCCCGACTGGCTGGCCAACCTGCCGGTGGTGGGCGGCAAGGTGGCCGCCGCCTGGGAGCAGGCCGCGGCCGCCGGCCTCGAAGGCCTGCTGCGCCAGGCCCAGCCCTATGCCGGCAACCTGACGAAGTGGTTCGTCGGCGAGATCGGCAGCGTGGGCTTCGTGCTGCTGCAGTTCCTGCTCACGGTCGCGATCGCCGGCGTGATGTACGCGCACGGCGAGGAAGGCGCCGGGCTGGTGCGCCGCTTCGCGCGCCGGCTGGCCGGCGCGCGCGGCGAGGACGCGGTGCAGCTGGCCGGTCAGGCGATCCGCGGCGTTGCGCTCGGCGTCGGCGTGACCGCGCTCGTGCAGGCGCTGATGGGTGGGTTGGGCCTGCTGGTGGCCGGCGTGCCTTTCGCCGGCCTGCTGACGGCGGCGATGTTCATGCTCTGCATCGCCCAGGTCGGCGCGCTGCCGGTGCTGGTGCCGGCGGTGCTGTGGGTGTTCTGGCAGGGCGACACCGCCTGGGGCGTGGTGCTGGCGGTGTGGTCGGCGGTGGTCTCCACGCTCGACGGCTTCCTGCGGCCGGTGCTCATCAAGATGGGCGCCGACCTGCCGCTGCTGCTGATCTTCGCCGGCGTCATCGGCGGCCTGCTGGCCTTCGGCCTGGTGGGCATCTTCGTCGGCCCGGTGCTGCTGGCCGTGTCGTGGACGCTGCTGGAGAGCTGGGTCGCCGAGGGCGAAAGCCCCTGACGCTCAGGGCGTGCCGATGAACAGGTAGGCGTTGGTCGGCCCGCTGCTGGCGTGGCCCACGCCCAGGTAGACCGGGCCGATCGGCGTCTCGCCGCCCAGGTACAGCGTGGCCGAATCGAGCCAGCCGCGGCGGTTGGTCTCGGTGTACGGGTGGCCCAGCTTGCCCGCTTCGAGCGCCAGCCCCAGCCGCATGTCGCCGCGCAGGCCCAGCGGCAGGCTGCCGACGATGCGCTCGGCGCGCACGTGGGCGTAGCGCGCGCTGTCGGCCACCAGCTGGCCGGTCGCGAAACCCGAGAGGTTGAGGAAGCCGCCCAGCGTCGGCGCGTCGTAGAAGGGCAGGGTGCCGCGCGGCGAACCGGTGTAGGACAGGCGCGTGCCCAGCACCCAGGGGCCGACCGAGTGCGCGCTGCGCAGGTCGAAGGCCAGGCGCGAGTAGTCGCGCTTCGAGGTCTCGAACCAGCTCGCGCTCGCGGCCCAGCCGCGCGTGGGCAGGTACAGGCGGTCGAACTGGTCCAGGTCGAGCGCGACGAGCCAGCCGCCGAAGCGTTCCGACTGGTTCGGCAATGCCGCCGCACCGGTGTCCAGCGTGGCCTTGCGGCGCGAATCGCGCCAGCCGGCCTGCAGCTGCCCGGCCAGCCCCAGGTTCACGCCGGCCAGCAGGTCCAGGTTGGCGCTGGCCAGCGTGTAGGCCGCGATGCGCAGGTCGTCCTGGAACAGGTCGCGCCGCTCGCGCCGGTAGCTGGCGGCGGCGTCGACGAAGAAGCGCTGCGCGCCGTCCAGCGGCTGGTACCACTCGAGCCCGGCGCCGCTGGTGCTGCCGATCTCGCCGCTGGCCAGCAGCTCGCCGCCCAGGCGGTTGATCCAGGTCTTCTGGTAGCCGGCGCGCAGCACGTAGGCCGAGCCCTGGCTGAAGTTGGAGTTGAGGTTGAGCCCCAGACGCAGGTAGTCGGGGCCCCAGCGTTTCTCGACCGGGGTGATGCGCAGCACGTTGCGGTCGCGTTCGTTCACGAGCGCGTAGTCCACGCCTTCATACCAGCCGTCGCCGTAGGCGCGCAGCAGGTCGAGCTCGAGCGCGCCCGTGTCCAGCGGCTCGCCCAGGCGCTGCTGCACGTAGCGCAGCACGGTGTCGGGGTTGACGCGCGAAAGGCCCGCCACCTCGACCGCGTCGACGCGCGGCGGCTCCGGCCGCGAAGGCTCCAGCCGCGCGCGCCAGGCCGCGTAGTCCTCTTCCGGCAGCGCCAGCCGCGCGAGCTGCGGCGCCAGTGCCAGCGCCGCGGCGCGGCCGCGGTCGGCGGCTTCGCTGCTGCGGTCGAAGTCGGTCGCGCTGACGGTCGAGAGGTCGGGCTTCACGAACACGTCGCGCGGGCCGAGCAGCGCACGCGACTGGCTCACGTTCTGCTCGGTGAGGATGTTGACCATCTGCGCCGAGACGCTGAGCAGGCCGCTGATCTCCTCGGCCTTCAGCAACGGCGAGCCGACGTCGACCGCGATCACGACCTCGGCGCCGCAGCGTTCGCGTACCTCGCGCACCGGCAGGTTGTCGACCAGGCCGCCGTCGACCAGCTTGCGCCCCGCCACGTCCAGCGGCGCCATCAGGCCCGGCACCGACATGCTGGCGCGCATCGCCTGCGAGAGGCTGCCGCTGCGGAAGACCACGCGCTCGCCGCTGGCGATGTCGGTGGCCACGATGGACAGCGGCAGCGGCAGGCGGCCGATCTCGCGCTCGGCGCCGTCGGTGCGCACCAGGCGGTTGATGAAGAGCTTGATCTTCTGCCCCGAGAGCACGCCCGGCGGCGCCACCACGCCGGCGGCCGAGACGCCGGTCTCGCTGCCCGGCAGGAAGCGCTGCGAGAGCCGCTTGTTGCGGAAGTTGAGGTCGGCGTAGTCCGGGTTGTCCTGGAACATGTCGGCCCAGTCGGCGGCGGCCAGTTCGCGCCGCATCGCCGCGGGCTCGACGCCGGCGGCCCAGGCGCCGGCGACGAGCGCGCCCATGCTGGTGCCGGCCACGCAGTCGACCGGCACGTGCAGCTGCTCCAGCACCTCCAGCACGCCCACGTGGGCGGCGCCGCGCGCGCCGCCGCCGCCCAGCACGAGGCCCACCTTCGGCCGCGGCGGGGGTTCTTCGGCGAGGGCCGCGCCGGCCGGCGCCAGCAGCGCGGCCGCCAGCAGGCGGGCGGCGATCGACATGCCGGCGATTGTCGGGGCAGGGGTCAAGTCCGGCCGGGCGGCGGCCGAAAACACGAGCGAGGTGCCTTGCCCCGTGATGCCCCTGCCGCCCCTGATGCGCCGGATCCTGTCCTGCCTGCTCCTGCTGCTGGCCTGCGCCGCCGCCGCCGCGCAGCCCGCGTTGCGCCTGGGCGCGGCCGAGCCCGACGTCGATGCCTGGCCGGCGGTGACGATGCTCTCCGACCCCGAAGGCACGCTGACCTTCGAGGAAGCGCTCGCCTCGCGCGACCGCTTCGTGCGCCCGGCCGGCCCGCACGCCAACCTGGGCCCGCGGCGCGACGCCGTCTGGCTGCGCGTGCCGCTGGCGCCCGAACCTGCCGACGACGGCCTCTGGGTGCTGGACATCGACTACGCGTCGCTCGACCGCGTCGACGTCTGGCTGGTCTCGGGCACGCAGGTCCGCCAGCACGCGCTCTTGGGCGACCACCTGGTGTTCGCCGAGCGGCCGCTGGCGACGCGCTCGCACGCCCTCAAGCTGCGCCTGGCGCCCGGCGAGCCGCAGGAACTGCTGCTGCGCGTGCAGACGACGAGCTCGATGATCGTGCCGCTGCGACTGGCCAAGGCCGAAGTCTTCCACGCCCGCGAGTCGGCGGTGCAGATGCTGCAGGGCATCGCCGCCGGCATCGGCCTGTGCCTGGTGGCCTACGCGCTGGCGCACTGGGCCGGCACGCGCGAGCCGATGTTCCTGTTCTACGCGCTCACCGTCGCCGGCACCACGACCTTCTTCTTCGCCTACTTCGGGCTCGCGGCGCAACACCTGTGGCCCGCGAGTCCCTGGCCGACCGACAACATGGCGCCCTTCGCGGTGCTGCTGGCGCTGGGCTCGGGCATGCAGCTGACGGTGCGCATCCTGGACGTGCGGGCGCTCGCGCCGCGGGTCGCGAAGGCGGCGGTCGGCGTCGGCATGGTCGCCTACGCGGTGGCGCTGCTGTTCCTGCTGGAGCTGGTGCCGTACCGCGTGGCGCACGTGGCCGGCACGCTGATCGGCCCGCTGCCGATGGCGCTGGCGGTGCCCTTCTCGATCATCCGCTGGCGCCAGGGCGACCGCGGCGCGCCCTACCTGGCCGCCGGCTGGGGCGTCTACGCGATCGGCGTTGCGATCATGGCTTCGCTGCTGCGCGGCTGGATCGATTCGAACGAGTGGACCCAGCATGCCTTCCAGGCCGGCGCGCTGTTCGAGATGCTGATGTGGATGCGCGTGCTGGGCCTGCGCACCGACGAGGCGCGCCAGCGCGCCGAACTCGCCGACCACGAGCGCCGCATGATGCAGGCGCTGGCCCACACCGACGCGCTGACTTCGCTGCCGAACCGGCGCGGGCTGGAGGCCGAGCTGGCGCTCGCGCTCGCCGCCGCGGCGCCGGGGCACCTGCTGGCGGTCTACCTGCTCGACCTGGACGGCTTCAAGGCGGTGAACGACCAGCTCGGCCACGAGGCCGGCGACGAACTGCTGGTGGCGGTGGCGGCGCGCCTGAAGGCGCAGCTGCGCCAGCGCGACACGGTGGCGCGGCTGGGCGGCGACGAGTTCGTGGTGCTGGTGCGCGACCTGCCGGGCGAGGAGCCGGCCTGGGCCGTCGGCCGCAAGCTGGTCGACGCCTTCCAGCAGCCCTTCATGCTGGGCGGCCGCATCGCGCGCGTGGGCCTGACGGTGGGCTTCGCCCTCGCGCCGCAGGACGGCAGCCACGGGGCGGCGCTGCTGCGCCAGGCCGATGCGGCCATGTACGCCGGCAAGCAGGGCGGCCGCGGTACGCTGCGGCGCGCCGGCGCTACTGCATGAAGCCGATCGGGCTGCGGCGCGATTGAGCGTCGGGCAGGTCGCGCGCCTCGATCGCGTCGCGGCCGTCCAGGCGGGCATTGCCGAAGGCCGTCATCCAGGCGCGGCGCATCTCGCGCGGGGCGAGCGCAGCCATGCGGTCGAGCACCGCTTCCGGCGGCGTGTCGTCGAAGCGCTGGCCCCAGTCGTGCCCGGCGCGCAGCTTGCGGTACAGGCGCAGCGCAATGGCGCGCGCGGCGTCGGGGTCGGGCGAGGCGACCTCGAAGACGTTCATCCGGTTGAGGATGGGCTCGGGGATCGAGCGCTCGTCGTTCGCGGTGGCGACCCAGATCACCTGGCTGGCGTCGATCGCGACCTCGGCGAACTCGTCGGTGAAGGCCTGCGCGGTGTCGTGCTCGAGCAGGCTGTACAGCGCGCCCAGCGGGTCATAGGCATGCTCGCCGCGCGCCTTGTCGATCTCGTCGACCACCATCACGGGGTTCGCGTAGGCGCCGTCGACCAGGGTCTCGAAGACCTTGCCCGGGCGCGCGCCCTTCCACTGGCTGGAAGCGCCGGAGAGCACCCAGCCGGCGGTGAGCGAGCTCATCGAGATGAAGCCCAGGCCGGTACCCAGCAGCTGCGACACCTCACGTGCGAAATGGGTCTTGCCGATGCCCGGCGGGCCCAGCAGCAGCATCGGCGTGATCTCCAGCGCGTCGCGGCTGTCCTGGCACAGCGCGAGCTGGCGCTTGAGGTCGTCGAGCACCTCGCCGAAGTTGGGCAGCTCCTCGTACAGGTGTTCCATCGCCGGCAGGCCGCCGGGCTTGACCTGGAAGCGCTCGGGCCCCTTCTCGAGCATGCGCTCGTAGGTGCTGCGCAGGGTTTCGTGTTCCTTGGGCGGCAGCTTCTCGAGCCGCTTCTCGATGTCGTTGACGCGGTAGAGCGAGCGCATCTGCGCGATCGGAATCCGGCCGCGACCGGCCGGCAACGGGACGAGATCCTGCGACTTCGGCATCAGCACCCCCCAAGTCAGCACCTGTCAATGATTCAAGCATAGCGCCATCATCGCCAAGCCCCGATCAACGGGGGATTGCGGCGGCAATCGGACCGGTCGATACATCTGAAACAGAACCGACCGCCGGCCGACGCATCCATGACACAAGGGTCTGCGAGCCTGTCACGAGCAGGGCCGCCAGCCCAGGGAGAGTACCGATGAACCACCCGATCGCCTTCGACCCCCCGTTCCGGGCGGTGGAGCCGCCGCGCCGCGACGACGCCGCGCTGGCCCCCGCCCACCGCAGCGAAGCCTTCCCCGAAGACCTGGGCCTGGCCGGCGCCTTCGAACCCGAGAACGTGGCGCCGCGCTACCGCCGCTACGTGGCGCTGGCCGGCCTGCTGCTGGCCGCGCCGCTGGGCCTGGCGCTGGTGGGCGCGATGGTGGCGCTGTTCGGCCACCCTGTCTGAGCCGAGGCGCGCGCTACTTCACCCAGCTATTGAGCTGGATGATCGGCAGCAGCACCGACAGCACGATCAGCATCACCACGCCGCCCATCGCCACGATGAGCAGCGGCTCCAGGATGGTGGCCAGCGTGATGGCGCGGCGCTGCACCTCGGCGCCCAGCTGGCCGGCGGCGCGCTCCAGCATCGTTGGCAGCTGGCCGGTCTGCTCGCCCAGGCGGGCGAACATGGCCAGCAGGCCCGGGAAGCGCTTCTTGCCGGCCAGCGCCGCGGCCAGCGGCGCGCCTTCGCGCACCTGGGTCAGCGCGTCGAGCGCGTCGGCGCGCATCGCGCGGTTGCCCAGCGTCTCGGCAGCCGCTTGCAGCGCCTTCAGGATCGGCACCCCGGCGGCGGCCAGCATGGCCAGCGTGCCGGCGAATCGCGCCGCGTTGTAGCCGCGCGCCAGCCGGCCGACCACCGGCGCGCGCAGCAGCGCGGCGTCGGTGCTCTGGCGGAAGGCGTCCTGGCGGCGCGCGAAGAAGAAGCCGCCGATCGCACCCACCACCGCGACCAGCAACAGCCAGCCCCAGCTGCGCACGAAGGCCGAGAGGCCGATCATCACCGTGGTCAGGAAGGGCAGCGCGCGCTTGGAGCTGGTGAACACCGCCGCCACCTGCGGCACGACGTAGGTGACGAGGAAGGTGACGATGACGAGCGCGATCAGCGAGACGATCGCCGGATAGGCCATCGCCCCCAGCAGCTTGCTGCGCAGCGCCTGGCGCGCCTCCAGGTCGTCGGCCAGGCGCGTGAGCACGCCGCCGAGCGCGCCGCTCTGCTCGCCGGCGGCGACGACGGCGCGGTAGACATCGTCGAACTCGCGCGGCGCGGTGCCGAGCGCGCGCGCGAAGCTGCTGCCGGCGTTGACCTCGCTGCGCAGGTGCGCCACCAGTTCGCGCTGGCGCGCGTCCTCGGCCTCGTCGGCGAGCGCGGTGAGCGAGCGTTCCAGCGGCAGCCCGCTGGCCACCAGGCCGGCGAGCTGGCGCGTCCAGATCGCCAGCGCCGGGCCGGAGAAGACGCGGCGCGAGAAGCTGGCCATCGCGCCGCCGGCGTTGTCCTCGGGCGACACCGGCTGCACCGCCAGCGGCACCAGCTGGCGCGTGCGCAGCTGGGTGCGCGCGGCCTTCGCGTTGTCGGCCTCGACCAGGCCGGTCTGGGTCTTGCCGGCGACGTCGAGCGCCTCGTAGCGGTAGGCGGGCATCAGTCGCGGGTGACGCGGATGACCTCTTCGGCCGAGGTGACACCGGCCTGCACGAGGCGGTCGCCGTCCTCGCGCATCGAGCGCAGGCCGTTGGCGCGCGCGGCGGCGGCCAGGTCCTGTTCGCTGCCGTGGCTGTGGATGAGCGCCTGCTGCGTCTCGTCGACCACCATCAGCTCGTAGACGCCGGTGCGGCCCTTGTAGCCGGTGTGGCCGCATTCGGGGCAGCCCACCGGGTGGTACTGGCCGTCGGCGCCCTTGCGGCGGCAGCTCGGGCACAGCTTGCGCACCAGGCGCTGCGCCAGCGCGCCGAGCAGGCTGGAGGACAGCAGGTAGGGCTCGACGCCCATGTCGATGAGCCGCGTCACGCACGACGGCGCGTCGTTGGTGTGGATGGTGGCCAGCACCAGGTGGCCGGTGAGCGAGGCCTGGATGGCGATCTGCGCCGTCTCGTAGTCGCGGATCTCGCCGATCATGATGACGTCCGGGTCCTGGCGCAGGATGGCGCGCAGCGCCTTCGCGAACGTGAGGTCGATCTTC
Organism: uncultured Rubrivivax sp.; assembly: GCA_964454485.1. Lineage (GTDB taxonomy): Bacteria > Pseudomonadota > Gammaproteobacteria > Burkholderiales > Burkholderiaceae_C > Rubrivivax. The sequence continues at coordinate 25,148 of CAYVXO010000068.1, forward strand.
GGGTTGACCTGCGTCTGGCCGATGCCCGGCAGCTCGTATTCGATCGGGTCCTCGACCGTCAGCACGTTGGTGGTGCTGGTGTCGATGCGGCCGAGCGAGGCGTACAGCGTGGTCGTCTTGCCCGAGCCGGTGGGGCCGGTGACGAGCACGATGCCGTGCGGCTGCTGGATCAGGTTGTCGAAGCGCGTCAGCACCTCGCCGCTCATGCCCAGCGATTCGAGCGAGAACTTCGACTCGCCCTTGTCGAGCAGGCGCAGCACGGCGCGCTCGCCGTGCGCCGAGGGCAGGGTGGAGACGCGCACGTCGACCGCGCGGCCGCCGATGCGCAGCGAGATGCGGCCGTCCTGCGGCAGGCGCTTCTCGGCGATGTCGAGCTCGGCCATGATCTTCAGGCGCGAGATCAGCGCCGCGTGCAGCGCCTTGTTGGGCTGCACCACCTCGCGCAGCGTGCCGTCGACGCGGAAGCGCACCGAACTGCTGCGCTCGTAGGGCTCGATGTGGATGTCGCTCGCGCCGTCCTGCGCCGCCTGCGTGAGCAGCGCGTTGAGCATGCGGATGATGGGCGCGTCGTCGGCCG
>CAYVXO010000069.1:0-25595 GCA_964454485.1 uncultured Rubrivivax sp.
AGACCGTCGACCAGCGCTTGACTGCTGCTGAGAACCAGTTGTTCAGGCCCGACTATTGAGTGAGTTCCGTACAGGACCCCGCGCGTTGCGTACGAAGCAAGTGTTGTGAGGAAGTCCAATTGCAGAGAGGGGTGCAAGTGAGTTTCCGGCTCATCTATCGCAATGAAATCAGCCCCCCGAACAAGAGCGTTCCCAAGCACGACTATTAGCTGCGCAATTCCCGCCCCAAGTTCTGTCAGTTTATGTGGTCGCCCGTCGATGGCGATCTGCAGAGTCTTGAGTTCAGTGGATGCGTTGATCTCAAGTGATTGAACGCCCATCAGCCGTCGCACGTCTTCTGTAACTCGGCCAATCGCGCGGTTCTGTTGCTTGTTGCCCCCGGTCTTCCATTGATGCCACTGAGCCAAGAACGAGGTTCCGAGCTTCAGATCGAAGTAGTCTCCTGCGCCTTCATTCACGGCGTTTCGAAATGGTCCCAGGTACTGAATATTCATCAATGCTGCAGCTGCCTGAATCATCTCGCTATAGGACACCTTGGTTTGATCGCTTAGGACGCACGTCTGAGCGGCCGCATCAACGCCAATTACATTTCGTGTATTAGGCGCGCTGCTTAGCGGTCTGTCATCACTTGATATTAATTCGACGCCCCAATTGACTGCTTCAGCCGAATAGGTCCATATGCCGGACTTGACATACAGCCCCTGCCGCGCAGGTGCATCAAGCACGTCTACTCTGAACTGCATCGGACCTCTTGCCCGCTCATAAACAATCTCTGCAGGGTCAGTGTTAGGAGGTGGAACGTTGCCAGCTAGCTTGGCTCCCCCGAGTAAGTCAGGAATACGGCCGGCTGGCAGCAGCGAGAATGCGCTTCGAACTTCGTAGAAGAACTTTAAGACAGTAGACTTGCCGGCGTTGTTTGGGCCAATGAACCCAGTGAATCCCGGCCCAATTTCGAAAACCGCCGGCTGCTCTTCCGAAAAGCACCGGAAGTTGCTCAGTGTTAGCCTTAGCCGCACTTGACCCTCCTCACTTCCACAGGCCTCAGTTGACAGCGCTAAATGTAGCGAGGCTGAGAACAAGACAACACGCCGGCGACGATGGGTACGTGGGCCTCCCAATCGACTCCACGATGCACGCGTCATCGTGAGAGCAACTTGTAGGGACCGGTCCGCATCGTCGTCTTGATGATTGAGCGCCAAAGACATGGCAGTCGGGGAGTCAATAGACGCAACATTGGGAGCAAAGGCAGACGCAAGGCCTTGAAGATTGAGGCCCGGTCAGCCCTTGCCGTGCTTCGGTGACTAGCTCGATCCCAACACGGCCTACCACCCGCAGCGCAGGGCATGTTTCTTGCGCCTCGCGGACGTGGCCCGCAAAGCTCCTGCACCGCCCTCACAACCCCCGTCGCACGCGCCGCTGCGCGTGCTTCTGATCGACGACGGTGCGCGCCGCATCGGCCAGATCCGCGACGAACTCGTGCGCCAGGGCCACCTGGTGGTGGGCACGGTCGACCAGGCGCTGCTGATCGACGAGTGCGTCACGCGGCTCAAGCCCGACATCGTGATCGTCGATGCCGAATCGCCGGGCCGCGACACGCTGGAACACCTGGCGCTGGTGTCGGCGTCCCACCCGCGGCCGGTGGTGGTGTTCGCCGAAGACCCGAGCATGGAGCCGATGCGTCAGGCGCTGAAGGCCGGCGTCAGCGCCTACGTGATCGCCGGTCTCGCGCCGCAGCGGCTGATGCCGGTGCTGCAGGTGGCCATCGCGCGCTTCGAGCAGGAACGCGAACTGCGCGAGCAGCTCGACGCGGCGCAGACCGCACTCGACGAACGCAAGCTCGTCGAACGCGCCAAGGGCGTGCTGATGGACGAGGCCGGCTTCACCGAGGAGCAGGCCTACCAGCACCTGCGCCGCATGGCGATGGACCGCGGCCAGCGCCTGGCGCAGGTGGCCGAACGCGTGATCCGTTCGCGTGAGTTGCTGAACCCGCGCGGCTGAAGCCCCGCTGCGCAAGCGCTGTGCTGCGGCGCACCAGCGCGAAGCAGCGCGGTGGCTCGTCGGGCCCGCTTTGGTGCCGTTAGGGTCCGTCGGGGCCTCAAAACGCTGGCACGCCACGTGCAAGGCTGTTGACCGAAGGTCCGGCGCAATGGCGTGCCGGGCCACCGGTTTCCAGTTTCGGGCAAAGGCGTCCGACTCGCAGCCGCTGCCATGCAGCGCCTGCAGTCGGGACGCCTTTTTCCTTTTCCGTCCAGGAGCGATTCGATGTCCAAGCGCGAGGGTCTGATGAGCGAACAACGCCGGCAATTCATCAAGGGGTCGACCGCCCTGGCCGCGGGGGCGGCCGTCAACGCGGGCGCCTGGGCCGCGGGCAGCGACGCGCCGGAGAAGAAGGAGATCCGCATCGGCTTCATCCCGCTCACCGACTGCGCCAGCGTCGTGATGGCGGCGGTGAACAAGTTCGATGAGAAGTACGGCATCAAGATCGTGCCCAGCAAGGAAGCCAGCTGGGCCGGGGTGCGCGACAAGCTGGTCAACGGCGAGCTGGACATGGCGCACGTGCTCTACGGCCTGGTCTACGGTGTGCACCTGGGCATCGCCGGGCCGAAGAAGGACATGGCGGTGCTGATGACCATCAACAACAACGGCCAGGGGCTGAGCCTCTCGAGGAAGCTGGCCGACAAGGGCGCGGTCGACGTCGCCAGCCTGGCCAGGGTGATGGCCGCCGAGAAGGCCGAATACACCTTCGCGCAGACCTTCCCGACCGGCACCCACGCGATGTGGCTGTACTACTGGCTCGCTTCCGGCGGCATCAACCCCTTCAAGGACGCCAAGGTCATCACCGTGCCGCCGCCGCAGATGGTGGCCAACATGCGCGTGGGCAACATGGACGGCTTCAGCGTCGGCGAGCCGTGGAACCACCGCGCCATCATCGACGGCATCGGCATCACCGCGGCGACGTCGCAGGACGTCTGGAAGGACCACCCGGAGAAGGTGCTGGGCACCACGGCCGAGTTCGTGAAGAAGAATCCCAACACCTGCCGCGCCGCCATCATGGCCGTGCTGGAAGCCAGCCGCTGGATCGACGCCGGCCTGCAGAACAAGAACCGGATGGCCGAGGTCATCGCCGACAAGGCCTACGTCAACACCAGCGTCGACGCCATCAACCAGCGCATCCAGGGCCGCTACCAGAACGGCCTGGGTCGGACCTGGGACGACCCCAACCACATGAAGTTCTTCAACGACGGGGCGGTGAACTACCCGTACATCTCGGACGGCATGTGGTTCCTCACCCAGCACAAGCGCTGGGGCCTGCTGAAGGACCACCCGGACTACCTGAAGGTCGCCAGGGAGATCAACCAGACCGAGCTCTACAAGCAGGCCGCCGCGCAGCTGAAGGTGAGCGTGCCCAGGAGCGACCTGCGCAGCAGCAAGCTCATCGACGGCGTGGTCTGGGACGGCAGCAACCCGGCGAAGTACGCCGACGGCTTCAAGGTGCGCGCCAGCGCGCTGGCCTGAGAGGAGGCGCACGATGGTCTCCGCCGTGTTCCACTCGCCGCGCGACGCCGCTCCGGCGGCCGAATCGCGCACCGAAACGCGCACCGAGCGCCGGCCCGCGCCAGCGGCCGCGAAGCCCGCGCCGGCACCCGCCCCCGCGCCCGCCAAAGCGCGCGAACCCTTCGACTGGCGCGGCCTCGCCGCGAAGGTGCTGCCGCCCATCGCCGGCCTGGCCCTGCTCGTCGGCCTGTGGGCGCTGCTCACGCAGAAGGGCGGCGGCTTCCCCACGCCGAAGGCCACCTTCGACGCCGCCTGGAAGCTCTTCGCCGACCCGTTCTACCGCAACGGCCCCAACGACCAGGGCATCGGCTGGAACGTGCTGAACTCGCTGCAGCGCGTGGGGCTGGGCTTCGGCATGGCGGCGCTGGTCGGCATCCCGCTTGGCTTCGTGATCGGCCGCTTCGCGCTCGTCAACCGGATGGTGAGCCCGCTCATCAGCCTCCTGAAGCCGGTCTCGCCGCTGGCCTGGCTGCCCATCGGACTGCTGGTGTTCAAGGCGGCCAACCCCGCGGCGATCTGGACCATCTTCATCTGCAGCATCTGGCCGATGGTGATCAACACCGCGGTCGGCGTGCAGAAGGTGCCGCAGGATTACCTGAACGTGGCGCGCGTGCTCAACCTCAGCGAGTGGCGCATCGCCACCCGCATCCTGCTGCCGGCGGTGATGCCCTACCTGCTGACCGGCGTGCGGCTGAGCGTGGGCACCGCCTGGCTGGTGATCGTGGCCGCCGAGATGCTCACGGGCGGCGTCGGCATCGGCTTCTGGGTCTGGGACGAGTGGAACAACCTCAACGTGTCCCACATCCTGATCGCCATCTTCGTCATCGGCTTCGTCGGCCTGCTGCTCGAATGGGTGCTGATGGCCGCGGCGCGCCGCTTCGAATACACCTGACCGGGAGCCCGACCATGAAACCGATGCTCGGCATCAGCGGCGTGGGCATGACCTTCGCCACCCGGCGCGGCCCGTTCTGCGCGCTGCGCGACATCAACCTCAGCGTGCAGCGCGGCGAGTTCGTCGCCCTCATCGGCCACAGCGGCTGTGGCAAGAGCACGCTCTTGAACCTGGTGGCGGGCCTCACCACGCCCACCGAAGGCGTGCTGTTGCTCGACGACCGCGAGCTGAAGGGCCCGGGCCCCGACCGCGGCGTGGTGTTCCAGAACCATTCGCTGCTGCCCTGGCTGAGCTGCCAGGACAACGTGCTGCTCGCGGTGGAGCGTGTCTTCGGCGGCAAGGAGGGCAAGGCGCAGCTGAAGGCGCGCGCGCTCGCCGCGCTGGAGCTGGTGGGGCTGGCGCACGCGAAGGACAAGCACCCGCACGAGATCAGCGGCGGCATGAAGCAGCGCGTGGGGATCGCGCGTGCGCTCGCCATGCAACCCAAGATGCTGCTGATGGACGAGCCCTTCGGCGCGCTGGACGCGCTCACGCGCGCGAAGCTGCAGGACGAGCTCATGAAGATCGTCGCCCAGGCCGGCGCCACCGTGATGATGGTGACGCACGACGTCGACGAGGCGGTGCTGCTGGCCGACCGCATCGTGATGATGACCAACGGCCCCGCGGCCACCATCGGCGAGGTGCTCAAGGTGCCGCTGCCGCCGCTGCGCGAGGCGCCGCGCCACCGGCTCGCGCTGGCGCACGACGCCGGCTACCTGGGCGCGCGCGAGGCGGTGCTGGAGTTCCTGTACCGCAAGCAGGCGCACGTCGAGCAGGAGGCCGCATGAAGGACGACCTGCGCGGCCTGGTGCGCCAGCGCCTGGTGGTGGTGGGCAACGGCATGGCCGGCATGCGCACGGTCGAGGAGCTGCTGAAGATCGCCCCCGGCCTGCACGAGATCACCGTCTTCGGCGCCGAGCCGCACCCCAACTACAACCGCATCCTGCTCTCGCCGGTGCTGGCGGGCGAGCAGCAGCTCGAACAGATCATCCTGAACGACTGGTCCTGGTACCAGGAGCACGGCATCACGCTGCACGCGGGCTGCACCGTGACGCAGGTAGACCGCGCGCGCCGCCTGGTGCATGCCAGCAATGCGGCGGGCGAGACGATGGCCGTGCCCTACGATCGGCTGATCCTGGCCACGGGCTCCAATCCGTTCATGCTGCCCCTGCCCGGCAAGGACCTGGCAGGCGTGCTCGCCTACCGCGACATTGCCGACACCCAGGCGATGATCGCCGCCGCCGCCAGGTACCGGCACGCCGTGGTCATCGGCGGCGGCCTGTTGGGCCTGGAGGCGGCCAACGGCCTGATGAAGCGCGGGATGCAGGTGAGCGTGGTACATGCCGCCGAATGGCTGATGGAGCGCCAGCTGGACCCCGTGGCCGGACAGATGCTGCAGAAGGCACTGCAGGAGCGCGGCATGAAATTCCTGATGTCGGCGCAGACGCAGGAGCTGCTCGGCAATGAAGACGGCAGAGTGCGTTCCGTGCGCTTCAAGGACGGCAGCGAAGTCCCCGCCGACCTGGTAGTGATGGCCGTGGGCATCCGCCCCAACACGCAGCTGGCCGAATCCATGCGCCTGCACGTCCACCGCGGCATTGTGGTGAACGACACGATGCAGACCACCACCGACGCGCGCATCTACGCCGTGGGCGAATGCGCGGCGCACCGGGGCGTGGCCTACGGGCTGGTGGCGCCCTTGTTCGAGCAGGGCAAGGTATTGGCCAACCACCTGGCCGAGTTCGGCATTGGCCGCTACCTGGGCTCGCAGACCTCGACCAAGCTCAAGGTGACGGGCATAGACCTGTTCTCCGCCGGCGACTTCATGGGCGGCGCGGGCACCGAGGAAATCCTGCTCAGCGACCCCGGCAGCGGCCAGTACAAGAAGCTGGTGCTGAAAGACGACAAGCTGGTCGGCGCCTGCCTGTACGGCAACACGGTGGACGGCAGCTGGTACTTCAAGCTGCTGCGCGAGGGCCGCAGCGTGGCCGAGCTGCGCGACAAGCTGATGTTTGGCGAAAGCAACATCGGCGAAGGCGGCCACGCCGGCCAGAACAAGGCCGAGAGCCTGCCCGACAGCTTCGAGGTCTGCGGCTGCAACGGCGTGACCAAGGGCACGATCTGCAAGGCCATCAAGGAAAAAGGCCTGTTCACCATCGACGATGTGCGCAAGCACACCAAGGCCAGCGCCAGCTGCGGCTCCTGCACCGGCCTCGTGGAGCAGATTCTGATGGCCACCGTGGGCGGCGCCTACGCGGCGGCCAGCACCGCCCAGCCGGTGTGCGCCTGCACCGACCACGGCCACCAGGCGGTGCGCGACGCCATCCGCACCCACCACCTGATCAGCAAGGAGGAGGTCTTTGCCTTCATGGAATGGAAGACGCCCGACGGCTGCCCCAAATGCCGCCCGGCCATCAACTACTACCTCACCAGCACCTGGCCGAAAGAGGCGCTGGACGACCCGCAAAGCCGCGCCATCAACGAGCGCAGCCACGCCAACATCCAGAAGGACGGCACCTACAGCGTGGTGCCGCGCATGTGGGGCGGCGAGACCACGGCCGCCGAGCTGCGCCGCATCGCCGACGTGGTGGACAAGTACCGCATCCCCACCGTCAAGGTCACCGGCGGCCAGCGCATCGACCTGCTGGGCGTGCAGAAGGACGACCTGCCCGCAGTCTGGCGCGATTTGGGCATGCCCAGCGGCCACGCCTACGCGAAGGCGCTGCGCACCGTGAAGACCTGCGTCGGCAGCGAGTGGTGCCGCTTCGGCACCCAGGACAGCACGCGCATGGGCCAGGACCTGGAGCGCGCGCTATGGCGCATGTACGCGCCGCACAAGGTCAAGCTGGCGGTGAGCGGCTGCCCGCGCAACTGCGCCGAGGCCGGCATCAAGGACGTGGGCGTGATCGGCGTCGACAGCGGCTGGGAGATCTACGTCGGCGGCAACGGCGGCATCAAGACCGAGGTGGCGCAGTTCCTCGTCAAGCTGAAGACGGCCGAGGAGGTGCTGGAGCACGCCGGCGCCTTCCTGCAGCTGTACCGGCTCGAAGGCTGGTACCTGGAACGCACCGTGCACTGGCTGGCCCGCGTGGGGCTGGACCACGTGAAGCAGCGCATCGTCGAAGACGCCGCCGGCCGGCGCGCGCTGTGGGAGCAGCTGCAGTTCGCGCTCGACGGCGAGCCCGACCCCTGGTTCCAGTTCGACGCCGCGCGCGTGGACGCACGCCAGTTCGAGGCGGTCGCGCCGGTGAAGGAGATCGCATGAGCGCGTGGGTCCGCATCTGCCGCGTCGACGAGATCCCGGCGCAGGGCGCGCGCCGCGTGCAGCGCGAGCGTGGCATGCCGGTGGCGCTGTTCCGCACCGCCGCCGGCAGCGTGCACGCGCTGCTGGACCGCTGCCCGCACAAGGGCGGCCCGCTGTCGCAGGGCATCGTGTTCGGCGAGGCGGTGGCCTGCCCGCTGCACAACTGGACCATCGCCTTCGCCGACGGCCGCGCGCGCGCGCCCGACGAAGGCGCGACGCCGGTCTTCGCCTGCAAGGTGGAGGCGGGCGAAGTCTTCCTGCGCGCCGACGAGCTGGCCACGCTCGCGCTGGACCTCGCGCCGCCGCAGGCCGGGCCGTGCCTTCGCGCCGCGGCCCATGCCTGAAGTCCGCAGCACCTGCCCGTACTGCGGCACGGGCTGCGGTGTCGTCGTCGAGCACGACGGCACGCGCGTCACCGTCGTGCGCGGCGACCCGGACCACCCGGCGAACCGCGGCCGCCTGTGCACCAAGGGCAGCACGCTGCACCTGACGGCGGCGCCGCATGTGCAGGCGCAGGTGCGCGCCACCGTGCCGCTGCGGCGCGCGGCCCGCGGCGCGCCGCTGCAGCCGGTGGCCTGGGACGCGGCGCTGGACGAGCTGGCCGACCGCTTCGCCGCCGTCGTGCGGCGCGACGGGCCGGACGCCGTCGGCCTGTACCTGTCGGGCCAGCTGCTCACCGAGGACTACTACGTCTTCAACAAGCTCGCCAAGGGCTTGCTGGGCACCAACAACGTCGACACCAACTCGCGCCTGTGCATGAGCAGCGCCGTCGCCGGCTACAAGCAGAGCCTGGGCGCCGACGCGCCGCCGGCCTGCTACGACGACATCGCGCTCGCTTCCACGGTCTTCGTCACCGGCAGCCACCTGGCCTGGGCGCACCCGATCCTGGCGCGCCGGCTCGAAGACGCGCGGCGCGCGAATCCGCAGCAGAAGCTCGTCGTCGTCGACCCGCGCCGCACCGAAACGGCCGGGATGGCCGACCTGCACCTGGCGCTGCAGCCCGGCACCGACGTGCTGCTGCACCACGCGATGCTGCACGTGATGCTGTGGGAAGGCCTGGTCGACCAGGCCTTCGTGGCGCGGCACACCACGGGCTTCGAGAGCTTGCGCGAACGCGTGCGCGAAGCCACGCCGGCGCACGCGGCGCGTGTGTGCGGGCTGGCCGAAGCCGACATCGTGCAGGCCGCGCGCTGGTTCGCCGGCCACGGGCCGACGCTGTCGCTGTACTGCCAGGGCCTGAACCAGAGCGCGGCCGGCACCGACAAGAACAGCACCTTGATCAACCTGCACCTGGCCACCGGCCAGATCGGCCGCCCGGGTGCCGGGCCGCTGTCGCTCACCGGCCAGCCCAACGCGATGGGCGGGCGCGAGGTGGGCGGGCTCGCCAACCTGCTGAGCGCGCACCGCGACCTGGCCAACCCCGAGCACCGCGCCGAGGTGGCGCGCCTGTGGGGCGTGCCCTCGGTGCCTTCGCAGCCGGGGCTTTCGGCGGTGGACCTCTTCGAGGCCGCGGCCGAAGGGCAGGTGAAGGCGCTGTGGATCGTCTGCACCAATCCGCTGCATTCGCTGCCCGACCAGGCCATGGTGCGGCGCGCCTTCGAACGCGCCGAGTTCGTCGTCGTGCAGGACGCCTGCGCCACCACCGCCACCGCGGCCGCCGCCGACCTGCTGCTGCCGGCGGCCACCTGGGCCGAGAAGGAAGGCACGGTGACGAACAGCGAACGCGTCATCAGCCGCGTGCGGCGCGCGGTGCCGGCGCCGGGGCAGGCGCGCGAGGACTGGCGCATCGCGGTCGACGCGGCGCGCCGGCTCGAAGACCGGCTGGGGCGCCCGCGCATCGACGGCGGCACGCTGTTCCCCTACGAGTCGGCCGAGCAAGTCTGGAACGAACACCGCGAGACCACGCGCGGGCGCGACCTCGACATCACCGGCCTTTCGTGGTCCACGCTCGAGAAGCGCCCCACGCCCTGGCCCTGCACCGACGCTGACCCGCAGGGCTGCCGGCGCCTGTACGCCGACCACCGCTTCGCCACGCCCGATGGCCGCGCACGTTTCGTCGCGCCGGCCTGGCGGCCGGTGGCCGAGCCGCGCGACGCGCGCTTCCCGGTCGCGCTCACCACCGGCCGGCTGCGCGACCAGTGGCACGGCGGCAGCCGCACCGGCACGCTCGGCCGGTTGTTCGCGCAGGGCGGCGGCCCGGCGCTCGAACTGCACCCGCAGGAGCTGGCGCGCCGCCACTGGGCCGAAGGCGACCTGGTGCGCGTGCAGTCGCGCCGCGGCAGCGTGGTGCTGCCGGTGCACGCGAGCGCTCGCACGGCGCCGGCGCAGGCCTTCGTCGCCATGCACTGGGGCCCGGAATGGATGGGCGGCGGCGGCGTCAACGAACTCACCACGCCGGCGCGCTGCCCGCAGAGCCGCCAGCCCGAGCTGAAACACGCCGCGGTGCGCCTGGAGCGCGCCGACCTGCCCTGGCGCCTGGCCGCGGCCGCGCGCGTGGCGCCGGAGCGTGCGCTCGCGCTGCGCGCCGAACTGCAGTCGCTGCTGGCCGGCCTGCCCTGGTGCAGCGCGCTGCCCTTCGGCCGCGAACCCGAAGGCGGCGGCGGCGTCTGGCTGCAGGCCGCTGCGCCGGTGGCGCCGCCGGCCGCCACGCTGGCCGCGCTGGAAGCCCTGCTGGGACTCGATGCCTCCCACTGCCTGCGTTATGCCGACACGCGCACGGGCCAGCGCCGCACGCTGCGCCGGTCGGCCGACGGCCGGCTGGAGGCCTTCGCACTCATGGGCGACACCGCGGCGCGCGGCTGGCTGCTCGCTTTGCTGCAGCAGGGCGAACCCTGCGCGGTGCCGGGCCGCCAGCTGCTGGCCGCGCGCGCGGACCCGCCGGCCGCGCTGCCGCCGCGCAGCCCGCAGGTCTGCAACTGCCTCGACGTGAACGAGGCGCAGATCGTGGCCGCGCTGCCGGTCTGCCGCGGCGGCGAGGGCGAGCGCCTCGCGCAGTTGCAGCAGCGCCTGCGCTGCGGCACGCAATGCGGCAGCTGCCTGCCCACGCTGGCGCGGCTGCTGCGCGAGCACCCGGCGGCGGAGGCGGTGTCGGCATGAGACCCGTCGTCACGCTCGTCGGTGCCGGCCCCGGCGACCCCGAGCTGCTCACCATCAAGGCCGTGAAGGCGCTGCGCCGCGCCACTGTGGCGCTGGTCGACGACCTCGTCGACCCTGGCGTGCTGCGCTGGCTGCCGCCTCGCGCGCGGGTCATCCATGTCGGCAAACGCGGCGGCTGCCGGTCGACGCCGCAGGACTTCATCGAAAGGCTGATGGTGGCCGAAGCGCTGCGCGGCGAGCGCGTGGTGCGCGTGAAGGGCGGCGACCCTTTCGTCTTCGGCCGCGGTGGCGAGGAAGCCGACGCGCTGCGCGCCGCGGGCATCGAGGTGGAGGTGATCGGTGGCCTCACCGCCGGCATCGCCGCGCCGGCGGCAGTGGGCATCCCGGTGACCGACCGCCGCCACGCGCAAGGCGTGGTGCTGGTCACCGGCCACGCGCAACCCGGCGGGCGCGAACCCGACTGGGCCGCGCTGGCCAGGAGCGGCCTCACGCTCGTCGTCTACATGGGCGTGGCGCGGCTCGCGCACATCGTGCAGGCGCTGGTCGAAGGCCGGCTGCCCGCCGATACCCCGGCCGCGCTGGTGAGCGCCGCGCACACGCCGCGCCAGCGCCACGTGGTCGGCACGCTGGCCACGCTGCTGGCCCTGGCCGCGGGCCTGGCGAGCCCGGCGGTGGTGGTGGTGGGCGAGGTGGCCGCTTTCGCGGCCGTGGCGGCGCCGGATCTGCACGTCGCGGCCGGCGGCCACTGAACCGGGGTGGCCCTGTGGGCACTGCCCGGCGCAGCGTTGGCGCCGGTGAAGGCGCTCGGCAGCGGCCCGCAGGCTGCGGCTAGCGGGCGCGGCGGCCGCGTCGCACCGCGGCCAGCGTGCCGGCGACGAAGGCCGCGAGCGCCAGCGCCGAGAGCAGCGCGCTCCAGCGCAGCAGGCCGTTGTGGCCCGTGGCGTCGCCCGCCATGCGCAGCGCGAGCGCCCCGTGCAGCGCCGCCAGCGGCCCGTAGAAGGCCGGGTGGTAGGGCAGGTTCACGCGCATCACCGAAGGCAGCACGATGGGCGCGTGGCCGAAGACCATCGAGAACACGAAGCCCAGCGCCACCGCGTGCAGCGCCGCGTCCCAGGCCGGCGTGCCGGGCTGCAGGCCGCCGGCCACCAGCACGATCGCGCCGGCCAGCGCCAGCCAGGCGTAGCCGGCGAGCAGGCAGACCGCGATGTAGCGCGTGAGCCCCTTCGTCTTCACGGTGCGGCGCGCCAAGTCGTGTTGCAGCAGCCACCACGCCAGCGCCAGCAGCGCGGCGCCGAAAAGCATGCGGCCCAGTGGCCAGGCGCTGCCGGCCAGCCCCAGGCCCATCACCACCAGCAGGCCGCGGAAGCGCCGTTGCGCCACCGGCGGCTTGGGCACGAAGCGCGAGAGCTCGAGCCGCTCGCCGGCGATCGTGAGCACCAGGAACGCGAGCCACCAGGGCACCACCACCTCGAAGGGCCACCCTGCCGCCCACAGCAGCGTGCCCGCGGGCCAGGCCGCGGCCCCCAGCGCGAGCGTGAAGGTGAAGAGCGCCGGCTGCTTGCGCACGACGACCACCGAAGCCGCCAGCAGCACCGCGCCCGCGGCCGCGTAGAGCAGGGCGGCCACGCCGGGATCTCCCGGCCCGCCCAGCGCCGCCAGCGTGCCCAGCCCGGCGGCGAGCGGCGCCGCGTAGGCCCAGAGCCTTTCGAGCGCGACCGCGCGTTCGAGCGAGATCACGGTGCCGAAGAAGCCGCAGACCATCAACGCGCCGTGCAGGCCCGCGGCCGGCACCAGCGGCGCCGGCATCGGCCAGCCGAAGCGCAGCAGGCCGACACCGACGCCGGTCACCAGCGCCAGCGCGCCCAGCAGCAGCAGGGGCAGGCGGGCGAGGGGCGGCACGGCGGCCGCCACCTCACTGGCCCCAGCCGAAGAAGTCGCGCGCGACGCCGCTCATCTTCTCGGGCGTCCACGGCGGGTCCCAGACGAGCGTGACCTCGACATCCGTGCCCGGCGGCGCCGCCGCGGCGACCGCGTCGTGCGCGGCGTCGACCATCATCTCGCTCATCGGGCAGGCGGCGCTGGTCATCGTCATCTCGACGCGCACCTTGCCGGGTTCGACGGCGACCGCGTAGACCAGTCCCAGGTCGACGATGTTCATGCCCGCCTCGGGGTCGTCCACCGTGCGCAGCGCCTGGCGCACCGCCTCTTCGTCGAAGTCCATGGCAGCTATCGTAGCCGGCGCACGAAGGGCAGGCGCTGCGCGGGCGCGAAACCGGCGTCGGCGAAGAAACCCAGCATCGCCAGGTCCGACAGCGGCAGCACGGTCTCCACGCGCTCCACCTGCAGCGCGCCCAGGTGGGCGAACAGCTGCGCCAGCATCGCGCGGCCGACGCCGCGGCGCAAGTAGCCGCTGTCCACGCCCAGCGTGTCGATCACCGCCACCGGCGCGGTGCGGCCGAAGTCGCCGAGGTCGGAGCGCGCCATCAGGTAGCCGACGATGGCACCGTCCAGCCGTGCCGTGAGCGAGACGCGGATCGCGGCGTCGTCCAGCGCCTCCTTCAGCCGGCCTTCGATGTAGCGGCTGCGGTCGCGGCCGGTGATGCTGCGGTCGATGCGCACGATCTCGCGCAGGTCGGCCGCGTTCATCGTGCGCACCTCGGCGCCGCCGCGGCCGCGGCGTTCGAAGTCGTTGCCTTCGGGGCTGCCAAAGTCCAGCTCGCCGGGGGCCGGCAAGGCGACGTCGGCTTCGGTCTCCTCGGGCTGCGGGCCGTCTTCCACCGCGCAGTCGACGATCACGGCCGGCGCCAGCTGGAAGCGCATGCCGTCCAGCCAGTGCAGCAGCGACGCGTCGCGCCAGCTCGCGGTGGTGCGCAGCTCGCCGATGCCGTGGCGCGCGGCCCAGGCCGCGAGGGCGTCGAACAGGCGCTGGCCGGTGCCGTGGCCGCGTGCTTCCGGCGCCAGGCCCACCATCTCCAGCCGCAGCACCGGCTCGCTGCGGCCGAACTCGCCTTCGAGCACACGCGCCAGGATGTGGCCGACGACGCGCCCGCCGCCGTCGCAGGCCGCGAACTGCGCGTGCAGCGCGGGCTCGCGCAGCGCCGCGGCCAGGCGGCGCTCCACGTAGGCGCCGCGCGGCCGGCCTTCGAGCGCGGCGTCGATGGCGACGACGGCGCCCAGGTCTTCGCGCGCCAGCGCGCGGATCGATCCGGTGTCGGCAGCGGCCACGGTCATGGCGGTTCTCCCTTCGCGTTCAGAGCGCGGCGTAGGCGAACGCCAGCTCGCGGTCGGCGTCGTCGTCGAGCAGGTCGTCCAGCAGCGGCAGCAGCGCCATCGTCTCCTTCTGGATGTGCGCCACCTGGCGTTCGACCCATTCGAGCGTGTCGCGCTTGAGCTGCGGCCAGTCGGCTTCGGTCAGCCGGCCTTCGGCGGCGGCCTGCACCGGTGCGCGCAGGTCGGCCGCCACCTCGCGCAGCGCGGCGTGTTCCTCGCCGAGCAGGAGCGCGATGCCTTCGTCGCCGGCGTCGGCCAGGCGCGGAAAGAGCGACTCCTCCTCGAAGGCGAAGTGGCGTTCCACGTCACGTGCCATCGCCTCGCCGAAACGCTGCATCAGGCCGGGCAGCGTGGGGTCGCCGCGGCGCGCGAGCGCGGCCTCCAGCTGGCCGAGCAGGGCCAGGTGCTGGCGGTGTTCGTCGTCGAGCATGCGGCTGACCTGGCTCATGGTGGGCAATTCTGGTATGAGGATACCAGAATAGCCGTCGAAACCGGTGGGGCTTTGAGGTGGCTCAAGCCGCGGCCGCGCGCAGGCGCCGGAGCAGCACCACGAAGAAGGCGCCGAAGGCGACCGCGCCGACCGCGCCCACCACGGCGCCGGCGAGCGCGAGCGCTGCCGAGCCGGTGGCCAGCGAGAGCGCCAGCAGCGCCAGCGCGCCGAAGTGGCAGCCCAGGTGCCAGCGCAGGGCGCCTTCGTGCGTCAGCGCCGAAGGCGTGAGCCCGCGGCGGCCGCCGCTGCCGTGCATGGCGGCCAGGAAAGGCACGATGCGCTCTAGCATGCCCAGCAGGAAGCTCAGCAGCCAGCCGCCCACCACCACCAGCCCGAAGAGCGGGGCCAGGATCGGTGCCGTGCTCCCTGCCGCGAGCGGCAAGGCCAGCAGCAGCGCCAGCACCAGAGCGCCCCAGCCGGCCTTCACGAGCACGAACGATCGGCCCAGCTCGCGCCGCATGCCGGTGCGCAGCGCGCTGGCCATCAGCCGCAGATGCAGTGCGACCGCGGCCACGCCGCAGGCCCAGGCGGCCAGCCGCAGCACGGCCGGCGCGACGCCGAACGCGGCCGCCGAGGCGAGCGCCAGCGCGGCCAGCGCGGCGCCGCCGGCGGCCAGCTGTCGGCGTTCGGCCGGGCCGTGCGCGAGCGCGAACATCGGCACCAGGATGTAGGCCAGCCCCAGCGCCAGCAGGCCCATGAAGCCGAAGGGCGCGAGCAGGCGGTGCAGTGCCAGCCAGGCTTCGGGCGCCGGCACCTCGAAGCCGTTCCAGGCCGCGACCACCACCAACGCGCCAGCCAGCGCCGCCGCCAGCGCGGCGAGCGACCCCCAGCCGTGCAGCACCACGCCCGGCATGCCGCGCGCGCCGACCAGGTGGCGCGCGATCAGCACCCCCCAGCCGGCGAGCGCCAGCGCGGCGCCGACCGCACCCGCCATCAGCCAGGCCGGCCGCGGCCAGCCCATGCCGAGCGCCACCGCGGCCACCGAAGGCACGTAGAGCCACCACAGCGCGACGAGCGCGCGTCCGCCCGGTGCCGGCTGCCGCGTCGCCACCGGCAGCAGCTGCGCGCCGGCGCCCATCGCCGTCATCGCGAGCACGCCCAGCGTCACCATGTGCAGCGCCGCCAGCGGCCAGCCCGGGCCGCCTGCGAAGCCGGGGAACTGCGCCGCGCCCGCGGCCAGCGCCAGCCAGGCCAGCAGGTGGAAGACCACCGCGGCGCCGAAGAAGCGGAACGGCACCGAAGCCGGCAGCAGGCGTCCTTTCGCTCCGCCGATGAAGGCACCTGCGAGAGCCATCTCAGCTCGTGCGCCAGAGCCGCAGCCGGAACTCGCCCGGCTCGCCTTCGATGCGTTGCGCGGCCCAGCCGCGTTCGGCCAGTTCCGGATACAGGAACACCGGATCGCGCTCGTGGTGGACGATCACCTCCGGCGCGTGGCGCGCCTCGCCTTCGATCAGCCGCACGATGGCGACGAAGGGTTCGGGCGGCGGCAGCCCGCGCACGTCGATGTGCCAGACCTCGCCTTCAGGCCATTGCTTCATCAAACCTAGAATGTCACGCAATGAGCAAGACCACGACGATGGGTGTCGAGATCCGCTTCGGCGACTGCGACCCCGCAGGCATCGTGTTCTTCCCGCGCTACCACCGCTGGATGGACGCCGCCTCGCTGCACTTCTTCATGAGCTGCGGCGTGCCGCCCTGGCACGAGCTGGAACTGACCACCGGCATCATCGGCACGCCGCTGCTGGAGCACCACGCGCGCTTCGTCAAGAGCGCCACCTACGGCGAGAAGCTGACCATCACGACGAACATCGTCGAGTGGCGTCCCAAGGTCTTCCTGCAGAAGCACGTGGTCACGCGCGGCGACGACCTCATCTGCGAAAGCACCGAGACGCGCATCTTCGTCGTGCGCGACAAGGAAGACCGGCGCAAGATCCGCGCGATCCCGGTGCCGGAGGACATCCGCCGCCAGTGCGAGTGACCGCATCGCGCTAAGGCGGCGTGCGCGCCAGCCAGTCGTCGAGCGCGTCGACATGCTCGGCCTCCTCGGCCGCGAACTCGGCCGCCAGGTGGCGCACCTCGGGGTCGTGGGTGTTCTGGCCGGCGTCGGTGTACCAGGCCAGCGCGCGCAGCTCGTTCTCGCGCGCGTACTGCAGCGCGGCGTGCGGCGCGAGCGCGGGGTCGAAGGCTTCCTCGCCGCCCTGCTCGGGCGGGTGGCTCCAGTGGAATTCCCACAGGCGCAGCGAAGGCAGCGGCGTGCCGGCGGCGCGCGCCACGATCGAATCGTGGTGCAGCCGCGAGTAGTGCACCATGTCGCGAAACAGCCGCGACACGGCGTCGTTGCGGTGCGCTTCCATCATGTCGGCCAGCTCCAGGTAGCGCTCGGCCGCCTCGCGCTCGAGGGCGATGGCGTGCGCCAGGAACTGGGGCAGCGTGTAGTCCAGCATCTTCAGCCTGCCATGGTCAGGCCGCCGGAAACGCTGAGCACCTGGCCGGTCACGTAGCTCGAATGCTCGCCGGCGAAGAAGACGATCGCGTCGGCCACCTCTTCGGGCTTGCCCAGGCGGCGGAACGGGATCGCCTTCGTCAGCGCTTCCTTCACCTTGTCGGGCACCGCGGCCATCAGCGGCGTGTCGGTCGGGCCGGGGCAGACGCAGTTGACGTGGATGCCGTAACGCGCCACCTCGCGCGCGAGCGACTTGGTGAACGCGATCAGCCCGCCCTTGGCGCCGGCGTAGACGGTCTCGCCCAGGCTGCCCACGCGGCCGGCGTCGCTGGCCACGTTGACGATGTGGCCGCTGCGGCGTTCGATCATCGCCGGCAGCAGGTCCTTCGTGAGCTGCATCGGGCCGACGAAGTTGAGCGCGATGACCTTGTTCCAGAAGTCGGGCGTGCCTTCCCAGAACGGCGCCGTGCGGCCCCAGCCGGCGGCGTTGACCAGGATGTCGGGCGTGCCGAAGGCCTGCTGCACCTGGGCCGCGAAGCCGTCGACCGAAGCGCGGTCGGTCAGGTCCACGTGCAGGAAGTCGGCCGGGTGGCCGGCGCCGCGCAGTTCGGCCAGCACCTCGGCCGCGTGCGGGTCGTCGATGTCGGCCAGCAGCACGTGGGCGCCGCCTTCGGCGAGCGCGCGCGCGGTGGCGCGCCCGATGCCCGAGGCCGCGCCGGTGACGAGGGCGAGCTTGGCGTCGTTCATGCCGACCTCCTTCGTTGCGGGGGAACTCACGCCGCGGCGCCGCTGCGCAGGCGTTCGGCCAGCTCGCGGCGCAGCAGCTTGCCGGTGGACGTGCGCGGCAGCGCGTCGACGGCCAGCAGCACGGAAGGCCGCTGGTGCGGCGGCAGCGCGGCGGCGCGTTGCCGCAGCGCCGTTTCCACTGCCGCGCGTTGGCCTTCGGGCGCGGCGTAGAACAGCGCCACCGAGCTGACGCCGTCGCGGTCGGGCACCGAGACGGCGGCGGCCTCGCGCAGGGCGGCGATGCCGGCGCCGAGCGCCTCTTCCAGCTCGACCAGGTTGACCCAGCGGCCCTTGATCTTGACCAGCGAGTCCTCGCGCCCGGCGAAACGCCAGCCGCCGCCTTCGGTGCGCACGAAGAGGTCGGCCGGGCAGAAGCGGCCGTCGCGGAAGCTTTCCGCCTGTGCCGCCGGCCGGTCCAGGTAGCCGAGCGCGGTCGACTCGACGGCGAAGGCCAGCCGCGTCGGCGCGCCCACCAGCGCGGCGTCGGGCGCGAGCGGCAGCACGTCGACGCCGGGCGAAGGCATCAGCCCGTCGTCGCCTTCGCGCGCGGTGAGCACCAGCACCAGCGTTTCAGAAGCGCCGTAGCCGTCGACCATCTCCAGCCCGGTGGCCTGGCGCCATGCGGCGCGCAGGCTTGCCGGCAGCACCTCGCCGGCCGACACGCACAAGCGCACGCCGGCCTGCGCCACCTGCGCGGCCAGGCCTTCTTGCAGCAGGCTGCGGTACAGGGAAGGCACCGAGAGCAGCACCGTCGGCCGCTGGCGCGCCACCGTCTCGGCAACGCCGGCGGGCGTGGGCCATGCGGGGTCCAGCACCACGGTGGCGCCCAGCCTCAGGCCGGCGAACAGGCTGTTCGCCTGCGGGTAGGCGAAGAACAGGCGCGAACTCGCGAACAGGCGGTCGGCGGCGGTGATGCCGATGCGTTCGCGCGAGACGCGTTCCACGCTGTGCGCGAAGCGGTGGCCGTGGATCACCGCCTTCGGCTTGCCCGAGGTGCCCGACGAATGGCACCAGAAGGCCGGCGTCTCGCCGTCCACCCGCACCGGCTCGGCCGGCCGCGCGGCGGCGAGCGCGCTGCGCCAGTCGGCCAGCGGCCAGCAGCGCGCGGCCCAGGGGTCGGGTGTCTGGCCGCGGTCTTCGCACAGGATGACGGCGAAGCCGGCTTCGTCGAGGATGTAGCGCCATTCGGGCGCCGGCACGCGCGGGTTCACCGGCACCGCGACCGCGCCGCACCACAGCGCGCCCAGGAAGGCCACGACCCAGTCGATGCCGTCGGGCAGCTTGACGGCGACGCGGTCGCCGGGGCGCACGCCGCAGGTGCCGAAGGCGGCGGCGGCGCGCGCCGCGCGGTCGCGCAGTTGGGCGTAGCTGAGACGCTCGTCGCCGCAGACCAGCGCCACGTGGTCGGGCTCGCCGGCCGCCAGCAGCCACTGCGCGGCGTTGAACAGCCGCGCGCCCGCCGCCGGCGGCGCGGCGGGCGCGAACAGCCCGGGCCGCTGTTCGCGCCAGCGCGCGTACTCGGTGGCCAGGATCTCGGCGTGCTCGCGTTCCTCGGCCGCCAGCTCGCGGTACAGGCGGCGCTCGTCGCTGCCTTCGGCGGCGGCTTCGGCGCGCCCGCTGAAGAAGTGGGCGGCGCGCTTCTCGAGCGCGATCGCGATCCTGAACAGGTTCGCCGGGTCCTCGGGCCGGTGCTCCACGTCGGCGAAGATCGCCGCCACCTCCAGGCGGAACTCCGGCGCGGGGTCCGGCCGTTCCAGGTGGTAGCGGCGCGCCAGCGTCTCCATGTGCTCGCCTTCCATCACCGCGAAGCGGCTGAAGAGGGCGGCCAGCGCCGCGTCGTCGGTCTGCGCGGCGGCGCGCTGGTAGAAGGCGCGCCCGCCGAGCTCGATCTCGAAGGCGATGCGCACGGCGGCCAGCGCGGCGGCGCGCAGTTCGGGGCGTTCGGTGTCGTCGCGCAGCGCCAGTTCGCCGCCGCAGTGCGGGCAGCGTCCGTAGGGGAAGGCGAAGCCTTCGCTCACCTTCGCACAGCGGCGGCAGACCCAGCGCGAAGGCGCACCCGCGCAGCAGATGTAGGGGCCGTCGGTGTCGTCGTCCAGCGGGCGTTGGCACTTGGGGCAGCGCATGGTCACCTCCTTCAGGCCGAAGCCGCTTCGGGCGCCGCGGGCGCATCCGGCGCCGCGGGCTCCACGACCGGCGGCCACGCGCTGCGATCGCCGCGCAGCCACTCGCCCATCGCCTTTGCGGCGCGGCGGCCGGCCGCCATCGCCAGGATCACGGTGGCGCCGCCGGTGACGATGTCGCCGCCGGCGAACACGCCGCGCAGGCTGGTGGCCTGGGTCGCCTCGTCGGCCACGATGTAGCCGCGCCGGTCCAGCGCCAGCCCCGGCGTGGCCTGGCCGACGATCGGGTTGGCCTTGGTGCCGAGCGCGTAGATCACGGTGTCGCAAGGCCATTCGACGAAGGCGCCTTCCAGCGGCACCGGCTGGCGGCGGCCGCGCGCGTCGGGCTCGCCCAGCGTCATCTGCTGCGCGCGCAGGCCGCTCACGTCGCCGTTTTCGTCCAGCAGCACTGCCACCGGCGCGTGCAGGAAGCTGAACTCGATGCCTTCCTCGCCCGCGTGGCGCAGCTCTTCCACCCGCGCCGGTGCTTCGGCGCGCGAGCGGCGGTAGACGCAGCGCACCTCGGCCGCGCCCAGCCGCTTGGCCACGCGCAGGCAGTCCATCGCGGTGTTGCCGGCACCGATGACGACCACGCGCGAGCCGACCGCGATCGGCGTGTCGCGGTAGGGGAAGCGGTCGCCGCCCATCAGGTTGACGCGGGTGAGGAACTCGTTGGCCGAAAGCACCTGCCCGGCCGATTCGCCCGGCAGGCCGAGGAACAGCGGCGCGCCGGCGCCGGCGGCGATGAATACCGCGTCGAAGCCCATGCGCTCCATCAGCTGCTGGATGCCGAAGGTCTTGCCGATGACCTTGTTGGTCTGGAACTTGACGCCGGCATCGCGCAGCTGCTGCAGCTCGCGCTCGATGACGTCGCGCGGCAGCCGGAACGAGGGAATGCCGTAGCGCAGCACGCCGCCCACCACGTGCAGCGCCTCGAACACGGTGACGTCGTAGTCGGCGGCGGCGAGATCGGCGGCCGCCGCCAGCCCGCCGGGGCCCGAGCCGACGATCGCCACGCGGCCCGGCGCGGCCCAGCCCAGCCCGACCGCGCGCGAGGGCTGCGGCGCCGGTGCGTGATCGCCGACGAAGCGCTCGAGCCGGCCGATGGCCACCGGCTCCATGCGCGCCTTGATCAGCACGCACTGCGCCTCGCACTGGCTCTCCTGCGGGCAGACGCGCCCGCAGATCGAGGGGAACGGGCTCGATTCGTGGATCGCCGCCAGCGCCGCGGGCAGGTCGCGCACCATCAGGTGGCGGATGAAGCGCGGGATGTCGATGCGCACCGGGCAGCCTTCGATGCAGGTGGGCTTGATGCACTGGATGCAGCGCTCGGCCTCACGCAGCGCGTCGGCCTCGGCGTAACCCAGGTTCACCTCGTCGAAGCTGGCGGCGCGCTCGTGCGCGTCGCGCTCGGGCATCTTCACCTGCACGCGCTCGACTTCCTTGTACTTCTTGTAGGTGCGCTTGCCCTGCACCAGCAGCAACTGCTCCAGGCTGCAGACATGGGCCTGGTCCTCGCTCGCCTTCGCCTCCTGCGCCTTGAAGCGCTTCTGGCGCGCCAGCAGTTCGGGGAAGTCGACCAGGTGGGCGTCGAAGTCGGGGCCGTCGACGCAGGCGAACCTGATCTGCCCGCCCACCGTGACGCGGCAGGAGCCGCACATGCCGGTGCCGTCGACCATGATGGTGTTGAGCGAGACCATCGTGCGCACGCCGTGCGGGCGCGTGGTCTCGGCGCAGGCCTGCATCATCGGCATCGGGCCGATCGCGACCACGAGGTCGGGGCGCTCGCGCTCGATCACGTCGGCGAGCGCCGCGTTGACGAAGCCGGGGCGGCCGGCGCTGCCGTCGTCGGTGCAGAGAATGAACTCGTCGCTCCAATCGGCCAGCTTGTCGCGCCAGAAGATGCGCTCGGCGTTGCGGAAGCCGACGATGCAGGTGGTGCGGTTGCCGGCCTGCTTGAAGGCGCGCAGCTGCGGGAACACCGGCGCCACGCCCAGGCCGCCGCCCACCAGCACCACGTGGCCGACACGTTCGATGTGCTGCGGCAGGCCGAGCGGGCCGACGAAGTCGGCGAACTCGTCGCCTTCGGCGTAGCGGTCGCGCATCTCGCGCGTCGTCTTGCCCAGCGCCTGCACGACGATGGTGACGGTGCCGCGCCGGCGGTCGAAGTCGGCCACCGTGAGCGGGATGCGTTCGCCGCCTTCGTCCAGCCGCAGCATCACGAAGTGACCGGGCTGCGCGGCCTGGGCCACGTCGGGCGCTTCCACCTCCCACAGGAAGTTGAGGTCGGAGAAGGACTCGTGGCGGGTGATGCGGAACATGGTGCGTTCAGCCCTTGGGGTCGGCCGCCATCTGGCGCAGCAGCCGCAACACGAGCGCGTGCGCGACCTGGCGGCGGTGGTTCGCCGGCGTGGTGGTGCTGCGCATCGGGCTCACCTGCTGCGCGACCTGCCTGCCCAGCTTGGCGAGCGCCGCTTCGTCGAGCGCGCTGCCGAAGAAGGCCCCGGTGCCTTGCAGCAGCAGCGGGTGCGAGTTGGTGCCGGCGATGCCGACGCGCAGGTGCGTGACCAGGCCGTCTTCGCAGGCCAGCGCCACCGCGACGGCGGCGAGCGGGAAGTCCATCGCGCCGCGCGCGCGCGCCTTCGCGTAGCGGCAGCGGCCGGCGGGCGCGGGCAGGTGCAGGCGCACCAGCAGTTCGCCGGCGTCCAGTGTGAGGTGTGCGGCGCCGTCGTCGCGGTACAGCGTTTCCAGCGCGGCGCGGCGCGTGCCGCGCACCGACTGCAGCTCGGCTTCGGCCCCCAGCGCCAGCAGCACAGGCGCCAGGTCGCTGCAGAAGGCCGCGTGGCAGCGCGAACCCTGCGGTGCCACGTGGCAGGTGTCGCCGCCGCGCTTGAGGCACCAGCCGTTGGCGGCGCGCCACCATTCGCTCTGGTTGTAGAACACGCAGCGCGTGTCCTGGCACAGGTTGCCGCCCAGCGTGGCGGCGCTGCGGTGGCCGGGGCCGGCGACCGAACGTGCCGCTTCGGCCAGCGCGGGGAACCGCTGCACGAGAGCCGCGTGGTTCGGCAGCGCCGCCAGCGTGAGCCCGGCGCCGAGCGTGGCCGCGCCGTCGTCGCGAACCTCGACGTCGGCGAAGCCGCGCAGCGCCGACAGGTCCACCAGCCGTGCGGGCGCGAGCAGGCCGCGCCGCAGGTTGGGCAGCAGGTCGGTGCCACCGGCGACCGGGCGCGTGGCCTCGCCTGCGGCCAGCGCGGCGACGGCGTCGTCCAGCGTGGTGGGACGGCAGAGCTCGAAGTCCTGCAGGGCATGCATCGCTCAGGCCTCCTGCTTCAGCGCGCGTTTCGCGGCGCGCAGGCGCTCTTCGCGCCGCCGCGCCTGCAAGGCTTCGAGCACGCGGTCGGGCGTGATCGGCAACTGCGCGATGCGCAGGCCCAGCGCGTCGCAGACCGCGTTCGCCAGCGCGGGCGGGAAACCGTGCAGCCCGCCTTCGCTGCCTTCCTTGGCGCCGAAGGGGCCGAGCGGATCGTGGCTCTCGACCAGCGTCACCTCGATAGTCGGCGACTCGGCGATGGTCGGGATGCGGTAGTCGACGAGGTTGGCCGTGAGCGGCAGCCCTTCGTGGTACTGCGTGGCCTCGCCCATCGCCTGGCCCATGCCCATCCAGACGGCGCCCTGCACCTGGCCTTCCACCGCCAGCGGGTTGAGCGCACGCCCGCAGTCGTGCGCGACCCAGACCTTGACGACGCGAATGGCGCCGGTGTCCTCGTCGACCTCGACCTCGACCACCTGCGCCGCATAGCTGAAGCCGGCGGTGGACCCGACCGCGGCGCCGCGGAACCTGCCGCCCTGCGTTTCCGGCGGCGTCGACCAGGCGCCCTTCACGCTCAGCGTGCCGGTGTCCATGAGCGCGGCCTGCACCACCTGCGCGAAGTCCAGCCGGCGGTCGGTGCCGGGCACGCCGCAGCTCTCGCCCGCCCAGTCGATGTCGTCGGCCGCCACCTCCAGCCGCCGGGCCGCCGCTTCCACCAGCACGCGCCTGAGCGCCTGCGCCGCGCGCAGTGCCGCGTTGCCCACCATGAAGGACACGCGCGAAGAGTAGGAACCGTTGTCCTTGGGCGTGAGCGCGCTGTCGGTGGCGACGACGCGGATGCGCGCCATCGGCAACAGCAGCACTTCGGCCACCACCTGCGTCAACAGCGTGGTCGAGCCCTGGCCGATGTCGGAGGCGCCGGTGAGCACCGTGATGCCGCCGTCGAAGTCCAGCTTCAGGCTGACCACCGCGTGCGGCTCGCCGCTCCAGTGAACCGGCTTGGCCGAGCCGCTCACGTAGTGCGAGCAGGCCATGCCCAGCCCGCGCCCGCGGCCGAGCCGGCCGCGCCGGGCCGACCAGCCCGAGGCGCGTTCGACCGCGTCCAGGCATTGCGGCAGGCCGTAGCTGTTGACCTGCAGGTCGTTGAGCGTGCGGCACGGCGGCACCACGAAGTTGGCGCGCCGCACGGCGAACGGGTCCAGCCCCAGCCGCGCCGCCATCTCGTCGAGCAGCGACTCGACCGCGAAGCGCACGTTCACCGCGCCATGGCCGCGCATCGCACCGCAGGGCGGCAGGTTGGTGTAGACGCGGACCCCGCGGTAGCGCACCGCGCCCACGCGGTACAGCGCGTGCAGCAGCGCGCCGGCGTAGAGGATGGTGACGAGGCCGTAACCGGCGTAGGCGCCGCCGCGCTGCACGACCTCGGCGTCGACGGCGGTGATCTCGCCGCTTCGCTTCAGGCCGAGCCTGAGCCGGATCGAGGTCGCGGGCCTGGCGCGGTGCGTGAGGAAGACCTCCTCGCGCGTCGTCTCGAGCTTGACGCCGGCGCCGGCCGCGCGCGCCAGCGCCGCCGTCACCATCTCGAAGTTGAGCGGCTCGACGCGGTGGCCGAAGCCGCCGCCGACGAAGGGTTTGACGACGCGGATCTGCGAGGCGTCCAGCCCCAGCGTCTGCGCCAGCGTCAGGTGCAGGTAGTAGGGCACCTGGGTCACCGAATGCACGGTGAGCCGCTCGCGCTCGGGCTCCCATTGCGCGACGGTGGCGTTGAGCTCGATCTGGCCGTGCGCCACCTCGGCGCAGTCGAAGTGCTTCTCCAGCACCCCGTCGGCGGCGGCGAAGCCGGCCTCGACGTCGCCGAAGTCCTGCTCGACCGAACGCTCGACGTTGCCCGGCTTGTCGTCGTGCAGCAGCACCGCGCCTTCGGCGCGCGCCGCTGCGGCGTCGAAATACGCGGGCAGGGGATCGATCTCGACCTCGACCGCGGCGAGCGCGGCACGCGCCGCAGCCTCGTCGTCGGCCGCCACCGCGAACAGCGGCTCACCGCGGTAGCGCACCTTGCCACGCGCCAGCGGCCATTCGTTCTGCGCGATCGGAATCACGCCGTAGGGCGAGGTGAAGTCCTCGCCGGTGACGACGGCGCGCACGCCGGGCAGGGCGAGCGCGCGCGTGGTCTCGATGCGGCGGATCAGGCCGTGCGCCACCGGGCTGCGGCCGATCAGGCCGACCCAGGCGTGGCGGAACGGCAGGTCGG
>CAYVXO010000070.1:0-25412 GCA_964454485.1 uncultured Rubrivivax sp.
CGGCCGCGGCATCCCCACCGGCGTGAAGATGGACGACAAGCACGAGCCCAAGCGCAGCGCGGCCGAGATCGCGCTCACCGAACTGCACGCCGGCGGCAAGTTCAACCAGAACAGCTACAAGGTGTCGGGCGGCCTGCACGGCGTGGGCGTGAGCTGCGTGAACGCGCTCAGCAAGTGGCTGCGCCTGACGGTGCGGCGCGAAGGCCAGGCGCACTACATCGAGTTCAAGCGCGGCGTCACGCAGGACCGCGTGATCGAGCAGCGCGAAGGCTTCGACGTCAGCCCGATGAAGATCACCGGCCCGACCGAGGCGCGCGGCACCGAGGTGCACTTCCTGCCCGACGACGAGATCTTCAGCCACATCGACTTCCACTACGACGTGCTGGCCAAGCGCCTGCGCGAGCTCTCGTTCCTGAACAACGGCGTCAAGATCCGCCTCGTGGACGAGCGCAACGCGAAGGAGGACAACTTCGCCTTCGCCGGCGGCGTGAAGGGCTTCGTCGAGTTCATCAACCAGGGCAAGAAGATCCTGCACCCGAACGTGTTCCACGCCATCGGCGACAAGATGAGCGAGCAGAACACCAGCATCGGCGTCGAAGTGGCCATGCAGTGGAACGACGGCTACAACGAGAGCGTGCTCTGCTTCACCAACAACATCCCGCAGCGCGACGGCGGCACCCACCTCACCGGCCTGCGCGCGGCGATGACGCGCGTCATCAACAAGTACATCGAGGACAACGAGCTGGCCAAGAAGGCCAAGGTCGAGGTCAGCGGCGACGACATGCGCGAGGGGCTCTGCTGCGTGCTGAGCGTGAAGGTGCCCGAGCCCAAGTTCAGCAGCCAGACCAAGGACAAGCTGGTCAGCAGCGAAGTGCGCGGCCCGGTGGAAGACGTGGTGGCCACCAAGCTGGCCGAATGGCTGCTGGAGAACCCGGTCGACGCCAAGATCATCTGCGGCAAGATCGTCGACGCCGCGCGCGCGCGAGAAGCCGCGCGCAAGGCGCGCGAGATGACGCGCCGCAAGGGCGTGCTGGATGGCATGGGCCTGCCGGGCAAGCTGGCCGACTGCCAGGAGAAGGACCCCGCGCTGTGCGAGATCTACATCGTCGAGGGTGACTCCGCCGGCGGCAGCGCCAAGCAGGGCCGCGACCGCAAGTTCCAGGCGATCCTGCCGCTGCGCGGCAAGATCCTCAACGTGGAGAAGGCGCGCTACGAGAAGCTGCTCTCCAGCGACGCCATCGTCACGCTCATCACCGCGTTGGGCACCGGCATCGGCAACGACGACTTCAACGTCGACAAGCTGCGCTACCACCGCATCATCATCATGACCGACGCCGACGTGGACGGCGCGCACATCCGCACCCTGCTGCTCACCTTCTTCTACCGCCAGATGCCGGTGCTGGTGGAGCGCGGGCACGTCTACATCGCGCAGCCGCCGCTGTACAAGGTGAAGCACGGCAAGCACGAGGAATACCTGAAGGACGGCCCCGCGCTCGACGCCTTCCTGCTCAAGGTGGCGCTGGACGGCGCCGCCGTGCTGCCGAACGGCAGCGACACCGCGAACGCGATCAACGGCCCCACGCTGGAAGAGCTGGCGCGCAAGTACCTGCTGGCCAACAACGTGATCGAGCGCCTCTCGAACTGGATGGACCTGGACGCGCTGCGCGCGCTGGCCAACGGCCTGACGCTGGACCTGGACAGCGCGCCGGCCGCCGAGGCCAGCGCGCTGGCGCTGCAGGCGGCCCTGCAGGACGCCACGGTGGAAGCGCAGTTCGACGCCCGCACCGACAAGCACCTGCTGCGCATCGGCCGCCGCCACCACGGCAACGTGAAGGCCAGCGTCATCACGCAGGACTTCGTGCATGGCGCCGACTACGCCGCGCTGAAGGAAGCCGGCCAGACCTTCAAGGACCTGCTGGGCCCCGAAGCCGTGGTGCGCCGCGGCGAAGGCGAGAAGCTCAAGGAACAGAAGGTGGACGACTTCCGCGCCGCCATGGCCTGGCTGATGGGCCAGGCCGAAGGCGCCGTGGGCCGCCAGCGCTACAAGGGCCTGGGCGAGATGAACCCCGAACAGCTGTGGGAGACCACCATGGACCCCACCGTGCGGCGCCTGCTGCGCGTGCAGATCGAAGACGCGATCGAAGCCGACCGGGTGTTCACGATGCTGATGGGGGACGAGGTGGAGCCGCGGCGGGACTTCATCGAGAGCAATGCCTTGCGGGCGGCGAATATCGACGTTTGATGTTGTCCCAAAGGTAGCGGTGCATTGAGTTGACCGATCATGTGGTCGCGCAGGTCCACGGGAAGCCACGGTCGCATTGGTGATCCCGACCCTGGGAGATGTCGACAGCCATCCTCTCCGTTGTCCTTCCAACTACTCGCTGGCCGCTGACCGCCATTCGCGTCCACCACAGCGGATGAGGTAGTTCGCGATGTTGTCGTACATGGATGGTGGACGTGTTTCGTCCTCACCTGTAGGGTCACCGCGGGGAATGAAAACGATCATGCCCTTGCGTGCACGGGTAAGCAGCACCCGATAGCTGTTGATGGCAATGTCGAGTTCCTTGTCCTTCTGCCAGTTGGAACCGGACAGCTTCCAGGCCTTCCACTCGTTGGTGCCTCGGCGCAAGTCGCCATCCCAGCAGACCACCGTGTAGTCCAGTTCCAGGCCCTGCACCTGGTATTGGTTCTGCACGGTCTCAAGCATGTTGGATGACCTGACATCCCCGTTTGGGCCCAACATCCAGGCAGCAATGTCAGGCTTGAAGTCGACGAACAATCCCTCCGATGCGAGCCGCCGAGCCTGCCCTGACGCGATGATCCCTGCTCGCTCCTGACCCACTCGATGTTCTCGAACCCATTGCCGGGCTATCTGTAGGCTGCGCGCGATCCAAACCGTGTCTCCCCGCCCGTCGAGTTCGCGGGCCAGCTCGGCTGCAGCGTCTGCGCGATTGCTGAGAACATAGTCGGCCCAGCGCTCGAGGTCTCCGTTGCGGTAGAAGCGCATCGAGTGGGGAAGGTGACCATTGTCTAGGCGCTCGCGCAGCGGGTGCTCGGCCCAAGGACCGCTGGAGGCCACTTCGCTAAGCGCAAGCGTTTGGTCACTTATTGCGAATCGCCAACCGCACGTCTCAGCAGCCTTGAACCAGGCCTTGATGCCCATCTCGCCGCTGTTGATGGCTTGGTTGTGCCCGATCAGCGCCACCACGACCGCGCCTCGCGGATGTGTTTGCTGTAGGGACTCAAGAATCAGTTGTGCCTCATCGGCAGCCAGCGGTTTGCGCAAGACGACGCGTCCCTGGCGATACGTGCGCTGCGCCTCGTCGAAAATCACCACTCGACCGTCCGCGCTGTCGAGATGCTTGCCGCGCTCGCCTAGAAACGCATGTGCCTTCACCAATTTGAACGTCGACATGCCAATCACTAGCGCCGCGTCTTCCTGCGCGTATCCGCTCGCCACGACCGCACTCACCACGTTCTTGCTGCGGCGCTTGTATGCACCCTTAAGCGCTGCGCTGAGAACTTCCAGCAGCGGGCTGTTGCCGGTCACGAAGACTGCGTCGTTGCGCAGCCGTTTGTCGAATGCGAGCTTCAGGCCGACCAGGGTTTTGCCGGCGCCTGGCGCACCCGACACAAAGACGATCCGATTCACTCCATCGCGTCGCGATCGGTCAGCGATGTCTGCTACGTCGCGCGCGCACTGATCGATCAGTCGCACTGGCGCGGCGTGAGCTGCGATCGCGCTGACGTCGTGCTGGCCATACAGCGAGATTGCTGCGTCAAGAATGGTAGAAGAGGGTGCAAAGCGTGCGGATAGCCAGCGGTGACAGTCGATGGGCGCCTGCGCCCGACGTTGCTGCAGCACGAATCGAAGGGCAGCTTTGAGCGTGGCGCCGTCGCACTCCAGCGGGCGTGCCAGCACCCCTCCCCATGGATCACGAAGAAACCCGCCCTTGAAGTCTGACGTACTGCCTTTTGTGCCTGTCGTGAGCGTCAGCACAGGCGCAACGATGGCGGAATCTCTCTCTACGACGCGTCGCGTTTCCTCGTGGAACTCGACGAGGTTCACGGCATAGTTGACGACCTGTTCGCGGTCCGCAGCGCCGAGCCTAGAACGCTTGAACTCCACGACCGCAATTACCCCGTCGCCGAGCAGCACGCAGTCCATCCGAAGGCCGCGCCGCCGGAAGTCAAACTCGAGCAGCACGTGACGGAACGCGGCCAGGTCCGCAGCCGCCAGAGTCGACTTGAGTAGCTCAATCTCGCTGGTGCGATCCAGAAGCTCTCGCTGAAGGACGCCAACGCTCGAGCGCCACTCATCGTGCTGTTCTGGCTCAATATGCAGCCCTTCTGCCGCAGCACTGCTTGCCAACTCGCCTACAACGGCTTGCAGCGGATCGCGAATGAAGGCGTCGCGATCCTTCACGTACCAGGCGGCGCCTGCGCTCAAGTTCTGCTCCAGTGCTGGGGCGACCAGTTTAGCGATTGCCTCCACAGAGTTGAGTTCGCTGAATGCAGCGAACCGGAGACAGGCCCGGCTTGCAGCGCAGGCCGTGTGAGAGGGCGATACCGAGCCCGCCGCGCAGCGCGAGAGTCTTTCTTGTCGGTCCCTGTCCGAAACCCCACCCCGCGCCCGTCTACCGTGTGGTGGCGCGTTGCCATCGCATCCCAGGAGAAGCCTCGTGTCCGCAGCTCCCAAGTTCCTGCTCGCCTACCGCCAACCCGCCGGCGCGGCCCGCTACCAGCCTTCGCCCACCGAACTGCAGCAGATGCTGGCGCAGTGGGGCGCGTGGAAGCAGAAGTTTCAGGACGAGATCGTCGACCTGGGCGACGGGCTCAAGCCCGGCGGCAAGGTGGTGCGCGCCGAAGGCGTGGCCGCCGATGGCCCTTTCGTCGAAACCAAGGAAGTGCTGGGCGGCTACAGCATCGTGCAGGCGGCCAGCCTGGCGCGGGCGGTCGAGATCTCGCACAGCTGCCCGGTGCTGATGATGCCGGGCGCCAGCATCGAGATCCGCGAGCTGGCGAACTACTGAAGCTGCCAGCGCGGCCCCGTTCTGAGCGAGCCCCGCGTGAAACACGCGGGAGACGCCGCTCAGGGCAGCCCGTTCGCCCCGAACGCCCGGAACCCCGGCCGCTCCATCAACTTCTCCCGGTAGGCCCCCACCGCCGGCACCTCGAGCCTGGGCGCCAGCCGCTCCACCGGCGCCAACCACCACCGCTGCACCGACAGCCCGATCACGATGTCGGCCAGCGTGAAGGTGTCCCCGGCCATGTAGGCCCCGGTGCGCTGCAGCTGCTGTTCGACCATCAGCACGTGCCGGTTCCACCCCGCCACGCCGGCGGCCAGCAGGGCCGGGTCCTGGTGCTGCGGGCTCTGGCGCACCAGGCCCATGAAGGCGTAGCGCCAGGCGTTGTTGAACTCGGTGGCCCCCCAGTCCATCCACTGCTCCACGCGCGCGCGCTCCTGCGGCGCGGCGGGCAGCAGGTCGTGCCGGCCTTCGCGTGCCGCCAGGTAGCGGCAGATGGTGTTGGACTCCCACAGCACGAAGCCGCCGTCCACGATCACCGGCACCAGCGCGTTCGGGTTCAGCGCCAGGAACGAGGCGTCGCGCGTCGGGCGCTCGGGGGTGCCCCAGTCTTCCTGTTCGGGCTTCAGGCCCAGCTCGGCGCAAAGCCACAGCACCTTGCGCACGTTGATCGAAGTCGATCGGCCCAGCAGCTTCAGCATCCCGCTTCCTCTCAGCCGCCGGCGCGCTTGACCTTGTACCCGGCCTGCGCCAGCCAGGCCATCACGCGCTCGACATGGTCGCCCTGCACTTGCAGCACGCCGTCCTTCGCGGTGCCGCCGGCGCCGCAGGCGGCGCGCAGCTGGCGGCCGGTGTCGGCCAGGGCCTGCGCGTCCAGCGCCAGGCCGCGCACCACCGTCACCGTCTTGCCGCCGCGGCCCTGCTTCTCGCGGCTGACGCGCACGCTGCCGTCGCCGGCCGGCGGCGGCCTGGCCGTCCTGCAGGTGCAGGCGGCCACGGGTTGGCGGCAGCCGGGGCAGGTGCGTCCGTGGTCGGTGCTGTAGACGAGGGCCATGCGCACAGCATCGCAGAAAGCCGCGTCGCCGGCTTGCCTACACTGGAGGTTGTTTCACCCGGAGACCCCCATGCTCAAGCTCTGCGGCTTCGCCGTCTCGAACTACTACAACAAGGTCAAGCTGGCCCTGCTGGAAAAGGGCATCCCGTTCGAGGAAGAACTCGTCATGACCGGCTCGAAGGACGAGGCCGTGCTCTCGGCCTCGCCGCTGGGCAAGGTGCCTTTCCTGCGCACGCCGCAGGGCCCGCTGTGCGAGAGCGAGGCCATCATGGGCTATCTGGAAGCGGTGCATCCGAACCCGCCGCTGCTGCCTGCCGACCCCTACGCCGCGGCCAAGGTGCGCGAGCTCTCGATCTTCATCGACCTGCACCTGGAGCTGGTCGCGCGCGAGCTCTACGCGCAGGCCTTCTTCGGCGGCACCGTCAGCGACGACGTGAAGGCCGCGGTGAAGAAGCGGCTGGCCAAGAACATCCCCGCCTTCAAGCGGCTGGCGAAGTTCGCGCCCTACGTGGCCGGAGAGCAGTTCACGCAGGCCGACTGCGCCGCCTGGGTGAGCCTGCCCCTGGTGGGCATGGCCACGCGGCTGGTGCTGGGCGAAGACATGCTCGCGGCCGCGGGTGTCGACTGGAAGGCCTACGCCGCGCTCGTGGGCCAGCGCCCGCACGCGCAGAAGGTGGCGGCCGACCGCAAGGCCGCGACGGAACAGCTCGCGAAGCGCTGAGCCCATGCCGCTGCCCCCGCCCGACTGCGCGCGCGAGCCTTCGCACCAGCGCAGCATCACGATCCAGGCCTATGCCCGCGCCGACGGGCTGTGGGACATCGAAGGCCGCCTCACCGATTCCTGGGCGCAGCCGGTGCCCTGCGCCGGCGGCACGCTGCCGGCCGGCCAGGCCATGCACTCGATGGCGCTGCGCTTCACGGTGGACGCCACCGCCACCATCCGCGCGGTGCAGGCGGCCACCGACGCCGGGCCCTACGGCGAAGCCTGCGGCACCATCGCGCCCGATTACGAGAAGCTGGTCGGCGTGAGCGTGGGCCGCGGTTACCGCGACACCATCCGCCGCCTCTTCGGCCGCACCGCCGGCTGCACGCACATGAACGAACTCGCCGGCGTGATGGGCAGCGCGGTGCTGCAGGCGCTGTGGGAGCCGCTCACGCGCGGCGCCACGGAGAAGCCCTTCAGCATCGACGGCTGCCACGCGCTGAAGTCCGACGGTCCGCAGGTGGCGAAGTTCTTCCCCCGCTGGTACCAGCCCCGCAACGAAAGCCCCTCATGACGCAGAAGGTCCTGTTGATCGTGCACGCCCCGCCCTACGGCAGCGAACGCTGCCTGTCCGCGCTGCGGGTGGCCAACTCGCTCGCCGGCCTGGAGGCGCCCGCCACGCCCGAGCTGAAGGTGTTCCTGATGTCCGACGCCACCGTGCTGGCGCTGCCCAACCAGCAGGACGGCGGCGGCAACGGGCTGCAGAAGATGGTGGAGGAACTCACCGGCCGCAAGGTGCCCATCATCGTCTGCAAGACCTGCGCGCTGGCGCGCGGCCTGGCCGAGCTGCCGTTGATCCCCGGCACGCGCATCGGCACGCTGGCCGAGCTGGCGCAGGCCACGCTCTGGGCCGACAAGGTCATCACGTTCTGAGCACCCCCAGGGCCGGGCTGCGCCCAGCCCGCCCCCCGCGGGGGTTCAAGCAAAGTGGCGGAGCCACATTTGCTTGAGACCCTCAGCCGGCGCGCTTCGCCAGCCGCTGCAGCACGCGCTGGCCGCCTTCGGCCACCGCCTGCATCTGGGTTTCCAGCACCGCCATCTCGCGCAGGCTCTGCGCGAAGGCCTGGAAGCCTTCGCCCTGCGCCTGCGTCACCAGCACCTGCGGCGCGGCGGCCTCGAGCGCCTGCGTGACGGCCTCGAAGCGCTCGCGCAGCTGCGCCAGCGGCGCGCGCAGCGCCTCGCTGCCCGGCACGCCGGACTCGACCTGGCGCACCAGGGTTTCGAAGGCGCCGGTCTCGCGCGCCGCCGCCACGCGCGCGGCCAGGCCCTGGCGCGCGTCGTCGGCCAGCGACTGCAGCGCGCCGTCGCGCAGCGATTCGAGCTGCTGTTCCAGCCGCCGGCTCACGCCGCCCAGGCGCGCGCCCACCGCCACCACCTCGGAGAGGATGCGGTCCAGCTCGTGCACCAGCAGCTCGATGCGGTCGAGGAAGTGGTTCAGGTCCTGCGCCAGCTCGCCGAACTCGTCCTCGGTCTTCACGCGCGCGCGCGGGCTCAGGTCCATGACGCCGCGCGCCAGCGCCGCCACCGTGTCGCGCAGCGACAGCAGCGGCTGCATGCGCACCTTCAGCAGCAGCAGCAGCACCACGGTGTGGGCCAGGATCTTCAGGCTCAGCGCGCCGGCGGTCACGCGCACCTCCTGCCACCACACCGCCTCCTTGCGGCCGAGGTAGCTGCGCACGGTGACGCTGCCCAGCACTTCGCCCACCTTCGCCTTCACGTGGCAGCCCAGGCAGAACTGCTCGGCCTTCAGCGACACCTGCGCCTGCTGGTGCGCGCCTTCGGGCCAGCTGGGCTTCAGGCCCTGCGGCGTCATGTTGAAGGTGGCCTTCATCGACTCCACCGTCACCTCGGCCGGCTGGACCGCGATCGACAGCCCCAGGTCGTCGTAGTTGCGGTTGAGGATGGGGTAGACCGTCTGCGCCGCCAGCGGCCCGCCGCTGTTGAGCATGATCGACTTGATGTCGTTGGCCAGCTGCTCGGCGGCGCGGTTCACGCGCTCGGGCTCGCGGGTGCGGAACTCGTAGAGCAGCACCGCGTAGCGGATCGCCAGCTCCACCGCGGCCACCGCCAGCAGCAGCAGGAAGAAGTCGCGGATCATGTGGTAGACGAAGCTCTGCTCGAACCGGCCGGCCACGGTACTGCTCATCGCGGGGCTCCTGCTGCTGGGGCCCGCACCGTAGCATGGCCGACCCGGAGAAAGAAGATGCCCGACGACGACTTCGGCCCCTTGCCCGACCATGGCCGCTTCGGCTACCGGCCCATCACGCGCCGGCCGCACTACCGCTGGCCGAACGGCGCCGGGCTGGCGGTGTACCTGGGCTTCAACCTGGAGCACTTTGCCTTCGGCGAGGGGCTGGGCGCCGCGCTCGGCCCCGAGTCGCCGCCACCGGACGTGCTGAACCACAGCTGGCGCGAATACGGCAACCGCGTCGGCGCCTGGCGCTGCCTGGAGCTGTTCGACCGCCTCGGCCTGCCGGCCGCGGCGATCGTCAACACCGCGCTCTACGACCACGCGCCCGAGCTGCCGGCGGCCTTCGCGGCACGCGACGACGAGATCGTCGGCCACGGCCACACCAACAGCGTGCGCCAGGGCGCGCTCGACGAGACGGCCGAGCGCGCGCTGCTGCTGCACTGCCGCGAACGCATCGAACGCGAGACCGGTTCCGCGCCCGAAGGCTGGCTCTCGCCCTGGATCAGCGAGAGCTTCGCCACGCCCGACCTGCTGGCCGAAACCGGCTGGCGCTACACGCTCAACTGGTGCCACGACGACCAGCCGCTGCCGATGCGCTGCCGCGGCGGCCGCACGCTGTGGGCCGTGCCCTACCCGCAGGAGCTGAACGACATCCCGATGATCGTGGCGCGCCGCATGGACGCGAAGGACTTCGCCGCGATCATCGTCGACCAGGCCGACGAGATGCTGGCGCAGGCGCGCGCGCAGCCGCTCGTCATGGGCGTGGCGCTGCACCCCTACCTGGTCGGCCAGCCCTACCGGCTGCGCCACCTGCGGCACGCGCTCGAGCACCTGGCGCGCCTGCGCGACGCGGGGCAGGTCTGGTTCACGACGCCGGGCGCGGTGTGCGGCCACGTGGCCGCGCTCGCGGCCGCCGACCCCGCGGCCTTCATGCCCTAGCATTCCCCGATGCCGCGCTACCTGGACCTGGACCGCTGGCCGCGGCGCGCGGCCTTCGAGTTCTACCGGACCTTCGACAAGCCCTATTTCAACGTCTGCACCCGGCTCGACGTGGCGCGGCTGAAGGCGGCGCTGGGGCGTTCGGCGACGGGCGGGCTTTCGCTGGCCTGCTACCACTTCACGCTGCTGCTGGCGAACGCGATCGAGCCCTTCCGCTACCGGCTCGACCAGGGCCGCGTGCGCGTGCTCGACCGCGTCGACGGCAGCACCACCGTGCTGCGCGAGGACGAAAGCTTCGGCTTCGCCACCCTGCGCCACGAGCCCGACTTCGCCACCTTCGCCGCGCAGGCCGCCGCGGCGGTGGCCGCCGCACGCGCGCCCGGCGCCGCCTTCGAGCCGCAGCCGGACGAACAGGCGCTGCTGCACTTCACCACGCTGCCCTGGGTGCACTTCACGAGCTTTTCGCACGCGCGCAACTGGGGGCGCGAGGACGCGGTGCCCAAGTTCTCGTTCGGCCGCGCCGACGCCGACGGCGCGCGCCTGTGGATGCCGGTGTCGGTGGAAGTGCACCACGCGCTGATGGACGGCCTGCACGTGGGGCGCTTGCTCGAACGCTTCGAGGCGATGCTGGACGACCCTGAACCCTGGCTGGCCGGCCCGAAGGGCGTCGCGGCATGAGACGCTTCGCGCTGCCGCGCGTGAGGCGCCGACCGCGTTGACGCCTAGAAGGTGACGATCTGCCGCCCTTCGGCAAGCAGCGCGCGCAGGCTGGCGTGGCCGCGGTCTTCGCCCAGCAGCGGCAGGCCGGCTTCCTCCAGCGTGTCGAGCACGCCGTAGGCGCGCGCGCAGTAGCGGCAGGTGCCGCGCACCAGCGGCCGCACGTCGGCGAAGAGGCGGTGCATCGGGTGGTCGGGCGCGGCCAGTGCGGCGGCGGCGGTGCTGCCGGCGCCTTCGAAGACGATGCAGGCGTCGTCGCCGGCGTCGCGCAGTTCCTGCGCGAACATGAGCGCGCGGTAGATCGCCGAGCGGCCGGCGTCTTCGAGCTTGCTGGTGACGACGAGGGCGACGCGGTGGGCGGTGGCGGTGCTCATGGTCGGGTGCCGGGCAGCGGCGCGTCGGCTTCGCGCGTGCCGGTGAAACGCAGGTGGGTGATGTCGGCCGCGAAGCACATGGCCCAGGTCCACTCGACCCACAGGCGCAGCTTGCGGCCCAGGGTGGGCATGCGAAGCAGGTAGTAGGCGCGCCACAGCAGCCAGGCCGGCAGGCCGGCCAGGCGCAGGCGGCCGATCTGCGCCACGCCCTTCAGGTGGCCGGTGGTGGCCATCATGCCTTTCGAGCGGTGCGCGAAGGGGCGCGTCGGCCGGCCTTCGATGCGCGCGGGCAGGTTGTGCGCCAGCAGCTGCGCCTGCGCCACCGCGAACTGCGCGGTCGGCGGCGCGAAGCCGCCGGCGGCATTGGGCACGCAGGCGCAGTCGCCGAGCGCCCAGACGTTGTCGGCGCCGGGCACCGAAAGGTCGGGCGCGGCCAGCAGGCGGCCGCGCTCCAGCGGCAGCCGCAGGTGTTCGACGAGCGGATTCGGCCGCGTGCCGATGGTGCAGACCACGGTGGCGGCCTCGATCGTGTCGCCGCCTTCCAGGTCCACCCGCTCGGCGTGCACGGCGGCGGCGCGCGTGGCCAGCCGCACCTCGATGCCGCGCGCGCGCAGCGAGGCCGCGGCCGCGTCGCCCAGCGAGGCGGGCAGCTCGGGCAGCAGGCGCGCGCCGTCGTGCAGCAGCACCACCTGCAGTTCGTCGGCGCCGACGCGCGGGTACCAGCGGCGCGCGCCGCGCAGGAAGTCGGCCAGCTCGCCGGCGACCTCCACGCCCGAGAAGCCGCCGCCGATGACGACGAAGCGGCCGAGCCGGCGGCGCAGCGCGGGATCGTGCTCCAGCTCGATGCGCGCCACCCGCTGCAGCACGCGGTTGCGGATCTGCAGTGCGTCGCCCACCAGCTTGAGCGGCAGCGCGTGTTCGGCCAGCCCGGGCAGCAGGCCCAGGTGCGCGCGCTGCCCGAAGGCCAGCACCAGGTGGTCGTAGCGCAGCGTCTGCGCGCCGGCCAGCGTCTCGGCGACGACCCGCCGCGTGGCGCGGTCGACCGCGGTGACGCGGCCCATCACGAAGCGCGTGCGGTCGCTGCCGCCCAGCATCTGGCGGATCGGCGCCACCACGTGCTCGGGGAACACCGAGGCGCCGACCACTTCGGCCAGCATCGGGTTGAAGGTGGTGTAGCTCTCCTCGCTGACCAGCAGCACGCGCCAGGGTTCGGGCAGGCGGCGCGCGAGCGCGCGTGCCAGCGTGGTGCCGGCGAAGCCGCCGCCGACGATGACGATCTGGTGCGAAGGCGAGTGCGGAGACATGCTCCGGCAGTCGCGCGTGGCGCGCGAACATTACGCCGCCGTAGACTGCGCCCCACAACGACGAGGACGACAAGGAGACGACCCATGCAGCCTGCCCGCCTGGGCCTGGCGCTGCTGGCGGCACTGCTGCCGCTGGCCGCCGGCGCGCGCGTGACGCGCATCGTGATCGACGAGACGCTGCCGATGCCCGCCGGCCCCGGCCCGGCCTACGAGCAGCTGGCCGGCCGCGCCTTCGGCGAGCTGGACCCAACGCTGGCGGGCAACGCGATCATCCAGGACATCGGCCTCGCGAAGGGGCCCGACGGCAAGGTGCGCTACGTCGCCAGCTTCCTGCTCCTGAAGCCGGTGGACGCCAAGCAGGCCAGCGGCCTGATGTGGCACGACGTGCCCAACCGCGGCCGCAACTTCCCGATGGCGGCGCAGGAGCGCGCCGCCGGCGACGTGCTGCTGGCCAGCGCCTGGCAGGGCGACAACGCCGGCGCCACCGCGGTGCGCGACAAGGCCAGCGTGGCCGGCATGCAGTTCCTGCACCTGCCGGTGGCCCGCGGCGCAGGCGGCGAGCGCATCACGGGCCCGGTGTTCGGCCGCATCGTCAACCGCGGCGGGCCCGCTTCGCAGCCGCTGCTGGTGCAGACCAACCCCGTGCCCTACAAGCCCGCGAGCCTGGACACGGCGAAGGCGCGCCTGGTCTCGCGCGCGGCCGAGAAGCAGGACGGCACGGTGGTCGACGAGCGCGAGATCCCGTCTTCCGACTGGGCCTGGGCGCGATGCAGCGTCGACAACCCCTTCCCCGGCACGCCCGACCCCACGCAGGTCTGCGTGAAGGGCGGCTTCGACGCGAAGCGCCTGTACCAGGTCGTCTACACCGCGATCGACCCCTACGTGCTGGGCATCGGCTTTGCGGCCTGGCGCGACGTCGGCCAGTTCTTCAAGACCGCGAAGGCCGACGACGCGGGCGTGCCCAATCCGATCGCGGGCCTGGTCTCGCACAGCATCGGCCGCGGCATCTCGCAGAGCGGCAACTTCCTGCGCGGCTGGCTGCACCTGGGCTTCAACCGCGGCGAGAACGGCTCGATGGTGCACGACGGGCTGTGGCCCATCATCGCCGGCCGCCGCATCGCGCTGAACTTCCGCTGGGCTCAGCCCGACGGCGTGCTGGAGCTGTACCAGGCCGGCAGCGAAGGCCCGCAGTGGTGGCTGGACGCGCCCGATGCCGTGCGCGGCGGCCGCGCCGCGGGCATCCTGGACCGCTGCCGCGTCAGCGCCACCTGCCCGAAGATCGTCGAGCACTTCGGCTCGGCCGAGGTCTGGGCGTTGAAGCTCACGCCCGAATGGGTGGGCACCGACGGCCGTGCCGACCTGCCGCTGCCCGACAACGTGCGCCGCTACTACATCGCCAGCAGCACGCATGGCGGCGGCGCCGGCGGCTTCGACACCAGCCTGCCCGGCGTCGGGCTGCCCAAGTCCGGCCCGGGCTGCCCGGGCAACAACTTCGGCATCGGCGTGCTGCCGGCCAACCCGATGCCGCACACCGAGACCGTGAACGCGATCCGCGAGCGCTTCCGGCAGTGGGTGGTGAAGGGCGTGGCGCCGCCGCCGAGCCGCTGGCCCACGCTGGCCGACGGCACGCTGGCGCCGGCCGACAAGGCTTCGCTCGGCTACCCGGCGCTGCCCGGGCTGCGCGCCACGCTGCCCGAGCCCGACTTCATCATGCCGGTGCACGACCTCGACTGGGGCCCGGACTTCGACCCGGTGGACGGCAGCGGCGTGCCCACGCTCGCGCCGCCGCGCATCAAGCAGGTGCTGAAGATGTTCGCGCCCAAGGTCGACGCCGACGGCAACGAACGCGGCGGCGTGCCGGTGGTGCTGGCCGACGCGCCGCTGGGCACCTACCTGGGCTGGAACGTCACCGCGGCCGGCTTCCACGCCGGGCAGATCTGCAACTACGTCGGCGGCATGGTGCCCTTCGCGCGCACGAAGGCCGAGCGCGAGGCGGCGGGCGACACGCGCCTCTCGCTGGAGGAGCGCTACCGCGACCACGCCGGCTACGTGCAGGCGGTGCAGCGCGCCGCGAAGCGCGCGCAGGACGCGGGTTTCCTGCTGCCGGAGGATGCGGCGGCATTGATCCGCGCGGCCGAAGCGAGCGCCGTCCTGCGCTGACCCCAGGAGAGCCACCCACCATGAGCCTGCACCGTCAACTGCAACAGCGCGCCGCCGAAGGGCGGCCCATTCGTGTCGGCCTCATCGGCGCCGGCAAGTTCGGCAGCATGTACCTGGCCCAGGTGCCGCGCACGCCGGGCGTGCACCTGGCGGCGATCGCCGACCTGAACCCCGAAGGCGCCTGCCGCAACCTGGCGCGCGTGGGCTGGGCGAGCGAACGCGTGCAGGCGGCCAGCATCGAAGCGGCGCTGAAGGACGGCGGCACGCACGTGGGCGACGACTGGCAAGCGCTGGTGCGGCACCCGGCGATCGAAGTCGTCGTCGAATGCACCGGCCACCCCATCGCGGCGGTGGACCATTGCCTGGAGGCCTTCGCCCAGGGCAAGCACGTGGTCAACGTCACCGTGGAGGCCGACGCCTTCTGCGGCCCGCTGCTGGCGAAGAAGGCGGCCGAGGCGGGGGTGCTGTATTCGCTCGCCTTCGGCGACCAGCCGGCGCTGATCTGCGACCTGGTGGACTGGGCGCGCACCTGCGGCTTCCCGGTGGTGGCCGCCGGGCGCGGCCACAAGTGGCTGCCGCACTTCGCGCAGAGCACGCCGGAGACGGTGTGGGGCTACTACGGCCTGACGCCCGAGCAGGCGGCGCGCGGCGGCCTGAACCCGAAGATGTTCAACAGCTTCCTCGACGGCAGCAAGCCCAGCATCGAGAGCAGCGCGGTGAGCAACGCCACCGGCCTGGCGGTGCCCAGCAACGGCCTGCTCTACCCGCCGGCGAGCGTGGAAGACATTCCCTTCGTGACGCGGCCGAAGGGCGAGGGCGGCGTGCTCGAACAGAAGGGCATGGTGGAGGTGATCTCCTGCCTGGAGCCCGACGGCCGCCGGATCCCCTACGACATCCGCATGGGCGTGTGGGTCACGGTGGAAGCGGAGACGGAGTACATCAGGAACTGCTTCGAGGAATACAACGCCCACACCGACCCCAGCGGGCGCTACTTCACGCTCTACAAGCGCTGGCACCTGATCGGCCTGGAGGTGGGTTACTCGGTGGCCAGCCTGGCGTTGCGGCGCGAGCCCACTGGCGTGGCCGCGGCCTGGAACGCCGACGTGGTGGCCACCGCCAAGCGCGACCTGAAGGCCGGCGAAGTGCTCGACGGCGAAGGCGGCTACACCGTGCGGGGCAAGCTGCTGCCGGCGGCGAAGAGCCGCGCGCTCGGAGGCCTGCCGCTCGGGCTGGCGCACGACGTGAAGCTGGTGCGCCCGGTGGCGCAGGGGCAGTGCGTGACCTGGGGCGACGTGGCGATCGACACGACCACGCGGGCCTACCGGCTGCGGCGCGAGATGGAAGCACTGGCGGGCTGAGCCCGGCGTGACATTCGTCGCGGCCCCCGGGGCCCGGCGGCGCGGGGCGCCCGCGGTCTCCCACGTTTTGGGGCCTGCGCGCGATGCCCCTGCGGGTCGCTGCGCGGTCTTTCTGGCTAGCATGCCGCTTCACGGCCGCGGCCTCTTCCCGCGCCGCATGCGGAGACCCCATGGCGAACGACCGATTCGGCACCGAATACGAAGACCAGCGCAAGCTGCTCGAGGCGACCACGTTCGCAGGCGGACTGGCCGGCGTGCTCGCCCTGAAGAAGGTGCTGGGCGCCGAAGGCCCGGACCGGACCCACGCCGAGGCGCTGGAGACGCTGCGCAACGTGACCCTGAAGTTCAAGGAGACCGACAAGATCCTCGAGGCCGCGGGCATCGACCCGGCCACCACGGCCGCGATCCCCGAGGCCGCCGCCAGGAAGGCGGCGCTGGTGAAGTTCCTGCGCCACCTTTACATGGTGGGCGCGCGCGGCAGCCAGGAAGTCTGGGTGCTGTCCACGCCGGCGGCGTACCGCCAGTACCCGAGCGACGAGCTGGTCGACCTGCGCAACAACGCGGGCTCCTTCAAGACGCGGCTGGGCGACACCAAGGAGCAGTTCGACGCCGGCACGCGGCGCAAGTTCGGCGAAGCCACGCAGATGGCCCTGGCCTGGGCCGAGGCCGCGAAGACCGTGCTGGCCAATGCCAAGACCGACGCCGCCGCGATGACCAAGGTCAAGCGCTGGTTCGCCAGCACCAGCACGCCGGCGGCCACCATCGAGAAGACGATCCAGAGCGTGCACGCCGGCTTCAAGAAGATCGCCAACAGCCTGAACGGCAACCGCATCGTCATCACCGACATGCC
Source organism: uncultured Rubrivivax sp. (assembly GCA_964454485.1). Taxonomy (GTDB): domain Bacteria; phylum Pseudomonadota; class Gammaproteobacteria; order Burkholderiales; family Burkholderiaceae_C; genus Rubrivivax. Next base: position 16,738 of record CAYVXO010000070.1, read on the forward strand.
GCAGCAGCGCGGCGACCCCGGCCAGGAGTACACCGAGGCCTTCATGCTCTCGATCGGCGCGAAGTCCGAGATGCCGCGCACGATCTACATCGAGCAGGCGCTGTTCGGCAACTTCGACATCTCGGTGCTGCACGACATGAAGAAGAACTGGGCGCGCGTGATCCTGCACGAGGTCACCCACATCGACGGGCGCACGGAGGACAAGTCCTATGCGCATTCGGGCATCGGCGTGGGGACCGACATCACGGCCGACGAAGCGGCGGTGAACGCCGATTCGTGGGCCTTCTTCGCCGCCGACTGTGCCGGCGCGCTCACCGCCGGCGACATCGCGCGCTGCACCGGCGGCACCGGGGGCACGCTCGACAAGCTGCCCGCCAACTGGAACTAGCCCCGGCCGACCCCATGTCGCGGCCCATCCGCCTTCGCCTCGCACGGGTGTGCGCCGCCGCCGCCTGGGTGGCGCTGGCCCTGCCCGTGGCGACGGCAAGTTCGGCGGCCGCGAACGGCGCTTCGTCGCCCCTCGCCAAGGAGAGACCCATGAGTTCCGACGTTTCCAGCAGTGCCAGCCGTGTCGGCCGGCCGCCGATGCCGCCGATCGCCTTCGAGGGCAAGCGCTACGAGCAGATCATGAACGGCGAGCGCGAGGGCCTGGGCCAGCGCACCGGGCTGATGGCGGTGCGCGACCTCGACACCGGTGCCCGCACCGTGGTCAAGATCTACGACGAGCAGCGCGACCCGCGGCGCGAGGCCGACGCGGGTGACGTGTTCTTCACCCGCTTCCAGCTCGACCGCACGCGCCGCGAGATCGACATCGAGAACGAGCGCGGCCAGAAGTTCGTCTACCGCATCGACGACGGCACGGTGCAGGCGCGCAACTGACCCGCCGGCGGCCGCAGCGCCGGCGCTACTGCGCCTCCACCCCTGCCTTCTTCACCAGCGCCGCGTACTTCGCCAGTTCGGCCTTGAAGAAGGGCATCGCCTGGTCGGCCGGCCCGACGTTGATGACGTTGCCCTGCCTGGCCATCGTCTCCTTCACGGCCGGGTCGTCGAAGGCCTTCACCACCGCGTCGTGCACGCGCTGCACCTCCGCCGGCGGCAGGCCCTTGGGCGCGATCACGGCGAACCAGGCCTCGACCACGTAGCCGGGCAGGCCCTGCTCGGCGAAAGTGGGGATCTCGGGGGCGGCGGCGACGCGCTTCTCGGTCGCCATGCCGATGGCCTTCAGCGCGCCGCTCTTCAGGTGCGCCTGCACGCTGGGCAGCGCCGCGGTGGCGAACTCGACCTGGCCGCCGATGAGGTCGGTCAGCATCGGTCCCACGCCCTTGTACGGGATGTGGCGCGCCTTCACGCCCGCCTCGTCGAGGAACATCTCGGTCGCCAGGTGCAGGATGGTGCCGTTGCCGCCGCTGGCGTAGTTCATCTCGCCGTTCTTCTGCTTCAGCAGGGCGATGAACTCCTTCGAGTTGTTCGCCGCCACCTTGGCGTTGGCCACCAGCACCACCGGCGTGTAGCCGACCACCGCGATGGGGGTGAAGTCCTCGGGCATCCTGAACGGCATGCTCTTGAGCACGCTGGGGAAGATGACCACGTTGTTGCTGACGATGCCCAGCGTCATGCCGTCGGCCGGCGAACGCGCCAGCGCCTGCAGGCCGACGATGCCGCCGGCGCCGGGCTGGTTGTCCACCACCACCGGGTGGCCCAGCGCGGCGGCGAGCGCGTTCTGCGCCGCGCGCGTGATGGCGTCGACGCCCGAGCCGGTGGCGTTGGGCAGGATGAAGCGCACGGTCTTCTCGGCCTGCGCGAAGGCCGGCGCAGCGACGGCAGCGAGCGAAGCCACGAGCGCGTGGCGGCGGGTGAGGATCATGGTCTTCGTGTCTCCGTTGATCGTGGTGATGCCTCAGGCGACCGCGCCGGCCGCCACCAGTGCCGCGATGGCGCCTTCGTCGTAGCCCACCGAAGCGAGCAGCTCGCGCGTGTGCTCGCCGCGCTTCGGCGGTTGCAACCGCACGCCCAGGCGTTCGCCGTCCATCGCCATCGGCAGCAGCGTGGTCTTCACGCGCTGGCCGGCGCGTTCGCCGTCGGGCAGCGTCACGTCGGCCAGGCCGCCGGTGGCCAGCAGGTGCGGGTCATCCAGCAGGTCCTCGGGGCGGCGGATGGGCGCGAAGGGCAGGCCGGCGCTTTCCATCATCGAGGCGATCTCGCCGGCGCTGCGCGCGGCGAGGCGCTCGCGCAGCGCGGGCAGCAGCGTCTCGCGCGCCTTCACGCGGTCGTTGTTCGTGGCCAGCGCGGGGTCGGCCTTCAGGTCGCCGAAGCCGAAGAGATCGCAGAAGACCGACCACTGCGCGTCGCTCACCGCGGCGATGAAGATCTGCTCGCCGTCCTTCACGGTGAATACGTCGTAGATGGCCCACGGGCTCAGGCGGGCCGGCATCGGCGCCGGGTGCTGGCCGGTCACCGCGTACTGCAGCATGTGCTGGCCGACGAGGAAGACGTTGTTCTCGAAGAGCGCGCTCTGCACTTCCATGCCGCGGCCGCTGATGCCGCGCTGCACCAGTGCGCCCAGCACCGCGATGGCGCCGAACAGGCCGCCCATGATGTCGTTGACGCTGCTGCCGGCGCGCAGCGGGTCGCCCGGGCGGCCGGTCATGTAGGCCAGGCCGCCCATCATCTGCACCACTTCGTCGAGCGCGGTGCGGTGCTCGTAGGGGCCGGGCAGGAAGCCCTTGTGGCCGGCGTAGATGAGGCGCGGGTTCTGCGCCGAGAGGCTGGCGTAGTCCAGCCCGTACTTCACCATCGTGCCGGGCTTGAAGTTCTCCACCACCACGTCGGCGGCGGCGGCCAGGCGGCGCGCCACGGCCGCGCCTTCGGGGTGGTGCAGGTCGACCTCGATGCTCTTCTTGTTGCGGTTGAACATCGGGAAGAAGCCGGCGCCGGCGCCCAGCAGGCGGCGCGTGCCTTCGCCGCCGATCGGCTCGACCTTGATCACCTCGGCGCCCAGGTCGGCCAGCACCATGCCGCAGGTGGGGCCCATCACCATGTGGGTGAACTCGACGACGCGCAGGCCTTCGAGCGGTTGCGGGGCGGTCATGCAGGCTCCTTCGCGAGCATCGTCTTCGGCAGGCCGGCGCGCCAGATGGTGCCGTGCAGCGTTTCGCCTTCGAGCCACCGGGCGACCTGCGCCCGCAGCGCCAGCAGCGCGGCCATGTCCACGCCGGTGCTCTCGCCCATGCTGGCGAACATCCACGCCACGTCTTCGGTCGCCACGTTGCCGCTGGCACCCGGCGCGTGCGGGCAGCCGCCGATGCCGGCCAGGCAGGCGTCGAAGCGGCGCACGCCGGTCTCGACGGCGGCCATCACGTTGGCCATGCCGAGGCCGCGCGTGTCGTGGAAGTGGCCGCACGCGAGCCGGTCGCCGACGGCACGGAAGGCGGCTTCGAACAGCGTGCGCACCGCGCGCGGGTCGGCATAACCCACGGTGTCGGCCAGGCCCACGCGGTCGGCGCCGGCGTCCAGCGCGGCCTGCACGAGGCGCAGCACTTCCGAACGTTCGACACGGCCCTGGATCGTGCAGCCGAAGGCGGTGGACAGGCCCACTTCGAGCAGGCAGCGCGAGCCGGCGGCGTCGCGCAGCGCGCGGATGGCGGCGATCTCGCGCACCACCTCGTCCGGCGTCTTGCGCAGGTTGGCCAGGCTGTGCGCGTGGCTGGCCGACAAGGGCAGCAGCATCGCGTGCGCGCCGCTGGCCAGCGCGCGTTCGGCGCCCTTGAGGTTGGGCACCAGCACCGAGACCGTGAGCCCCGGCAGCTTCAGCGCTTCGGTCACCAGCGCATCGGTGTCGGCCAGCTGCGGCAGCAGGCGCGGCGGCACGAAGGAGCCGACCTCGATCTCGCGCAGGCCGGCGGCATGGGCGCCGCGCAGCCATTGCAGCTTCTGTGCGGTGGGCAGGGTGCGCGCAATGCTCTGCAGGCCGTCGCGCAGGCCCACCTCGCGGATCGTCACCGCGGGTGCCGTTGTCTCCATGGGCCGCACTCTAGAACTTCCGGCGCGGCGCCGAAGCGGTATTTCGGAACCGCTGCCGTTCCATGCCGTCACGGCAGAATGACCCGCACCATGGCCCGCACCTTCGACCCCGTGACGCTGCGCCTCTTCGTCGCCGTCTGCGAGGAACGCAACATCGCGCGCGCGGCGGCGCGCGAAGCGCTGGTGGCCTCGGCGGTGAGCAAGCGCATCGCCGCCACCGAAGCCGCGGTGGGCACCCCGCTGCTGGTGCGCGGCCGGCGCGGCATCGCGCCCACGGCGGCCGGCGAGGCGCTGCTGCGCCAGGCGCGCGAGATCCTGGGCCAGCTGGAACGGCTGGAGGTCGAGCTCTCCTCGTTCGCCAGCGGCGTGCAGGGCAGCGTGCGCGTGATGGCCAGCGTCTCGGCGCTGGCGAGCGCGCTGCCCGACGACATCGCGGCCTTCGCGGCGCGCCACCCGGCGGTGCGCGTGAGCCTGGAGGAGCGCGTGAGCGAACAGATCCAGCGCGCGCTGCACGAAGGCCGCGCCGACGTCGGCGTCTACTGGGACGAGGCCGGCCACGAGGGCCTGCACGCGCTGCCCTACCGGCGCGACCACCTGGTGGTGGCGGTGCACGCCGGCCACCCGCTGGCGCGCCGGCGCCGCGTGCGCCTGGCCGAGACGCTGGACCACGAAGGCGTGGGCGTCGCCCCCGGCGGCATGATGGAAGTGATGCTGCGCCGCCACGCCGCGCTGCTGGGCCGCACGCCCACCTACCGGCTGCAGGTGACCAGCCTGGACGCGGCCTGCCGCATCGTCGCCGCCGGCCTGGGCCACGCGGTGCTGCCGCGCGAGGCGGTGGCCGCGGTGGCCAGCGCCACCGGCCTGGTGCTGCTGCCGCTGGCCGAGCCCTGGGCCGAGCGCCGCTTCGTCATCGCCACCCGTCCCGCGGCGGCGCTGTCGGCGACGACGCGGCTGCTCGTGCAATCGCTCGCAGAGGCTGCACGTTGATACCGCTGCGGCCGGAACTTCCCGCCGCGCGGCCTGTCGATCCGGGAACGGCCCGCCACGGGCCCGTCATGGTGAACGCGATGACACAAGACCTGACCGCCGGCGACATCCGCCCTGCGCCGCCACCGCGGCAGCGTCGGCCCGTGATGTGGGCGCTGATCGTGCTGGCGGTGGTGCTGGTGGTCGGCGGCGCGGCGTGGTGGCTGCGTTCGCAGGTGCCCGCGTCGCCCACGCCGCCCGCCGCCGCCGAGCCCGTGCTGGAGCCGCCTCCGGCCCTGCCCGCCCCCACGCCCGCGCCGGCCCCGGTGGCCGAAGCGCCGCAGCCCGAGCCGCCGGCGGCGCCGCAGCCGCTTGCGGCCGACGGCGTGCGGCCGGCGCTCGAGACGCTGTTCGGCAAGAAGGCGCTGGCCAGCCTGCTGCAGCCCGACGACTTCCTGCGCCGCCTGGTGGTCACGGTGGACAACCTGGCCCGGCCGCACGCGCCGGCGCCGTACTGGCCGGTGCGGCCCACCGCAGGCCGCTTCACGGTGGTCGAACGCGGCGGCGCCACGCTCGTGAGCCCCGACAACGCCGACCGCTACACGCCCCTCGTGCTGCTGGCCGAGAGGACCGACAGCAAGGCGCTGGTGGCGCTGTACGTGCGCGCGCTGCCGCTGCTGCAGCAGGCCTACGAGGAAGCGGGCTACCCGAAGCAGCGCTTCCACACCCGGCTCATCGCCGTCATCGACCACCTGCTGGCGGCGCCGCAGGCGCCGGAGCTGATCCCGGTCCACCTGACCGAGGTGAAGGGCGACGTGCCCTCGACCCGCCCCTGGTTGCGCTACGAGTTCGCCGACCCCGATCTCGAAGCGGCGAGCGCGGGCCAGAAGATCATGGTGCGCGTGGGCGCCGTCAACGAACGGCGGCTGAAGGCCAAGCTGCGCGAGCTGCGCGCCGAGCTGCTGCACGTGTCTTCCGAAACGCCGGCGCGCTGAGAGGCTGAGAGGCCATCCCGTGTGCCCGCGTCAGCCCCCGAAACGGCCTGAATCGAGGCGCGAAACGAAGCTGGGTTTGGGACCCAGCGAGGCTTCGCAACGCGGAGTCAGGCCGTTTCGGGGGCTGACCCGGAGGGCCGGGGTACCCAAGGGCCCTGCGCGGCGTTGCAACCCTTGCCCGCACGTGAGTGCGGGCTGCGCGCTGCGCCTTGCTCAGGGCCCTTGGCCACCCCGGCGCGGGCACACGGGATGGCCTCTCAGCCTCTGAGCCGCTTACGATGACCCTCTCGCCACGCCGCCGGAGGGCCGCCATGAACGCCAGCATCGCCGAGCGCCGGCGCGCCTTCCGCGCGCTGCACGAAAGCGGCTGCTTCGTCATTCCCAACCCCTGGGACGCGGGCAGCGCGCGCTTCCTGCAGCACCTGGGCTTCAAGGCGCTGGCCACCACGAGCGCGGGCTTCGCGTGGAGCCAGGCGCGGCCGGACAACGGCATCACGCGCGAGATGGCGCTCGCGCACCTGCAGACCATGGTCGCCGCCACCGAGCTGCCGGTCAACGCCGACTTCGAGAACGGCTTCGGCGCCAGCCCGAAGGCGGTGGCCGAAAGCGTGACGCTGGCGGTGGCCACCGGCGTGGCGGGCCTGTCGATCGAGGACAGCACCGGCGACCCCGCGCGGCCGCTGTTCGACGTGCCCGAGGCGGTGGCCCGCCTGCGCGCCGCGCGCGCCGCGATCGACGCCGCCGGCGGCGACACGCTGCTCGTGGGCCGCGCCGAAGGCTTCCTCGTCGGCCGGCCCGACCTGGCCGAGGTCACGGCGCGCCTCGCGGCCTATGCCGAGGCCGGTGCCGACTGCCTGTACGCGCCCGGCATCCGCAGCCCGGAGCAGGTGGCGGCGGTGGTGAAGGCGGTGGCCCCGAAGCCGGTGAACCTGCTCATCGGCGGCCCGGGCGGCCTCACGGTGGCCGAGGCGGCGGCGCTGGGCGTGCGCCGCATCAGCGTGGGCGGCGCGCTCGCGCGCGCGGCCTGGGGCGGCTTCATGCGCGCGGCGAAGCAGCTGGCCGAAGAAGGGCGCTTCGACGCCTTCGCCGAAGGCGCTGCGGGCGCCGAGCTGAACCGGCTCTTCGGCGGCTGAGCGGCGGCTGAGCGGCGGCGCTCAGCGTGCCGCGAGCAGGTGGCGCGCCATGTGGTATTCGAGGTTCTCGCGCTGCCCGAGATCGATCACCTGCTGCAGGTGCTGCCGCGCGGCCGCGCGGTCGCCGGTTCGCTGCGCGCGCAGCGCCTCGTAGAAATGGGCATCGGCACGCAGCGACGCCAGCGGGTAGGGCAGGTGCGCGAACGGCGAAGCGGCCAGGGTCTCCGGCGTGGCCAGCGGACCCAGGATGTCCTGCGGATCGACCTGGCCCAGGTAGGCGCCGAGCAGCATTTCGTACCAGGCCCGCGGCACGCCGGCGGCCAGGCGTCGCGGCCAACTCGAGCGGTCGACCTGGCTCCAGCGGCGCTGGATGAAGAAGCCGGCCTCGTCGCGTTCGCTGCCCGCTTCCATGCGCTGGTGCATCAGCATCGCGACCACGTTGACGTAGGTGTGGCCGGTCGCGAGGTAGCGGGTGCCGGCACTGCGCCAGTCGGCGTCGCCGCCCTGCATCAGGCGGCCGACGGCCGACAGCAGCAGCAGTTCGCTGCGCTGCTCGTGGTCGGCCTTGTCGACCGCGGCCTCGATGCGGCGCAGCTCGCGCTCCAGGGCCTGCGCGTCGCCCTGGCGCAGCGCGGCCAGCATCGCCAGCGACAGCAGCTCGGTCGCGGTGCGGTCCTGCGGCTGCTGCAACGCTTCCTGCGCCAGGCGCGCCGCGGCCGGGGCGTCGTCCAGCATCTCCAGCGCAAGGTGGATGCGCAGCAGGCGCGGCAGCCCGGCCACGGCCGGCTTCTCGAGCGCGGCCAGTTCGCCGTCCAGCGCCTTCAGCGCCGCCGCGTCGCCCGGGCCCAGGCTCTTGTAGCGCAGGTAGGCGCGCACGTAGCGGGACCACAGCGCGTAGTGCGCCCGCTGCTCGCGGCCGAGCGGCGCGCTGGCGACGCGCCGCTCGGCTTCGGCCGACCATTCGGCGGCGCTGCGCGTGCCGGGCAGCGCGGGCAGGTCGGCCAGCGCCAGCGCCAGGTCGATCGCCGGCGACGGCAGGTCCGCCAGACGGCGCGCCGCGAGGTCGATCGCCTGCCAGCACAGTGCGGCCGCCGCCTCGACCTCGCCGCAGCGGTTGTGCAGCGAAGCGAGCGCATCGTCCGCGGTGTCCCGCGGCAGGCGCGCCAGCCCGTCGGCGAACCACTCGGCGGCCAGGCGCGCCCATTCGGGCGGGTCGCGCAGGGCGTCGTAGCCGTAGAGCAGCGCCTCGCCGATCCAGCGCGCCTGCTCGGGCGGCCAGTCGGCCGGCCGGGTGCTCTTCGCGAGCGCGGCCAGCTCGGCGTTGCGGGTGCCCTGGCGCTCGCCCGGCAGCGCCATCGCCGCGCACAGGCGCAGCACGGGCGCCTGCGCGCCGGCGGCGCCGATGGCCTCGTCGAGGTCGGCGCGCAGTTCGGCGGGCTCGCCTTCCGGGTTCTGGACGTCGCGGCAGCTGCGGCGCAGCCGGTCGACCACCCGGCTGCGCAGCTGTTCGGCGTAGGCGACGACGAAGCCGTTGGCCACGTCGGCGGCGGTCACGGCATGG
>CAYVXO010000071.1:0-25346 GCA_964454485.1 uncultured Rubrivivax sp.
GTTGCTGGCGATCCGAACCGTCACTTTTTGCACCGAAATCAAACGGACCCCTCATCGGGCTACGGGACCGCGCCCTCATCGGCCTGATGATCTACACCTTCGCGCGCGTCGGCGCGGCGATCCAGATGCGCGTGGAGGATGTCTACGTCCAGGCCCGGCGTTCCTGGGTGCGGCTGCACGAGAAGGGCGGCAAGGAGCACGAGATGCCCTGCCACCACAACCTCGAGGCCTGGCTGCACGCCTACATCGACGGCGCGCAGCTGCAGGTGGGGAAGGGGTGGCTCTTCCAGACCGTGGCTGGGCGGTCGGGACGGTTGTCAGGCAACCCAATGGCGCAGGGGGATGTGTTTCGCATGATCGGCCGCAGGGCCGAGGCTGCCGGCATCCGCACCCGCATCGGTTGCCACAGCTTCCGCGCCACCGGCATCACCGAGTACCTGCGAAACGGCGGGCGGCTGGAAATTGCGCAGCAGATGGCCAACCACGAGTCCGCCCGCACGACAGGGCTGTATGACCGGCGTCCCGACCAGATGAGTCTGGTCGAGGCCGAGCGGATCCTGATCTGAACCAGCACCGAGAATGCTTAACGAGGCCAACACCAACCTGCACGTTGATGAGGATCGCAAGCTTCAGCATCCTGGGCCACCTCGAGCTTGAGCTTGTCTTCGAGGACGGGTGCAGGCTCCATGTCGCGTTCGATCCAGCTCGATTGACCGGGCCGCTCGCACCTCTGAGTACGGCGAGCCAGTTCTCAGCGGCGTATCTTCGCGACGGGACGGTCGCCTGGCCATGCGGCGCTTCACTTGACAACGAGGTTGCCAGGATTCGTGCCGATGAAGTCGAGGTGTGGCGTCCCGCATGAGCAATCAACATCGTCCGCATCGGGCAGGTGGCGACTTAAGCCAACATTGATTTGGAGCCTCGCGGCGATTGCTGCCCTTGTGCGCCAAATCGCGATGGTCGTCTCTTCAAGACAAAGCGGAGGCGCGACCATCATCTTTGGAAGCACAGCGTCCCTGCGTCGACTACGGGAAGTCCGCTGCAGTATCGACGCGCGAAGTGGCAACCGCGCTCGCTCAAACGAGCCATGCACTCAGCGTTCAAGGCACGGATCAAGGCAGCGCCCTCACTCGCTGATGAGCCAGTAGGCTTTCGCAGCCCCCCCTTGACGCGCGTAGCCAATGCCGAATGCCATCAAGTCGGCCAAGTGGGCATCGATGAGCGACCGCCGGATACCCGGCTGCACCCCAACAACTGCGAAGCTGAGTCGAGTCGCTGGGACGCTTTGGACGAGCGCCTGCACCGCAGCAAGGCTTCCGCGGACGAAGCGGGAAGGCGACGCATGGCGCGGATGCATCCGATCCTCCATGTGAGCTAGCAACGTCGCCTGGTCGCAGTAGAAGACCGACTTCACGAGCTGCCCGGCGACTTCGTAGACGTCGCCAACACGCCGTCCGCCGGCGGGACCACCGGCTCCCTTGCAGTGATAGAGAGCGATCTCGACACTGCCCTCGTCGGTTCGGGTCAGCGCGACGAAGTCCGCCGCTTCTCCGGTCCGGTGATCGTAGAACAGAGCGGCAAGGTTGGGCTGGCCAAGCAGGTGCTGCTCGAGTCGCTCTTGAACCGTCATGCGACCGCCCAGTGCCGTGCGTCTTCGGCGCGCGTCAGCAGAACCATCATTGGGAAGGAACTCGACATCAATGGCGCAGTCGGACCAATCGATGATTTCAGCGTCGCCTGAAGCAAGCGCCTCCACCTGCAGCATCGGCGCTGCCATGAGGTTCATCCCTTCAAACGAGGACTTGTCGGCCGCGTAAAACCGAGGCGGATGGTCGGACAGCCAATCGGCCAGCGGCATCCAGTCGTCGACAGCGGACTCGACTTCGACAACTAGACCCGCGTCTACAGAAGTCACCAAGCGTCCGCGGCCGATAGTGAAGGACATTGAGATCACCGACTCCTCCGACTGCAGCGAGAAGCGCAACTCCGAATCGTCCGGGCGGCAATCAAAGCTCGCTATCTCCCATTCGGTGAGGCGGCGATAGACCAACTGCGCGCCCGGGGCTGGCCGGAACCGAACTCTGGGATTGGCCTTGAAACCGGCCTTCGGCCAAGTCCCGGCGATCACCACCTCAGGCAATCGACGGAGAGTCTGTGCAGACCGGACGATGTCGAGGTGAGTCTCCGCGAATGGTGTTGTGCCGGCTAATCGACGGTCGAGCCGTTCGACCCAGTCGAGAAACTCAGCTACGGTCAGTCGTTGATTGCTCCAAATGCGCGAGCTGCTGCTCGCCCCGATAGTTTCTTTCTCTTCGCCGTCGAAGCCACTGCCAAAGAAGTGCCCTTGAACGTATGCCCGCCCATCGCCGGCGGTCACGGCCCGCTCCGCCTGAGGCCCGGTCAGCGTCCGGTAGGTTTCGCTCTGCGAATTGAAGGTTGTGTTCTTTAGCCCCACGTTGAAGAACTTCACGGCCTGAAGGCCGGCCCGGGCGCGACTCGTCTCTTCGTAGCTCAAGGCGCGATAGTTATCGGCGCAGACCTTGTCCATCATCCCTAGGTACAGCTTTTCGGTCCTGCGCGTCGAACCGATGTAGCAGAGCCTGGAAGCGGGCCGGTAGACGAGGAGGAATGCGTCATGTCGAATGTTCACCAGCACGTCCGAAGTCGCCCAGTTCGGTGGGTTCTCGTCTGCCGTCAGCAACAGCGAAACGGTTCCGTCGTTTGCCGACCACTGCTTCATGACGCGAAGCTCCTTACCCACCACCTCGCCAAACAGCGCGAAGTCAGGTGGATGAACGCAATGAAACACGCGGACGTGGGCATATAGTTGTAGTGCGAGCGGCGAGACAGCGTCGTAGTCCGATTCGGCAACTCGCCGGACGGGCAGCCGGTCGAGGATCGCCTGTTCCGCGGCATCCCCCGCAAGCTCGCCCAGGGCAGCATCGTCGATCAGCCGCGCTAGGTCGACTCCCTCCCGCAGCAAGGCGCTCGTCGCGTCCTGAACTCGCGACGTCGGCGCGATGAGCGTTGCCCCTCCGGTGCTCGGGTCGATCCTGGCAAAGCGTCCGATGAACTGGATGGTCGGCACCAGGGAACGGTGCGGCGCATGCAGTGCAGCGACCTTGAGCTTCGGAAAGTCGTACCCCTCCCCAAACATGTCAACGCAGACTATGCCGTCCAGCTCCCCACTGATGAGGCGGCGCTCACAATCGTCTTGACGCCGCTTGCTGAGCTTGCTGTCCACGGCCTCCACCCGCGCTCCAAGGTCGCGGTAGAGGGGAACCAAGTTGCGCGCTGCCGCGATGCTTGCCGCCCTTACGAACAGTCGATGGTCGTGTCCAGCCTGCCGATCCGCAAGCAGTTGCTGGACTGCCGCTTCCGCGATAACGCGGTCGACATGTCCATCATCTAGCTCATTGACAACCGGAGCTGCGCGGAACGCCACGGGGTCGAAGGCGCCTTCTGCGACCGCCCGCATCACTGGGTATCGGTAGACCAGCTTGCCTGGGATGACCCGGCCATCGCGCCTGAAGGGCGTGGCTGTCAGGAACACGAAGCGGGCGGCCGAGTAGTGTTCGAGATAAGACGCCCAAGTCTCGGCCGGGGCATGGTGCGCCTCGTCAAAGATCACTAGGTCGAACAGGTCGTGCGGCGCACCGGGAGCCAATGATGGCGACGAACTCCCCGGTGTCGAAACGACTACGTCATGCGTTGCGAGCTGCTGCCAGTCCTCCTCATCTGCAGGACGCCCTTCGTGCCTCAAGACAAGTGGGTTGGGCACAGCCTCGCCAATGGCGCCGATCCGACGCAGCGTGGACAGCTCCCTATAGTGGGAGGAGACCTGCTTTCGGAGCGCGTCCGACGGCTCAACGACCAACACGCGCGTTGGCCGCAGCAGGAGCGGTAACGCCATCATCACGGAAGTCTTCCCGTAACCGGTGGGCAGACAGACCGTCGCCGGGTCGTCGTGGATGGATGCATGGGCAAGCACCGCGTGTAGCGCCCCCAACTGACCGGGCCTGAACCCAAGGTTCGGCGTTGATACCTGCGCGCTTAGATTCAGTGCGCCCGCGTGCTGCCGAAAGAAGTCCGGCATCTCTTTCCCCTCGCCGTCGTTTACCGAAGCGTAATGCAGTGCGCGTCGATGGAGTTCGGTCTGAATCGATCCTTACTAGTCCGGCTGACGGGCTTGGATGCGATCGCTTATCGAGCATGTCGCGCGATACAGCTGTCGCTGGAAGACCCTTCTTCAGGTCTATGTCGACGGTTCTACTCGCCTGCTTGTCGCCAGGGCGGCGTTCTCCTCTGACGCGCACGCCGGACCATCAGTCTTCGATGGGCATGACTGGCTGCAAGCCAGCCGGGCGCGTGTGCTCGCAGGAATGCTGCGAAGTCCGACATGCCTTCCGGCGATGAGCGGGCCCGGCGAATGGATCTGGTCATGAATTTCACCAGCAGCGCCTTCTTCATGGGCGACTCGTAACTCCGCAGCTGCACCCGTCGGACGTCAGCGGCTCGCCCAGCGCGCAAGCCGCTCCATCACCTCCGCTCGCGGCAGCCGACGGCGCGGGTGATTCCAGATGCGATCCAGGCCTTCGCGGAGCATCGCTGCTCCGATCTTTCCGGACACCTCCATCTGATCCAGTATCCACAACAGGCCGTAGACGGTGCAATCGCGCGAACGTGCCTCGGTTCGCAGCAACTGGTCCCCCGACACCAGCGCATGGTTCTGACGCCTCGCACAGCTCAGCGCGAAGCAGTCAGGCAGCGACAACCCGGGACATTCCTTCCGGAGCCGCTGGGCGAACTCCACTTCATCGGGATCCAGCGCGACGACACCGAGCCCGAGCGTACGCAGGAACGGACCGGTGTCCGCCTCCAGCTCCCGTCTGTACAGCAGGTCCGGCACCACCATGGTCAGCCCGCACGAGAACGCGGGCTCTAGGAGCCCACCTCGCTCCAGGTCGATCAGGACGGAGGTGTCCGAGACCAGGATGATCATGGCCGCTCAGGCAAACTGCCCCATGAGCCGGCGGTCGAGCTCGCGCACGCTGATCCCGAGCAGTTCGGCGGCCCTGGGTTCCGAGATGGCGCCTTCGGCCACCGCACGCATGCACAGGCGCTCCATCCGCTGCGGGACTTCCGCGTCGAGCGTGCCGGGTTCGTTGGAAGCCTGACCGTTCCACCCGAGACTCCTGATCTGCGCCCACAGTCGTCCGTAGACAGCCTTGCTGATGATCCCGAGCTGAGAACAGCGCACCACCAGTGACGCGATGCTGACCTTGAACAGCTTCTTCAGCTCGGCCAGCTCGCCGAGCGAGATCGACGTCCGGTGCGGCCCTAGCAGCTGCAGCACCATGTCCCGGGCCATCAGGAACGCGCCGGCGAACCGGTCTGCCGCCTTTTCCTGCTCGGCGTCGGTCAGCCCGCTGAATCGCAGCACCAGGTGCGCCATCTCGTGGGCGAGCGTGAAGCGCTGCCTTTCGCCGTTGTGACCCTGGTTGACCACGATCACCGGCACGTCCTGGCGGGCAGGGCGCTGCACGAAGGCCTTGGAGCCGGACACGTTCTCCGGCAGGTCCAGGGCGATCACCTTGACGCCCTTGTCCTCGAGCAGCTCCGCCATCAACGGGATCGGGTCGATACCCAGCTGCCACAGGCGGCGCAGGGCGTCGGCCGCCTGCTCGGCATCCTCGACACGACCAATCTCGAAGGCACCGTCGTCGGGCGCCTCCCAGGCCTGCTCGACACCCGGCAGCAGCTCCTCGAGTTCGAGATAGCGCTCCACTTGGTCCAGCACCGACGCTTCTACCGCCCGCTCCTCCCTGGCGCCGGCGTGCGGCGCCTTCCGGAAGTCCACGCCCATCAGCTCGATCTCGCGTTCGCTCAGCAGGTACTCCGGCGAAACGTCCAGGGCCTTGGCCATCGCCAGCAGGATCGTGGAGCTCGGCATCATCTCGTTGCGCTCGTACTTGCCAATGGCCTGGGCGGAGACCTGCCCATCGATCGCCGCCTCCAGTTCGCGCAGGGACAGCCCGAGGGCCTCCCGGGCCCTCTTCAGTCGATTTCCGATCATCTTGGTCTCCGCGGCTGTTGGTTTACAGATTGACAGAGAACATTGTTGTTTGTAAACTGCATCACGTCAACTTCAGACTTCTGGAGATTCGTGATGGCCAACCGGAAAAACGTCCACATCGTCCAGCGCGACAGCGGCTGGGGAACCCTGCGCGAAGGCGGTCAACGGGCTTCGCAGGTCTACGGCACCCAGGCCGAGGCCATCCAGGCGGGTCGCGATATGGCTCGGCAGGGGCAGGGCGAGCTGCTGATTCACGGCCAGAACGGGCGCATCCGGGCCCGTGACTCCTACGGCAACGATCCGTGCCCGCCGAAGGACAGCAAGTGATCAAGTTCGACATCAAGCTGCCGAACGCGCGCGACCTGATGCGCGCCGCCATGGAGGAGATCGAGCGCGGCATCACCGAGAAGGCACATCGCGCCGCTGCCCGACATGGCGGCGTGACGGTGACCTTCGAGCGCAAGCCGGACGGGGCGATCCGGGCGGTGAACTTCCGCGGCTCCGAGGCGGCGGTCGAGGCTGCCCGGTCTGCCATCGCGAACTGAGGCGGCACAGCATGGGCGATCGCCTGCTGGAAGTCTTGGTAGTCCTCGGTCATTCGACGAGGGCGCAGCTGGCGATCGTCCTCGGCGTCGCCTTCTTCGTCGGGTTCGTGGTTGCGGGCCACCTCCTCGTGGACCGACTGGTGCTGCCCGGGCCGCTCTCGGCTGTCGCCGACGTTCTTCGGGAACACCTCATACAGCGGTACGACAAGGCAGCCTGGGCGGCGTTGGGTGGCTTCGCCTGCGTCGCCATCAAGGCCTACCGCCGAGATCGCCGCCGTCTTGTCGGCGGCTGACTTCGACCTCCGCACTGAAGGGCACCACGATGGCATGCGCTGCAGAACACGCCGCCTTCAACTTCGTTGCCGTCGCAGTTGGCACTGCGACCGTCCAGCAGCGGCAGGGGCGCCCGATCGACGGATCGGCCCTGGCGATGGCGACAGCTGCCTCGCTGTTTCCGTCGCTGCCCGATGTCCTGGAGCCGGCGGTGCATCCGAACCACCGCCAGTTCTTCCACAGCGTTGCCTTCGGCGCCGTCGTGGCCTACGGCATGCGCCGCGCCTACCTCTGGAGAACGCACGACCCCGTGGAACAGCTGGTGCGGCTGGCCGTGCTTATCGGCGGATCGGCCTACCTCGCTCATCTCGTACGGGATGCGTTCACGGCGAAGTCGCTGCCGCTGATCTGAAGGTGCGACAGCCCGCCCGGGTCGCTGACAGCTGAGGATCGGTTGCCAGAGTCACACCAGCACGGCCCTCCGTCGCGCGGTCAGCTCGTGCCCACGAGCCCCATCAGTTCCTCCCGCAATGTCGCCATCAGCCCCTCGACGGACTCTCGGGAGGCTCGTGGGTGCAAGTACGAGAAGGCGACCAACGAAGCAGGGTGGATGCCCAGCACGGCGGCGAGCTCGTCGATCTTCGACAGCGTCGCGTGACGCTCCCCGCGCTCGAGCTGGCTGATGTAGGTCCGTCCGGAGACGTCGCTGAAAGCCTCCTGGGAAAGGCTGGCTGCAGTCCTAGCCACGCGCAATGCGTGGCCCAAATCGTTCCTGGGTGGGCGCTTCATGTCGGAGACGTAGTCCCCGATTCCCGCATCTAGAATGCTTTAGCGCTACACGCTATAGCATTCACACACAGCTGAGGCATCGTATATGCGACGCCAGCTGCTGCAGGAGCCGCCATGTTCGCCACCCACGATTTGTTCAAGTTCCCGGTGCAGATCGACACGGAGTTCACGACGTGGCAGGGCGTGGAGCTCTTCTCCTTCTCACCTTGGCTGATCGTGACCATCGATGACCATGAGGAGGAGGCGGATCGGACCTTCCTGCTGACCGGCGTCAGCGAGCTGATGCAGCTGATGCGCAGCAAGTCGCTACGCCGGGTTTGCTCGGTCGATCTCGCCATGCCTCCAGGCCGCCCGGGCGAAGATCCATGGCGGCTTGTTCCGATTCGACGTGTCGACTGCGAGCGGCAATCCCTGCGCAGCCGAGCGCCGGCGGGCGTGTTGACCACCGTTGACGGACAGCGCTACGGCGGCTTGCCGATCAAGTCTGTCGTCCGGGACGAGTCGGAGCTGGTACGCGTCGTCGACCTGCCAGGCGCACCCATTCCGTTCGATAGGACAGGGTCGTAGCGCGAGGCAGTCTGCCTTTCAGGTGTCCAGCGAGGCTGCCGCGGCGACCGCCTCGAACTGCTCGAGGATCTCGGGCGTCTTGAGGCGAAGGAACTTTGTGATCGCCTCGTTGCCCAGCAGCTTGACGAGGTAGCCGCGTACCAGCACCAGGGTCAGCACATCCTGGCCGTAGCTCTGCTCGACGAGTTTGTACTGGCCCTGCAGGCTGCTCATCTCCCGTTCCATCCGCGCCATCTGTTCCTTGCTGACGCCGGCGAGCTTGCCGGGCTTCTTGCCCCCGACCAGCATCTCAGGTGGTGTCGCCGCCAGCAGGGCCTCGGCGTAGGACACCGTCATCGTGTTTGCCGAGACCAGGAGCTCGACGCACTCTACTTGCCGAGTCGGCTTCATCTTGCGGATGACGCGTGACAGCTCGGCCGAGAACTGGCGGTCCTCAAGCATGGCGCAGGCCTCGGGGCAGATCCCGTCCAGCAGGTTCATCTTCTTGCGCACGTGGCTGACGTCGATGTTCAGCGCCTTCGCCAAGCGCTCCGGCGCGACGCCGCGATCGAGCGCACGGCGGATCATGTAGTGCTCCTGGATCGAGCTCAGCCGGTTGATGCGGTTGTTGTACGTGTACGCCTCGTCGTCCAGGGCTTCGAGACACGGGGCCTCCGCGTGGCCGAGATCGCGAAGGGCCAGCAATCGCATGTGGCCATCGAGCAGGGCGTAACTGCCTTGGGCGCCGTCGATGGGGCTTACCGTCAGCGGCTCGATCAAGCCAACCTCCGCGATCGAGGCCTGGATCTGCTTGTACTTACGTGATGCTGCCAACCCGACCGGGGCTTTGCGCGACGGCAGGATGCGATCGAGCGACAGGAGCCTTGGTTCGGGCACGAAGCCCAGCTCGATCTTGCTCATCACCCCGGCCGGGCCAGGCCCACGCGCTCGGCCAGCTGCTTGGGCATGGTGTCGAGGCTCTCGGCCCTCAGCAGGGTGACGAAATGGTCATCCGCCACCAGCTGCTTCAGCGCGCTGATCACGAACAGCAGCTTCTGCTGGGTCAGCTCCGCCTTGCGCACCAGCAGCTTCTGCCGCTCCACCTCCTGCTGGTACGACCGGACGAGGCTGCTGGTCGTCACCATCTCGCGCTTGCGCGACAGTCCTCGGCCGATCGACTTGCCAAGGGTCTTGCGCCGCTCGATCACCCGGCGTGCCTCCATCAGGCCCTTGCCCCGCAGCGTCCCGGCCTCGTACGCCTCCTGCAATGCGTTCTGGATCGCCTTGTCGTCGTCGCCGGCGCGTACGATGGAGATCGCGGCGTTCAGCGGGATCTCGCCCCGTTCGACGGCGACGATGAGCCGCTGCTCGCCGTGCTGGAGCAACGTCAGCACGCCCTGGACGTAGGTCTGGGTGAGGCCGGTCTTGGCGGCGATCACCTTCGGCGGATAGCCCTTCTCGCGCAGTTGCTCGATGCCGGCGAGCAGTTCCAGGGGCCGGCACTGGCGCCGGGCGATGTTTTCCGCCAGGCTCATGATGAACGCGTCCTCGTCGGTCACGTTCACGACCAGGGCAGGGATCAGTTCCTCGCCCAGCGCCTTGAAGGCCTTCAGCCGCCCCTCGCCGCACACCAGCAGGAAGCGCTCGGCGCCGTCGTCGCCACTCCGGGCGGTCACCGTGATCGGCTTCTTGAGCCCCACCCGCTTGATGTTGCCGACGATCTCCTCGAAGACCTTGTCGTTGCGCTCCCGTGGGTTGAGGACGTCGACACGGGTGATGTCGATCATCCTCACCTCTGCTGGCGTCATCGGTGCGTTCATGCCGCCCACCGCACCCGCGTTCGCTCCGCCATTGCGTACAGGTAGTCGAGCGTGTCGAAGCGGTAGCTCTCCAGCTCGATGGCGTTGTGCTCGGAGAGGCTCAGCCGCGGCGCGCCGAAGTCGAGGCGCGGCAGCAGGTAGTAATCGAGCGCCTCGGCGTTCGCGGAGTCCAGACGAACGGCCACCGTGATGTCCGGCTGCAGGCTGGTGTCGAAGCGCACCTTCCAGCGCCGCCCGCCGTGGTCCAGCACCTTGCAGCGTGCCAGCACGACGGAAACCGAGAACTCCCTATTAACCTGCAGGAGTTCGGTGGACGGTTCGCGACAAACTTCACCGCCGAGCTCAGCGATCCTCCGTTCGGTCTCTGCCACCACCTTAGGGTGCATGCGCCGCAACGCACGGTTGATCTCGAGGAACCGGTAGTCCCGGTCGGGCGTGAAGCCGACAAGCTGGTAGGCCCGTACCAGACTGCCGAAGCGATGCGCGTACACGGTGCTCGACGGCATGCCCTCCGCCTCGTCGATCACCATGCCCGACAGGTACCCGCGGTTCTGGAACAGTCCGCGCAGGCGCTCGAGTAGCTCCTCGTCGGTGTACCGGCGGGCCCGGGCACGGATGATTCCCTGGGCCGTGTAGAACACATCGGCCGCGACCACTGGCTCGAAGGCGCCGTCGCGCCGGATCCACATGTCCGGCGGGTTCTGTACCCGCAGCTTTTTGAGCTTGAACGAGATGCGGTTGTAGACGTTGGCGCCGACGTACTTCTCGTTGGTGAGCACCTGGTGGACGGTGGCCCGCGTCCAGTCCCGGCCCAGGTCCGTCTTGACCTGCATCCCGTTGAGCCGGGCGGCGATCTGCGACTCCACCAGCCCGTCGCTGACGAACCAGCGGAACATCTGGTTGACGATGGCCACTTCCTCGTCCGGGCCTGGCATGAGGATGACGCGATCGGTCTGCAGGCTCTTGTGCTCTCCCCGCGAGAGCGAAGCCTTGTACTGACCGGCCTGGTCGACCAGAACGCGGCGCAGCCCGAAACCGGCCGGTCCGCCTTGTCGGAAACCGAGCTCGATGAGCCGGCACTGCCCGGCGAACACCTTGGCCGACAGCTCCCGGCTGTACTCGCCGGCCATCGCCCGCTTGACACCCTTGACGATGGTCGAGACTGGCGAGCCGTCGTTCTCGAACTGCTCGGCGCAGTAGGCGACCTGGATACCGGCCCGGCGGCAGATGTACTCGTAGTACGCCGACTCGTCGGCATCCTGGAACCGTCCCCATCGACTCACGTCGTAGACCAGGATCACCTGGAAGTCCACGTTGCCGGACTCGACGTCGCGGATCAGCCGCTGCAGGGCCTCCCGGCCGTCGATGCGCAGCCCGCTCTTTCCTTCGTCGGCATAGGTGCGGACGATCTCCAGGCCGCGTCGATCGGCGTACTCGCGGATCTTGTCGCCCTGGTTCTCGGTGGAGTACTGCTGGTGCTCCGTGGACATCCGGACGTAGCGGGCGGCACGCACGCGCGGTGCGATCGCGCTGGCGTCGGTGTCTTCTGTGGACATGGTGGCGGTGTGCGCTTTGGTACTCGGTGCGGAATGCCAGCGGCCAGCCCTTCGGCCCCGTCGGTCGCGATGCAGTGAGCGGGCAACCAAGTTAGCAGCGGTGACCTTGCGAGCCGAGCGAGTCCTCTC
The DNA here is from genome assembly GCA_964454485.1 of uncultured Rubrivivax sp. Lineage (GTDB taxonomy): Bacteria > Pseudomonadota > Gammaproteobacteria > Burkholderiales > Burkholderiaceae_C > Rubrivivax. Next base: position 11,735 of record CAYVXO010000071.1, read on the forward strand.
TTTGCAAACATCATCAGACGTCCTTCTTGCCTCGTACAGGTGCGAGTTCCACGAGGAAGCACACGTCCATCTTTGCAACGCGGTCGACGGCCAGAACCTTGAGCCGGTAGAGCCCGGACTCCAGCAGGTCGGCGACTTCAGACTGCTGCGAGAGGGGCGGCGGGTGCGCTCGTTCTTCTTGCAGCCGAGTGCGCTGGCGCTCCCGGTTCTGCTGCGCGTAGTCCGGGTTGCGGCGCCGGTACTCCCGCCAGTAGTCGGGGTTGCGCGCGAGCCAGGCCTCTTGGGCGCGGGCCTGGTTCTCGCGGTAGTCGGGATCCTCGAGGCGACGTGCGCGCTGCCAGAGCTTTCGGCGCTCTCGCTGGCAGGCCGGCTCGGTGCAGTAACTCTGCTCGGGCACCTGTGGCAGGACGCTGAAGACCTGCCCACAGGCAGCACAACGACGACGAGCGGGCATGCGACCTCCTTGTCGAGGCCGCGCAGGCCTGCGGTAGGAAGCCCGCTAATAGCTTCGGCACGAAACCTGTTGAGCCTTCGGAGGTTGAATGAGCGCGAGACGGTCTGTTGCCGCGGCGGTCAGCTCGAACAGTCTGGGCCGATGTGGCGGACCCCCGGTGGTGAATTCGGCAACTCGGGGACAGCCCGGGATTCCGCACCATCGAGGCGGCTGGTCTGTCTGGACCAGATCACCGACGGCGCCGTTACCGGCAACGTGTCGGTCTGCCGTGCGGCCGGATCGTGAGCGACGCTCTGCCTGCCGCGTACGTTCGATGCCGAAGCCCCGAACGACCGGTGCGCGCCGAACCGGTGGCTCAGTCCACGGGTGCGCTGATCGCGTCGACGTTCACCCACTCCGTCTGCGGGCGGTTGCCCAGCTTCCGGTACGGCTCGTCGTACTGGATCAGCACCAGCGGCAGCTTCACCTCGACGATCACGCCCACCAAGGTGCGATCGCCGACGCGCGGGTTCTGGCGTAGCGCGCGGGTGGCTGCCGTTTGGCGTTCGGCACGATCTGTCGTCGACTGCTGCGAGGCAGCGCCTCGCTCCCTGCCGATGGCTTGCTGCGCGGCTGCGAGCGCCTGCGCCTGCTCTGCTGTGTAGAAGGCGTAGCGGTGCTGCAGTGGCCAGGGGCCACCAACTCGAGGCGGAACGACTTCCTCGAAGAACATCCCGTACATCAAGTCCTTAGGCTCCGTGGTCCGCATGCAGCCCAGGATCTCGTTCGGCGCATAGGGCCGACCTCTCGCCTGCAGGGCATTGAGCGACTGGCTCAGGCCTGAGTAGAACGCGCGGCTGATCAGGGTGCGCGGTGTTGCCCCGTTGATGACGACCGACTCGCCCTTCTGGCTCGCACACCAAGCTGAGAACCAGCGCTTGGCAGAGGTGATTCCCGACTTGGGGTCCTTGTAGGTCACGACCACCGTGTCTGGCGTGCCGTAGTCCGCCAGCTGCGACGTGCGTTCTCCCTCGAAGGAAGCGATGAATCCGGGCCAATCCAGTTGAGGCGCCGGGGGCGCCGTAGCGCACCCAGTCATCCCGGTAGCGCCCAAGACCACGACGAGGGCCCATCCGAATCGACCGTCCACCGTACCTCCTTGTGACGGCATATATGCCGTGGCCAAAAAGATAGCACGGCTGGCACCTTCGGTTCGTGTCAGGAAGCCGCCCCGTCCCCGCGAGAAAGACCGTTGCTCAACGGCGCTCGACGTCGTTCGAGCCGGTCACGGCGAGGGCATTCGGCGAGGTGATCCGGTCGCTGCGTGAGGACCAGGGAGTCGCCCAGGACGCGTTTGCTCTGGTGGCCGGCGTCGATCGCTCTTACTACGGCAAGCTCGAGCGCGGAGAACGGCAGCCTTCGCTGGCATTGCTCTTGCGAATCGCTGGTGGCCTTGGCGTCACGGGTGCGGACTTGGTGGGCCGCACGGAAGCAACGATCAAAAAGCTGAGACGACGCGCCTAGAACTCAGCTTTCAAGCTCGGCCTCTGCCGCGCGATGTCGCTGATTGCGGCTGAGTTCATGACGGCTCGATCGCTCCAGTGCAAGCGGAGGCTGCACAAGCCCACTGTGTCGTCCATCGAGGGGCACGATCTAGCAGCCGTGAACGAATTGATCAGATGGCATACAGCAGGCGCCCTACTAGGTGACAGGACTCGCGGCCGTGCGGGGCACAGCAAATCTGCCAAGGTCGGCGGTCAGGTCGCGGAGGCCATCGCCCCAGCAGGCTGGGTTGTGGCATAGCAGTCGTGCACCCGCGGCGGGCATCCCAGCGCATCGAGGATTCGAGCGATGTCACCCGCTACTGCCGCGTCGGCTTCCTCGTTGGCCGGTTGGCGAGCAGCAACACGCTGTGCAAACCTGACGCGTGCAGACTGGCGTGCCTCGGCAGGTAGGGCTTCGGCGAGTGCGCATACGATATCGATCATCGCGTCGAGCCGGGCATCGCAGAGCATCGTCATCGCGGCCTCCTTCTTTGAGCAGTGCTGCCATGGTTGTGCTGGCGCGCCTGGCTGGCTACCACCGAAAGAGCCGAAGCCCCCTGCGGGGGATGAGGGGCCCCCCGCCCGGGGGAGGGTGCACTTCCGCGTGGTGCCGGCATTGAAGCCGATGGTGTCTCAATCGCTGCTCTCCGCTGGGCCGAGTGGTAGCGTCAGATGAGGCTCGCTTGACCTGATGACTGACCACGGTCCATCGTGAGGACTGAATTCATTACGTCCAGCTGCTGCAGTCGTATAGCCATCGCTTGATCGCTGACCTGAAAGAGCCTAGCCAAATAGGCAACGTCGCTCTCATCCGATAAGTCAAGGTCCTGGGCTGCGCGCTGTACGAGTTCGCCGGGCATCAACAAAGAGGAAGCAAACTGGTTCGCTTCCTTTTCCTCTTGGGGACTTGTCGTTGAGCCAGGCTGGTTGTACGCATCGTCCGTCGACGCTCCAACGCGCTGATAGACACGCATGTTCGTGTCGATAAAGAGGCGATCGCCTTCCGAGTCATGCAAGACAAGATGCCCCAGCTCGTGGGCTAACGAGAATCGTTGTCGGTTCGAGTGATGTCCAGCGTTGATCAGGACATTGCGCTCAGCGCCTTTCACCACTAGCACGCCAGACACCTTGTCCTCCAAGGCGTCAAAGTGGACGATCACGCCCAGCGCACGGGCGACCTTTGAAAGATTGACGGGGACTTCGAAGGCTCCAGCGTTTGCAAGTATCTCGTTTGCTCGTCGCTCGATCTCCAAGCGCTCAGCTCTTGGGTTCTTCATGGCGATTTCCGGTGTCTATGAATTGGGATAGTTTCTGTAAAAGCAGCGGCGTCACCTTCGCTGTGCGACCAGCGAAGGTGAGGTCTTCAAGCACGGGCTGTGGATCGCTTGACTGGATCTCGGAGGGCGACGGGAGGAGTTCGCCGATCGGCACCTGGAGCGCTTCGCAAATGCGATAGAGCACGTGAAGTGGGACCTTCTGGTTGCCGCGCTCGATGTTTGTGATCGAGGTCCTTTCCAGACCCACCATTTCCGCGAGCTGCGCTTGGGTCAACGCAGCCCTGTTCTCACCGGGGGAAGACCTCAGCGCGCGGACCTTCCGGCCTACCGCTTCAAACAGACGTCGCTCGTCAATCATCCTCTGGGTCTCTCAAGTCACACGATCATGCTAGTCGCTCATATGCACAATGTCAACATTATTGACATCGACGAGCGAGAGCGTCAGCATAAGCCAACATAGTTTGCTGAATTGACATTACGAGCGCTGAGGGTTAGGCTTCGCCCAAAGCCCTGATCCCAGGGCGTTGGAGCCGTGATGAGCAACGACAACAAACCGGAGCAGAACAAGTACTTCTTCTTCGTCGGCAACACCAAGTACGAGACTGAGCTGGCGGTTGTCAGTGGCGCGTATGTGAAGTCACGGATCTCTGACTTCCCGCCCCAAGGCGGTTTGGAACTCGAAGGCAACGGCGATGAGCCCGACAAGCCCTTCGGCGACAACGACACGGTATCGCTCAAGCTTGGCCACGGCGAGGGGCCGCGCCGCTTCAACATCGCGCCGCCGGCCAGCTTCGGTTGAAGCAGCAGAGCAACCATGGCACCGCTGGACTCGCAGCTGCAGCGCTTGGCCGAACGCCACCCCGGGACCACCTGGGTGGACTGCGGCAACCATGGCCTGCTCGTGAGCATGCCCAGCTTCGCATTGCCGCCGGGTTGGAACAAGCAGTTCACGCAGGTGAAGTTTCTGGTTCCACAGGGCTACCCGTACTCTAAGCCCGACTGCTTCTGGGCCGACCCAGACCTACGCCTGCAGGCTCAGCCGCACCAGATGCCCCAGAACACCCAAATCAACCCCACGGTTCCCCAGGCGGCCGGCATGGTCTGGTTCTCCTGGCACCTGCAACAGTGGAACCCGAACCGCGACGACTTGTTCAGCTGGGTAGCGTGCATGCGGGACCGCCTGCAAAGGCCTGTCTGATGCTGAGGATCCAGCATCTGCAAGCCAGGCAGCTTCACGCCGCAGCGTCCAGCAGGGCCGTCGAGACCTGCGCAGCAGGTCTGGTGTTTCCTGCGGGTGCGACGGCAGATGGCGTCTCGGTCTACACGGTTCGTAGCCTTCAAGAGGTCCCGGAAGAGGCCTACTTGGAGCGCTCAGCCTACGCTGCGACGCTCAAGCCTGCCTTTATGACCGAGCTAAGTAACGCGGCGAAGAAGTCAGGCGCCGGCGTTCTACTCGGGCACACGCACGTCGGGCAACGTCCCTTGGACGGGTTCTCCGGCGTGGATGATCGCGGCGAAGTGCCGCTGGCCGAATACTTCGGCCGCAAGCTGCACAACCGGCAGTCCTTTGCAGCTGTATTCACCGGGACCACCGTGCGCGCACGCACGCTCGGTGGCACCGAAACTGCAACCGCGGTCGTGGGTCGCGAGCTCTTAGTCGACCGCGAGGCGGGTGCGGCCGCGAGCAACCGTCACCACCGCCAGGTGCTCGCATTCGGCATTGCCGGCCAAAGTGCAGTGGCCAGCCTACGCGTTGCCATTGTCGGGCTGGGGGGCACCGGCTCAGCCGTCGCCTCTCAACTGGCGCATCTGGGCGTTCGGGACATGTTGTTCGTCGACCCGGACAACATCGAAGAGTCGAACCTGAATCGCCTGGTCGGCTCCACTCCCGGTGACCTGCAGCGTCTCAAAGTAGAAGTGACGGCTCGCCATGTCCAGACCATCAGCCCCGAAACAAAAGTCGAGACGGTAGTGGGCGATGTAGTGGACGACGAGGTGGCTAGGAAACTGCTGACCGCTGATTTCATCTTCGCGTGTACTGACTCCCAAGCGAGCCGTGCCGTTGTGAACCAGCTCGCCTACCAATACCTCATCCCGTGCATCGACATGGGTGTGGGCATCCACGTGAAGGATGACGCCATCCGCTTCATCGCGGGCCGCGTGCAGATGCTGAGTGCCGGCCTGCCGTGCCTCATCTGCACCGACAAGCTCGACTTCGAGCAAGTGCGCCGGGAGATGCTCACCGAAGAGCAGCGCAAAGCCGATCAGTACATCCAGGGCGCCGAGGTCAAGCAACCGTCCGTCATCTCGTTGAACTCCACCATGTCCTCTGCCGCTGTGACGATGTTCCTGGCGGCCGTCGCAGGCGTGCCGTCCGCGGCGCGCATGCTGTCCTACGACGGCAAGCTGGGGACGATGCGCGCAGTGGCGATGGACCCGCGCCCCGGCTGCATTGCATGCAGCGAGGAAGGTGGCATGGGCCTCGGTGATAGTTGGGCGCTGCCAACGCGCAAGGTGAAGTAGCTATGTCACGCATTCGCCTACTTTGGTTCGGCAAGCCACCGGACCAAGGCCAGAGGGACCTGATCGAGGAGCACGGGCTGCATCTGGCCGTCTACAACGATGGCGACACGCCGGACTTCCAGTACGCTCGTGCCGCCGTCTTCTGGGCCACAGACAACTACTTCGCCGAAGCCGCCAAGTGCGTCCGCGAGTTCGTGAAGGCTGCTATCGACGATGGCGTGTTCGTAGCTCCTGTCGTGTCCGTTGCGGCGGACTATCTGCTGCTTCACGAACTGAACAAGCTGCTCGATTCGGTGGACCCTTACGGCGCCCGCAAGGCTCACCACCACGTGTTCACCACACCAGTAGACTTGCACCGAGTGCTCCACCAGTTCCTTCTCCACGACCCGGGCCCTGCGCGCAAGACAGACCTGATCATCGAGGGCGAGGTGAGAATTGAAGAGGAGGAAGATCGGTTCCTGCTCCAGCGCGCGTTCCACGACTGCAGCTCCATCAAGCTGGAGCCTATCGCGCCGGGCTATTCAGGCGCTGATACTTTCATCGTGAAGGCCACGCTGATCGATTCCAACGCCGGACCCGAGCCCGTGCCGTATTTTGCGAAGTTGGGCCGCTCGGACAAGATGCAGGAAGAGTGGCGTGCCTTTCGCACCTACGCCGAGCATCACGTGCAGTGGTATCTGCGGCCGAACTTCGTGCCTGAGCGAACCAACTACGGCGTCAACCGCGGCATCCTTGTTGGCACCTTCGTCCAGAACTCCTGCGCGCTGGCCGAGGCCGTGCGCAAGCCGGGCGATTGCGCGAGGCACATCCGCAGCTTGTTCCAGGAGACGCTTGCGGCGCTGCGGCGTCAGAATCGGACCATCAAGCCCGGCAAGGAATCCGTCGTGAGCGCGCTGAAGCCGTTCTGCGACGCCTTCAGAGTACCGGAGACCAGGTGGAAGCAGGCTGCCGCCGAGTTCGGGGGCGCTTGCATTCGGGCCGACGACATCTGGTACCGCTTGATCGGCCTGCCGCCACTCGATTGGCGAAGCTCCGCTATCCACGGCGACCTCCACGGCGAGAACGTCCGAGTGCGCAAGGACGATGCCATCCTCATCGACTTCGCGCACGCCGCGCCCGGGCCTGCCTGCGCGGACCTGGCGCATCTGGAGGTCTCTCTCGCGTTCGATGGCAGATCTGGCGACTCGCAGGGCGTTGCCTGGAAGCAGGCTGTGCTGGAGCTTTACGCGCCCGACGCCATCGCCGCCAGCTTGGCTAAACCTGAGACCTTCACGAGCAACAGCTGGATGCGCGCGGTCGTGGCTGAGATCCGGGGCCTGGTTCCGGCGGCGATCGCGGACCCGACCAGTCAAGAGGAGTACATGCGAGTGCTAGCGGTGTACTTGCTTCGGCACGCCTCATTCCCGGCCAATCAGAACGACAACGGCGACGACGAATATCGGCGGACGTTTGCCTTCTGGCTGGCCTGCCGTCTGACTGAGTACCTACAGGCGCTGGCCTCTGCCCGGGTGGTGCCAGCGTGAAAAGGCGTGCGAACCGGATGGAGATGAAAGGCGAGGTCACCAACCGCCATCTAGCCGACGAGGTGCTCAAGACGCCGGGCGAGGCCGTACTCGTTCGCCGAGGGGTGCTGCGCTCCATGGTGATGGCATGCCCAGATGGGTGCGGTGAAATCCTCGCGGTCAACCTCGATGGCCGTGCCGGCAAGGCGTGGCGCTACTACGACCAGGGCGGCGACATATCGCTCTTTCCATCGGTGTGGCGCGACACGGGCTGCCAGAGCCACTTCATTCTGTGGCGTTCGCGCATCTACTGGTGCGACTGGGGTGACGAGCTCGACATCCCTATGGCTGCAGTCATCGTTCAAGTTCGCGACGCGCTGGGTGCGCAACTCGAGCCCTACACGAGCATTGCCGAGAGACTGGATGTCGTTCCGTGGGCGGTGCTGTCGGCTTGTGGGGAGCTACGGCGGGAGGGCGTCGCAATTGAGGGTAAGGATCGGCTGCGCGGCCACTTCATGAGGGCGGCGGAGGGAGCCTAGTAGAAGGTGGCGTGGTCGCAGCTGAGCTGACACGTCGCTAAGCCGATGGAGCAGTGGCATTTCGAAGAAATGCTAAACAGAAGCATCGGAGCGGGTGAACCACGATCAGGCGCAGTTGTGTATCGCGCCGGATCGGCCCACTAAGCATTGGCTACACGCAATCCTTGGCAGCATCGTGGCCTGCCACCTGCGACAGCTTCCTGACTACCAGCGCATGAAACGCACTGTCGAGCCTAGAAATGGCGCCTGGCCGAGGCTCGGCGATTTGCAGGCTCAGGCGCAGCACCGGCGTAGCTGCTCGGTAACCCGTGGTCTGACCCGCACCTACCGGTCAATGCCAGGTAGAGCGGCCGGCTGTTCCTTACCATCGCACCTCGCCGTGCAAAACAAGCGACAGCGTCCGTCGCGCTACGCGGACCAAAGCGGCTCAGGTCTTGCCTTCAGCCTCGCGTTGAATGCGGCAATCCACCCGTCGTGCTCCTTGGCGAGGCTCGCGACCAGGTGCTGCGTCAGCGCGGAGGTTATCGCCTCGGGGTGACCATGAACGAACCTGTTGCGCGCGGTATGCACCTCCGCCAGCAGGTCGGCTACATCACCGTAGCCCAACGCTCTAAGCTCGGCGAAGTACGTGGTGCCATAGAGAACCTTGTATGTCCGGTCCAAACGAGCGCCAATAGACGAATGCCGTTGCAGCAAGTCATCCAGCACTCGATCGGGCACTATGCTTCGACTTGGCTCACGCAATAGGCGTTCGATTTTGGTCTCAAAGTAAGTCCAGAAGACCAGTATCACGACTGCCTTGGCTGCAGGGCGACTTGATTCAGCTATGCCTTCGAACTGCTCGGCTGCAGTCGTTGGACGGAGCCATTCAGTCGCGAGCATCTCTAAGAGCACGTAGTCTTGATACCGACTTTCAGCGCCCATGTACGCGGAGGGGATGCGCTGGATCTCGCCACTGGGCATTTGCATAATCTGCTCGTTTGCCTCGGCCGTTTCCTGGCCGCAAGCCGCGCAATGCCCTGTATACCGGCGTATGCCACCGCACCCGCACCGTATCCAGCCGTGCCAGATAGAGGCCCACCGTCGCGGGTCCTTCAGGTTTTCGTACCACATTGCACTCATCCTAAGTCTTCCTCCCGGCCCGACAGAACAACCCTTAAGAGCACAACTCATCCGGGGCTCGCCATCAACTTCGGCTTCCAGGCGAAATCTTGGGTGACTCCTCATGGCCGGCCCCTGACACTCGGTGACGCTGGGCCGAGGTCGGGTCACTATCTCTTCGTCGACCTGAGTGTTGGAAGATTAGCGGTACGCCTCGGTCAGACGGCAGGCATTGGTGTCGGCGAAGCCGAACCGGGTGATTTCCCACCCGTAACCCTGGTACGTCGGTCGTCGCCACCTCACCTGTGAAGCGAACGCCCGTCGCCAATGCTGGGAAACTCCTTTCTGGTGGTAGCCGGCCGGCTGGCTCTTCGCCCTGCTGTGGATGGCCATTCGGCTGCCGTCGTCTCGTGCGTCCCTGCACTTCCTCACGCCCCGCTCGAGCAAGTTTCGCGCTATCGACCATTGGGCACGATGCCGTCGCATCTGGCACACCGCCTCGTGTGGCAACGGCGCTGGGTCCGGCTATTGCCCTGAACGACACGATTCAATAGGTAGAGACCAATGCGCCGTCCCCAGCGCGAGAGCCGACGCTGTCGACTCTCCGCGACGCTGGTCCTTCTGTGCAAGGGCGGAGAGACCACCAGCAGAAGGGTCGGTTCGTTCCCTTCAACGTCGTCCCATCCCGGCCTCCGGATCGTCCAGCAAAGACCGTGGCCCGATCCGATACAGCGCCTGCGTTGTGCTCGCACGGACGAGTCGTTCTTGTCGAGCGGCCGCCCGCTCCCGCCGGCGTCCCAGCCCGATCCGTTCCAGCGGCACGGTGCCGTTCCCGATGCACGGACCATCGTGGCACCGCGAGGTCGTCAGTCATCTAGCGCCGGCTGGCTGCAGTCGTCTGGCTCGACCGTGCCTGCCCGCCATCACCCGTACCTGCGCTCCGTTCCGCTGCGACCGCCGCCGTTCTTGCTGAACTCTTCCCCATACGCCTCCCCCCGCGTCGTCGCCGACGGCCGGTGACGACCGAACGGATCGGTTCGGGCCATCGTTCCCGGCCACAGTCGGCTCGCCTTTCCGCGTCGTGCCGGGCGAACGCCCCAGCACGACCGGATCCGGCGCCTCGTTCCAGCCCGCCAGGTCGACCACCGTCCCGGCAACCGCACCAGCCTTTCGGCCCACGCTGGCCAGACCGACACGACCGACGTCGGCTGGCTTTCCCCCCTCCTCGTTCCCGCTCGAGCTGGCACGACCCATCCAGCCAGCCACCCAGCCTGCCGGCCCGGCTTCGCCGCACACCCACCACCAGGGGATGACGCCGTTCCCGTTGCACTTCCCCCCCTGTCTCCCGTTCCCATCGCACGGCCCGCCCGACGATCCGACCCATGACCGCGCCGACCGATGGATCGCGCCCCCCCGCTCCGATCGATTTCGGCCGGGCGTTCCGATCCGACGCGTCCGTCTCCGGGACCTGGCCGCAGGCGACCTGGCGGCCCTGCCCGGCTCGCTGGTTTCGCCCGCGCCGGAGGTGGATCTGTCCGGCCAGCCCGCCTGGACACCGCCGGCGGGCGGCCGGCTCGGTCTGGTCAGCTGGCCTTGCCTGTCAGCCGGCGGGGGGTTCGCTCCGACCAGATCCGCCCCGGGACCCGCCGCGGTGGCCGGCGTCGACCCGGGCCGGCTGGTCGAGCTCGGGCAGCGGCGGGTGGGGTTCCTTCGGCCCGACCTGGCCAGGTCGTCCGGCTGGCACCCTGGCCGGCCTGGTCTCACGCTTCCTCACCCCTTCGCACGGCGCCGCAGGTTTCCGCACACCGCTGCCCGCCCGCCGCATCTCGCCCTCACCCGACCGTCACCCCCGCACGGCGCCACTTCGCTCCGTTCCAGCCTTGGTCGAAACCTCCGTGTCGCCGGCACGATCCCCAGCCTCGTTCTTGCCGAACGGGATCGATCCCGGCTTCCTCCCCCTTCACCCGGCCTTGGTCTCGGTTGCCCACAGCACCGTCTGGTCGGAACGGACGGCTGGACGGACGCCGGCCCGATGACCGCAGCGAGCTGGCCAGGTCCTGCCCTTCCTACCCGGTGGTCCGAGCGCAGGGAGGTTCGGCCGGCCTGTCCTCTCCGTCCCCACCGGCCACAGCCCGATCCGACCCTGCCTGGCGGAATCCACCCTGGCCGGGGGTGGGTGCGTTCCGCTCACGTCGGCGGTCCACCCGCCGCGGCGCCATCGTCGGCTCGTCCGGCCAAGCGGGGATCGGACCAGCGGCGGGGGGAGGACGCTGTCCGGCGTCGGCCCGGGACCCGGCGGGCGGGTCGATCCGGGCCGGCTTCACGGCTCGGTCTGAGCCGGGGTGGGGCCGGCCACGCCGAGTGGCCCGCGAGATGCCTTCGCAGGAGTAATAGCCGCGGTCCGCGCGACGACCTCCCGATGCTGCCGCCGCGACACCCCCTCGCCCAACGACCTGCACCCCACCGTCACCGAGGGACGCCCCGCCCGCCACCACCCCACCGGCATCGGCGCCCCGCTTGGTCACACTCCTTCGTACCTGGCTTCATCCCCGCTTGTACGAAGGCCGTACGAACCAGCGTGACGAAGTCGATGCGCCCGGGCGGGCCAGCGACCCGGCGTCCAGCTCGTCTGAAGCCCGCCTGCCAGGTGGTCCTGAGCCGGGGTGGCTCGGTCCTGCAGCAATGGACGCGACACCGCCGCGGTGGCTGGGTCGGGTCAATCCGGCCGACTTCGGGACGCGAAGCGGCGGGGGGAGCCGCTCCTGACTGCCCTGCCCGGACCCCGACCGCGGAATCGGGTCGGGAAGGCCTCTCGGGGCCAATCTGGGGGTAGCGGGAGGGGGGGTTCTGCTGCGGGGACCAAACACGCCAAATCGATCGATTCGGGGGATACGGTCCCCGGTCTGCGTTCTAAGGCGGTTCGGCCTGTACGGTGAAGTCTCGCAACCCGCCCTTACTCGACCTTCTCGCGCACTACCCACTTCCTCAAGCGCTGCGCCTCGTTCGCCTCTTCGACCAGCGTCCTCGCCTCGTCAGCTTCCCGCTCGTTCAGCTCGGCCAGCTTGTCCGGCGACCATCGCAGGGCCATTCAAGGGTTGCGGGGAGGGGGTTTTGCTGCGGGGACCAGACACGCCAAATCGATCGATTCAGGGGATCTGGTCCCCGGTCTGCGTTCTAAGGCGGTTCGGCCTGTCTGGTGAAGTCTCCCGATTCACGCTTACTCGACCTTCTCGCGCACTACCCACTTCCTCAAGCGCTGCGCCTCGTTGGCCTCTTCGACCAGTCGTCGCGTGGTCCGCTGGCTGAATATCTTCCAGAGCGCTCTTCTTCAAGCGCAGGTAGGGCGCCTGCCTTGCGACATGTCGCAAGCAACAAGCCCTTGTCGCAAGCCGCTTGCGACTTGCTGCAAGCCGCTTCCTGCATCTCAGTCGCGGGCGCATCGACAACAGTCTGCGGTTTTCGTCTAATTCGAATGCTGCGAATGCTTCGACTGCGGCGTACAGTAGCGGTCTGCTGGCACTCGACCGGCCACAGACCCTGGAGACCCGATGTCCACGCCCGACCTGCTCGAACCCCCGGCCTCCGAACGGGAAGCCGAGATGGCTAAGGTTGCCCAGCGCTGCCTGATGACCGCGCTGGACCACTCGCGCGCGCAGCGCATTGCACTCGTCGATGAGTCGGGCGACCTCGCCGACGCGCCGGTCCTCGAACTCCCGCCTCAGGCCCTGCGCTTCTTCGCCGAGATGTTGGGCATGATGGCGCAGCGTCGACCGGTGATGCTGGTTCCCCAGAATCACGAGGTGACGACCCAGGACGCTGCGGCGCTGCTCAACGTCTCGCGGCCTTTCGTGATCAAGGAAATCGAGGCTGGTCGGCTGAAGTGCCGCAAGGTCGGCCGCCACCGCCGGATCGAGTTTGAGGAAATCCGCCGGTACCAGGCCGCGCAGCGCGCCCAGTCCGAGGAGGCGCTGCAGAAACTCGCTGACCTGTCGCAGGACCTCGGTCTGGGCTACTGATGGCTGGCTCGTCGCAGTACACGGCGATCCTGGACGCGAACACGCTGTACCCGGCGCCTCTGCGCGACCTGCTGCTTAGCCTGGCGGTCGAGGGTCTGTACCACGCCCGATGGACGGCCAGGATCCACGAGGAGTGGGTCCGGAACCTGAGCCGCAACCGACCGGAACTCGAGCCACAACTCGGAGCGCTGGTCGAGCTGATGAACCGCTCAGTGCAGGACTGTGTCGTCGAGAACTACGAAGGCCTGATCGCAGGCTTGGTCCTGCCGGACCCCGATGACCGCCACGTGCTGGCTGCTGCCATCGCCGGCCACGCCGATGCGATCGTCACCTTCAACCTCCAGGACTTCCCGGCGGGCGCGCTCGACCCGCACCTGATCGAAGCGATTCACCCGGACGACTTCGTGCTGAACCAGCTCGAGCTCCGTCCCTTCGAGGCGCTGGCGGCCGTCAAGAAAATGCGTGCGCGACTGACCCGCCCACCGCAGTCGGCCGCGGAGCTGATCGCAACGCTGGAGCGCTCGGGCCTGCCGGCGAGCGCGGCGCACCTGCGCCAAGCGCAGGCCCTGATCTGAAGTTGCCGCCGGCGCCCGCCCAGTCCCGGGCGCCCTCTCCGCTCCTCCATGGGGTCCGTTTGATTTCAGTGCAAGAAGTGACGGTTCACGCCCGCCCGCAGA
>CAYVXO010000072.1:0-25096 GCA_964454485.1 uncultured Rubrivivax sp.
CGCGCTGCAGGCGCATCCGGGCCTGGTCCTCCTCCCGGCAGGGGCCGGCGGTGCCGACCTGGCCGTCGATTGCAGCGCCGCAGCCGCACCGGCCGACGTGGCGACCCTGCGCGTGCTGCCGCCGCGTGCCGCAGCGCCGGCCGCCGGCGCGCTGCGCTGGGCCGACACGGTGGCCACGCCGCGCCGTGTGGCGCTGGATGACGGCACCTTGTGGACCGCGGGCGACGCGCTTCAGCCGGCCGCAGGCGACCTCGTGCTGCTGGCCGCAGGCGACGAGCCGCTGCTGCTGCGCCGCCAGGGCACCGGCCCTGCCATGCTGGAGACCTCGGTCGACTTCGAGGCGACCGCCCGCCACGCCGGGACCGCGGTGCCCCTGCTCGTCGACCTGATGCTCGAGACGCTGGCCGGCGCACCGCTGCTGGACGCGCTGGCGCTCGTCGAACGCAGCCCGGCCGCGCTGCGCGTGGCGCCGGCGGCGTCGGCCCCTGCCACACAGGCGCCGCGCAGCCCCGTCGCTGCACTGCCCGGCCGCGACACGACGCCGCTGCTGCTGGCCCTGGCCGCGCTGGTGCTCGGCTGGGAGATCGCCGCCCTCGCCCGCCAATGGCGACGCCTGGCCGTCTAGTCCCGCGCAGCGCCCTCGCGCTGGCGCTGCAGGCGGCCGCGCTGGCGCTGGTGCTGCTGGCCGTGGCCGGCGTGGCGGTGTTCGACCGCACGGCCCGGCCGCAGCTGCTGGCCCTGGTCGACCGCTCGCAGAGCGTGCCGGCCGCCGCGGCCGACGAGTCGCTGGCGCGCGAGCAGCAGCGCCTGCCCGGTGCGCAATGGCAGCGGCTGGACTTCGGCCGTGCACCCGCGCCGGCCGGCGAAGCACCCGACGCTTCCGCCACCGACCTCGAAGCCGCGCTGCTGGCGGCGCTGGCGGCGCATGCGCGCCACCCGCTCGACGGCGTGGTCGTCGTCTCCGACGGCCAGGCCACACAGGGCGACACCGAGCGCGCGCTGCGCGCGCTGCACGACGCCCGGCTGCCGCTGCGCTGGCTGAGCGTCGGCCGCGAGGCGCCGCCGGTGCACCTGGCCGAGGTGCTCGCGCCGACCTCGGTGCGGGCCGGCCGCACGCTTGCGCTGACGGTGGATCTGGCCGGCAACGCGCCGCGCCCGGTGCGCGTGCAGGCGGTGGCGCAGGGCGCCGACGGCCGCCGCCAGGAAGCGCAGGCCGAGGCGGCCGCTGCCGGCCGCGTGACGCTGCACTTCGACGCCGACCGCCCCGGGCCGCTGCGGCTGGACGTCGTGCTCGTCGACGCGGCCAGCGGCCGCACGCTGGAGACGCGGCCCGACGCGGCGGCGGTCGAGGTCATGCCACGTGCCGCGCTGCTCTACGCCCAGGGCGGCGCGGGCACGCTGGCACGCAGCCTGGAGCGCGGCGGCTGGTCGGTCGAACGGGTGCCGCCCGCCCGCCTGGACGGCCTGGCCGACTCGCTGGCCGGCTACGCCGCCGTGGTGCTGGACGACGTGGCCGTCGCCGACGCCGGCCCGCGCTTCTGGCAGGCGTTGGTGCGGGCCGTGCGCGAACAAGGCACCGGCCTCCTGGTGCTCGGCGGCGAGCGCTCGTTCGCGCGCGGTGGCTATCGCGGGTCGGAGCTGGAATCGGTGCTGCCGCTGCTGTCGGAACCGGCGGCGCTCGACGAGCCGGTGAACCTGCTGTTCGCGGTCGACAAGTCGGGCAGCATGGGGCAGGCCACCGGCGGCGTCGACCGCTTCGCGCTCGCGCAGCGCGCGGTGGTGGAGACGGCGCGCGGCCTCGGCCCGCGCGACCAGCTGGGCCTGCTGGTGTTCGACGTCGAGCCGCGCTGGCTGCTGCCCATCGGCCCCGCCGGCGCCGGCATGCAGGCGCTGGCGCGCGACTGGGCCGCCAGCCCGCAGGGCGGCACCCGGCTCGGGCCGGCGGTCGAGGCCTCCATCGCGGCGCTGCAGAAGGCGCCGGCCGGCCGCCGCCTGCTGGTGGTGGTGACCGACGGCTTCGTCGACGAGGCACCGCCGGCGGGCCTGCGCGCGCGGCTGGAGGAAGCGCACATCGAATCGGTCTGGCTGGCCGTCGGGCCCGACGCCGACGCGGCTGCCATCGAGCGCCTCGTCGGCCCCGGCTCCGGCCTCGTGCTGCGCGTGCAAGAGGCGGCCGAGCTGCCGCTGGCGATGCGCAGTGGCGTCGAGCGACGGCGCGCGCGCGTCGAGCGCGGCCGCATCGAGGTCGAGCAGGTGCAGCCGCTGCCCTTTGCGCCCGCACGACTGGAAGACTGGCCGCCAGTGGTGGCGCACGCGGTCACGCGCGCGCGGCCCGAAGCCGCGGTGGCGTTGCAGAGCCGGCGCGGCGAGCCGCTGCTGGCCTGGCAGGCGGCGGGGCGCGGGCGCGTGGCGGCGCTGGCCGGCGGGCTGGGTCCGTGGACCCCGCAGTGGTCGGCCTGGCCCGCGTGGCCTGCGTTCGCCGGCGGCCTGGCCGACTGGGTGGCCGGCGGCGGCGCGGCGGCAGCGGTGTCGGTGCAGGAACGCGCGGGCCTGCTCGAGATCCTGGCCGACCTGCCGGCCGACGAGCAGGACGACGGCGCGGTGCGGCTGGCGCTGACCACACCGGCCCGGCAGACGCTGGAGGCCGCCTTCGAACGCATCGGCCCGCGCCGCCTGCGCGCGCGCGTGCCCGACGCCGGCCCGGGCCTGTACACCTTGCTGCTCGCGGGCCGCCGCGGCACCGAGCGCCACCTGCTCGTGCGCCCCGCGCGCGCCGAGGCAGCCACCTGGGGCCTCAATCCGCAGATCGAGGTCTGGCGCCGCGAAGGGCTGATCGACGGTGGACCCGGCGGCACGCCACCGGCCGCCGGAGGCCGCGCGCGCCCGCCGCGGACCGACCGCGCCCTGGTGGCGCTGGCGCTGCTGCTGTTCGCCGCCGGCGTTCTGGTCGACCGCCTGCGCGGCCGGCCGCCGTGGCTCAGCTCCAGTACAAGACGCTTTCGCGTGCGCGGTCCAGCGCCAGGAAGCCGCCCATCGTGATGCGCGCGCGCGGACCGACGATGCGGCCCACGCGGTGCAGGCAGCGCCCGGCGGCGAGCAGGAAGAGGTCGCCCTCGTTCATGTCCAGCCGCACGTGCTCGTACTGCGCCTCCACCGCCGGCTGGTCGTACGAGAAGCCGTTCGGCAGCCGCGGCACCGCCGGGTCGTCGGAGGTCGCGCCGTAGACGAACAGCTCGCCGCCCGACTGCGGCCTGCGCAGCGTGGCGACGAAGCTGACCAGCGTGCTGGTGTCCAGGCGCGGCGCCAGGTCGCGGTAGAGGTCCAGCCGGTAGTGGTAGTCGTGGTGGAGGCCGATCTGGGTGCCTTCGACGAGCCGGCGGATCGTGTAGGGCACGAAGCTGCGGCCGTCGTCGGCCTGCAGCAGGCGCACCTGCCGGCCGCCCGCGCAGCGCTCCAGCACGCGGCGGATCTCGGCGCCGGCGTCGAAGCCGGCCTCGAACGCCGCCGGCGCGCGGCCCGCGTGGCGCGACGCGCTGTCCAGGTAGGCCTCCAGCGTGGCGCCGCGCGGGTCGCGGAAGGTCGGCGTGGCCGGGGTGTCGGTGCCGAGCAGGCGCACGTCTTCGACCGGCATGCGCTCGTTCGGGCGCGACCAGGCGGCGGCGTCGTTGTCCAGCCGCTCGCCGGTGGCGGCCAGCACGCGCGCATCGAGCGCCGAGCGCAAGACGACGACGTCATGGCGCGCGGCGTAGAGGGCCTCGATGGCGTCGGCGAGCGCAGCGCCGTCGCGCGCCTCGACGTCGAGCACGCGCACCGGGCGGCGCGCGGCCGCCGGCAACGGGGTGGGGAGGGTGTCGTTCATCTTGCGGGTTCCCGGTGAAGGCGGCCTCGGCGGGTCAGCTGCAGGCCTGGAGGAAGCTGCGTGCCCAGTCGCCGCCACGACCAGCCGCCAGGTCGGCCGGCTGGCCGTCGGCGACGATGCGGCCGCCGCGCATCAGCAGCACGCGCGCGCCCAGCTCCACCGCGTCGGCGGCATCGTGCGTGATGATGACCGCTCCGGCCGCACCGTCCAGCCTTGCCTTCAGGCGCGCGACCAAGTCGGCGCGCGTGAGGCGGTCGACGTTGCCGAACGGCTCGTCGAGCAGCAGCAGGCGCGCCTCGGAGGCCAGCGCGCGCGCCAGGGAGACCCGCTGCGCCTCGCCGCCGGAGAGCGTGGCGACGTCGCGGCCGCGCACGTCGTCCAGGCCCATCGCGGCCAGCGCTTCGAGCGCGCGGTTCTCGCGCTCGGCGCCGGCGGCGGCGCGGATCGCGAAGGCCGCGTTGCCGACGGCGTCGAGGTGGGGGAACAGGGTGGCGTCCTGGAACGCGAGGCCGAGCGCGCGCCGTTCCGGCGGCAGCAGCACGCGGCCGGGGGCCGAGACCTCGCCGCCGTAGAGCCGGATGCGGCCCTCGGTCGGCGCGTCAAGCCCTGCGATGAGGCGCAGCAGCGTGGTCTTGCCGCTGCCGGAAGGGCCGAGCAGCGCCACCACCTCGCCGGCCACCATCTCGAACGAGATGCCTTCGACGATCGTCTTCGGACCGGCGCGGCGCGTCACGCCGTGCAGCGAGAGCACCGGCGCGCGCCCCAGGATCGCGGCGCGGTCAGTCATGGCGCTTCGACCCCAGCCGGTGCATGCGCCACCCGAGCAGCGCGAGCGGCGCCAGCATCAGCAGCTGGCTGATGAGCACCCAGATCGAGGCACGGTCCATGTTCTGGTTGCGCGAGAAGGCGTAGATCTTCAGCGCCGGCGAGCTGTAGCCGAAGGGCTGCAGCGTCAGGCTGAGGTCGAGCTCCTTCACCGCTTCCATGAAGACCAGCGCCGCCCCCAGCAGCAGCGCCGGCCCGACATGGCCGGCGAAGGCGACGCGGTGCGCCCGCCAGGGCCCGGCGCCGAAGACGCGCGCGCTGTCCACCATCGCCTGCGGCGTGCGGCGCAGCGCGTCCAGCACCGGCAGCAGCGCGAAGGGCGCGAAGCGCAGCGACTCGCTCAGCACCACCAGCAGCCGGCTGTCGCGCGCGCCGCCCAGCCAGCCGGCGAGCACGGTGCCGTCGGCGCTCATCGTCACGAACGCGAGTGCCAGCACCAGCGACGGCAGGAAGTAGTTGGCCAGGAAGAGCCAGCCCGCGCGTTCGCTCCAGCGCGTGCGCCCGCCGGGGCGCAGCAGCGCCAGCATCAGCAGCGCGAGCGCGGTGACCGTGAGCGCCGTCAGCGCCGAGGTCGTGGCCGCCTGCAGCATGTCGCCCGGAATGGCGGCCCAGCGCGTGCGGTGCCAGTGCGTCCAGACCCAGCGCAGGGTGAGGAACTCGGGCACCCAGAAGGCGGGCACCGAACAGGCGACGCTCCAGCCGACGATCGCCCAGGCCGCCGGGCCGGCGAGCGGACGCCGCGCCGCCCCGGCGGCGGCCGGCGGCACCGGGTTGCGGCTGATGAGCGAAGTCGAGGCCCAGGCCGCCACCACCACCAGCAGCACCGACGGCACGATCAGCACCGTCGAGACGATGGCGGCCACCTGCGAACTCTGGCTCGCCAGCCAGAGGTTGTGCATGCCCACGCTGATGGTGTCCACGCCCAGCCG
The DNA here is from genome assembly GCA_964454485.1 of uncultured Rubrivivax sp. Taxonomy (GTDB): domain Bacteria; phylum Pseudomonadota; class Gammaproteobacteria; order Burkholderiales; family Burkholderiaceae_C; genus Rubrivivax. The sequence continues at coordinate 5,614 of CAYVXO010000072.1, forward strand.
CTCGGCGGCGGCGTAGTCGCCCACCGCCTGCGCGGCCACGATCATCAGCGAGGCCGCCGCCGGCACGGCGTGCACCGGCAGGTGCACGCGCCACCAGCGCTGCCAGGGCCCGAGGCCGAGCGCGGCCGCGAGTTCGGCGAACGAGTTCGGGATCCGCGAGCCGGCGATCCTGAAGACCACGTAGACATAGGCCGAGCAGGCCAGCCCGTGCTGCAGCGCCAGCCCGTGCGCCGAGCCGAGGAAGGACCAGGAGAAGCCGACGCTCCACAGGCCCGCGGTGACGAAGGGCGCGAACAGCAGCGGCAGCAGCGCGAGCACGCCCACCAGCGCGCGGCCGCGGAACTCGTGCCGCGAGACGACCACCGCCGGCAGCGCCCCGGCGGCGAAGGCCACCAGCGCCGCCTCCAGCACCACCTGCAGCGTGGCGAGCGCCTGGCGCGGCAGGCTGGTGCGCGCGAAGTGCTCGAGCCAGCCACCTTCGCCCAGCACGGGCAGCGCGGCCAGCAGCAGGTAGCCCGCCGGCCAGAGGGCGGCGACGGCGAGCGCCGCCGCGAGGCCGGCGCGCAGCATCGGCGCCGGCTTCAGCCCCGCGGGCGGCCGGCGGAGCAGTCCCGGCCCGCCCGGTCCGACACCGGGATCAGCGCCCAGTGTCGAAGCCGATCTCATTGACGTACTTGATCACCTGCTCGCGCCGGCCGGCCATGCTGGCCAGCGGGATGAAGTCCATCTTGAAGCGGCCGTCGGCGAGGCCCTGCTCGGCGCCGAGCTTGACCATCAGCGGGTGCGGGGCGACGTCGCGCCGCACCGAGTACTGCTTGGTGCGGTCGACCATCAGCTCCTGGCCTTCCTTGGAAACCATGTACTCGATCAGCTGCACCGCGAGGTCGCGGTTGGCGGCCGCCTTGGTCACGCCGGCGGCCGAACGCATGATGAACGTGCCCTTGGCGTTCTGGCTCGGGAAGTACACGCCCACCGCGTCGGCCCAGGCCTTCTGCACCGCGTCGGCCTGCATCATCGGGTGGTAGTAGGTGTTCATGAGCGCGACGTCGCACTTGCCTTCGTAGATGGCGCGCGCCTGCTCGCGGTCGTTGCCCTGCGGCGTGCGCGCCAGGTTGGCGCTGATGCCGCCGATCACGTCCTTCGCCTTCGCGTCGCCGTAGGACGCGAAGAACATGCCGAACAGCGCCAGGTTGTAGTCGTGCGTGCCGGAGCGGATGCAGATGCGGCCCTTCCACTTGGGCGTCGCCAGTTCCTCGTAGCTGGCCAGTTCGGCCGGCTTGACGCGCGCCTTCGAGTAGAAGATGACGCGGGCGCGGTAGGCGTCGACGACGTAGCGGTCGCCGGGGTCGCGGAACTCGGCCGGCACCGCGGCCTTGACCTTCTCGGAGCCGATCGTGTCCAGCAGCCCGCGCTGGGCCGCGATGTCCAGCAGCTCGGCGTCCTTGGTGATCACGACGTCGGCTTCGGTGGGGCGCGACTCGAGGCGGTTCACCAGCCCCTGGTCCATGAAGACGCCTTCGACCTTGGCGCCCGACTTCGCCTCGAACGCGTCGAGGATGGGACGCAGCGTGCCCTGGTCCGTGCGGTCGGAGATCAGCCGCAGCACGCGCTGCTGGGCCAGGGCCCCGGTGGAAAGCACGCCGCCTGCGATCAGCAGCAGGGCGGGCACGAGGACGCGACGATGGATTTGCATGGAACATTCCTCCCGAGAATGCGAGTGGCGACGAGTGTGGCACGCAGGGTGGCGGGTCGCACCACCCGACCGTGGGCCGCATTGGGCCAGCCGCGCCGCGGCACCGATCGAAGCAATTGCGCAGGGTGCCAAGTACTGCCGGTGCGGCCCCCCGAATCAAGGGGGCGCAGGGCAAGACCATCAAACCATGGGCGGGTGCGGGACCTGTGCGCGGGGTAGGATGTTCCTCACCCGCCGTGCTGCCGGGCGCGCAGAACGTCCCCCAAAGACCAGGTACATGGCGCCGACGGGTGACTGCGAATGCCCAGCTGCACAATCGATGAAACACAGCGCATCCGGTCCGTGGAGGGAATGCAGACGATCGAGCGATCGCCTCCGGAGGCCCGGACGCCTGCCTCATGAAGCCCTGCGTCGTCCTCAACGTGGTGGGCCTCACGCCCGCGCTGCTGCCACATGCACCGACGCTGCAGGCGCTGGCGCGCGAAGGCGCGATGCGGCCGCTGACCACCGTGCTGCCCGCGGTCACGACGACCGTGCAGTCCACGCTGCTCACCGGGCTTGCGCCGGCCAGCCACGGCATCGTGGGCAACGGCTGGTACTTCCGCGACCTGTCGGAGATCTGGCTGTGGCGGCAGTCGAACCGGCTGGTCGGCGGCGAGAAGGTCTGGGAAGCGGCGAAGCGGCGCGACAGCCGCTTCACCTGCGCCAAGCTCTTCTGGTGGTACAACATGTACGCCAGCGTCGACTTCGCGGTGACACCGCGGCCGATGTACCTGGCCGACGGGCGCAAGCTGCCCGACATCCACACCCATCCGGCCGGCCTGCGCGACGAACTGCAGTCCGCGCTCGGCGAGTTTCCGCTCTTCCGCTTCTGGGGGCCGGGCGCCGACATCGTCTCCAGCCGCTGGATCGCGCAGAGCGCGCTGCACGTTCTGCGCAAGTCGCGGCCCACGCTGACGCTGGTGTACCTGCCGCACCTGGACTACGACCTGCAGCGCTTCGGCCCGAACCACCCCGGCATCCCGGCCCAGGTGGCGGCGGTCGACGCGCTGTGCGCGCCCGTCATCGAGCAGGCGCGGCAGGACGGCGCGCAGGTGGTGGTGCTCTCGGAGTACGGCATCACCGAGGTCTCGCGCCCGGTGCACATCAACCGCGCGCTGCGCGAAGCCGGCTGGCTGAAGGTACGCACCGAGCTCGGCCGCGAGCAGCTGGATGCCGGCGCCTCGGACGCGTTCGCGCTGGCCGACCACCAGGTCGCCCATGTCTACGTGGCGCGGCCGGAACTGGTGCCCGCGGTGGCAGCGTGCATCGCCGCGCTGCCGGGGGTGGAGACGGTGCTCGACGCCGCCGGCAAGCAGGCCGCGGGTCTCGACCATGCGCGCGCCGGCGAGCTGGTGGCGGTGGCGAAGGCCGACAGCTGGTTCACCTACTACCACTTCCTGGACGACGCGCGCGCGCCCGACTTCGCGCGCACGGTGGACATCCACCGCAAGCCGGGCTACGACCCGGCCGAGCTGTTCATCGACCCCGCGATCCGGTTCCCGAAGCTGGCGGTGGCCACGCGGCTGGCGCGCAAGATGATGGGCATGCGCTACCTGATGGACGTGATCGGGCTCGACGCGAGCGTGGTGCGCGGCTCGCACGGTCGGCCGACGGACAAGCCGCAGGACGGGCCGCTCTTCATCACCACCGCACCCGAACTGCTGGCCGGCGACGGCCCGGTGCCGGCGGCGGCCGTCAAGCAGCTGCTGCTGGACCACATGTTCGGGGCCTCGCGGTGACCCCGGGGAGCGCGCCATGACGCCCGCCGACGCGCTGCAGACCTGGCTCGAACGCCAGCTCGATCCGGCCGCCGCGCAGTGGCTGCGCGAAGGCGTGGCCCTGCTCGCCGGTGGCGGCACCGACCGCGACCTGTACCGGCTGGTGAGCCTCGCCTCGCGCCGGCTCGGCAAGGCGCCGCTCGCGCTGGACCCGCACGGCCGTGCCTGGGCCGAAAGCCTGCGGCCCGGCTGGGACCCCGAGGGCTGGACGGTCGACCAGGCGGCACGCGTGCGCCTGCTGCTGGCCACCGGCGGCGACGCCGACACGCTGGTGCGCCGGCTCGACCAGCTCTGCGCCACCGCCGACGTCGACGAGCTGGTCGCCTTCTACCGCGGCCTGCCGCTGTACCCGCACGCCGAACGTCACCGCCTGCGCGCCGCCGAAGGCCTGCGCAGCAACATGAAGGTGGTGTTCGAGGCCGTCGCTCATCGCAACCCGTACCCGGCCGAGCAGCTGCCCGAGGACGCCTGGAACCAGATGGTGCTGAAGGCGATCTTCGTGGGCAGCGCGCTGCACCCCATCACCGGCCTCGACCGCCGCGCCAACCCGGCGCTGGCCCGCATGCTGGGCGACTATGCCCACGAGCGCTGGGCCGCCAGCCGGCCGATCAGCCCCGAGCTCTGGCGCTGCGTCGGCCCGTTCGCGGCCGGCCGCCTGCTCGACGACCTGGCGCAGGTGCTCGAGCGGGGCCAGCCGCCCGAGCGCGCCGCCGCCGTGCTCGCCCTGCGTTCGGCGCGCGCGCCCGAAGCCGCCGGCCTGCTGCAGCGCCACGGTGCGCTGCGCGACGCCGTGCTGGCCCGTTGCCCCGACTGGCCGTCGGCGCTCGCATTCCACTGACCCCACGGAGAAGAGCCATGCGCTTCATCGACCCGCACATCCACATGTCCTCGCGCACCACCGACGACTACGAGCGCATGAAGGAAGCCGGCGTCGTGGCCGTCATCGAGCCGGCGTTCTGGCTCGGGCAGCCGCGCACGCACGTGGGCAGCTTCGTCGACTACTACTCCAGCCTGGTCGGCTGGGAGCGCTTCCGCGCCTCGCAGTTCGGCATCCGCCACTACTGCACCATCGGCCTCAACAGCAAGGAAGCCAACAACGAGGCGCTCGCCGAGGCGGTGATGGACATCCTGCCGCGCTACCTCTCGAAGGAAGGCGTGGTCGCGGTGGGCGAGATCGGCTACGACGACCAGACCGCCGCCGAGGACAAGTACTACCGCGCCCAGCTGGCGCTGGCGCGCGAGTACGGCATGCTGGTGATGGTGCACACGCCGCACCGCGACAAGAAGGTGGGCACCATCCGCAGCATGGAGGTCGCGCTCGAGATGGGCATGAAGCCCGGGCAGGTGGTGATTGACCACAACAACGAGGAGACCGTGCGCGACGTGCTCGACCGCGGCTTCTGGGCCGGCTTCACGCTCTACCCGAAGACCAAGATGGGCAGCGAGCGCATGGTCGAGGTCGTGCGCCGCTACGGGTCGGAGCGCATCTTCATCAACTCCAGCGCCGACTGGGGCGTTTCGGACCCGCTGGCGGTGCCGAAGACGGCGCGCCTGATGCTCGAACGCGGCATCGCGCCGCGCGACGTCGAAGCCACCTGCTACCGCAATGCCCTGGCCGCCTACGGCCAGAGCGGCCAGATCCGCGAGTCCGACTGGCTGGAACCCGAGTCCGTCGACCAGCGCCTGCTGTTCGAGGGCAACTCGGTGCTGCGCGGCCAGGACCCGCTGGTCGAGCAGGCCGCCGAGGCGCTCGAGATCAAGTGACCCCGCCCACCCCCGGAGTGCCGACCCCTTGAGTGCCGAGATCACCGCCCTCGCCCCGCGCGGCGAGGAGCGTTCCGCCTGCTACCTGCAGACCTTCACGGTGCCCTACGAGTACCCGGTGTACTTCACCGAGCACCTGTTCGCGCACGCGAACCCGGTGTTCCGCGAGGTGCTGCTGCGGCGCGAGTCGGGCCGGCGCCACCGCTTCGTGGCCTTCATCGACGCCAACGTGGCGGCCGCCTTCCCGTCGCTCGCGCACGACATCGCCGGCTATGCGCGCGTGCACGGCGACGCGATGCAGCTGCTCGCGCTGCCCGAATCGGTGGCCGGCGGCGAACCGGTCAAGAACGACCCGGCCGTCGTCACCCGGCTGCAGCAGCGGCTGGTGGACCTGGGCGTGGACCGCCACAGCTTCGTGGTCGGCGTCGGCGGCGGTGCTTTCCTGGACCTCATCGGCTACGTCTGCGCCACCACCCACCGCGGCATCCGCCACGTGCGCGTGCCGACCACCGTGCTGGCGCAGAACGACTCCGGGGTCGGGGTCAAGAACGGCGTCAACGCCTTCGGGCAGAAGAACCTGCTGGGCTGCTTCGCGCCGCCGTTCGCGGTGCTCAACGACTCCGACTTCCTGCGCACGCTGCAGCCGCGCGACAAGATCGCCGGCATCGCCGAGGCGGTGAAGGTGGCGCTGATCCGCGACCGCATGTTCTTCGAGTGGCTCGAAGCCAAGGCCGACGCGCTGCGCGCCTGCGAGCCGGCGGCGATGAACCGCATGATCCGCCGCTGCGCCGAGCTGCACATGCGTCAGATCGCGCACGGCGGCGACCCGTTCGAAACCGGCAGCGCGCGCCCGCTCGACTACGGCCACTGGTCGGCGCACAAGCTCGAGGCGCTGACCGCGCACGAGCTGCGCCACGGCGAGGCCGTGGCCATCGGGCTGGCGCTCGATGCGCGCTACTCGGTGCAGGTGGGCCTGCTGGCGCCGGGCGCCGAGCTGCGCGTGCGTGCGCTGCTCAAGCGCCTGGGCTTCCACCTCTGGCACTCGGCGCTCGAGTCGCGCGACCACGACGGCCGCTACCAGCTGCTGCGCGGCCTCGAGGAGTTCCGCGAGCATCTGGGCGGCGAGCTGACGATCACGCTGCTGCGCGATCTCGGCGTGGGCGAGGAAGTGCACCGCATGGACGCGCAGGAGATCCTGCGCGCGCTGGGCTGGCTGCGCCGCCAGGAGCTCGGCGCGTGAAGCTGGCGAGCGGCGTCCACCTCACCTACTGCAGCAACATCCACCCGGGCGAGTCCTGGGCCGAGGTGCGCGCCAACATCGACCGCCACGTGCTGGCGGTGCGCGACCGCCTGAAGCCGGCGGGCGGCTTCGGCCTCGGGCTGCGCCTGTCGGCGCGCGCTGCGGCCGAACTGGCCGAGCCGGCGGCACTGGCCGAATTCCAGGCCTGCCTGGCGCGCGAGCGCCTGTACGTCTTCACGATCAACGGCTTTCCCTACGGCACCTTCCACGGCCAGCGCGTCAAGGAAGAGGTCTACCTGCCCGACTGGCGCGACCCCGAACGGCTGCGCTACACCAACCAGCTGGCCGACCTGATGGCCGCGCTGCTGCCGGCCGACCCGGCCCTCGAGGGCAGCGTGAGCACGGTGCCCGGCGCCTACAAGCCCGCACTCGGCGGCGAGGCCGAGGTGGCGCTGATGGCGGAGCACCTGATCCAGCACGCGGCGCACCTGGTGGTGCTGGCGCGGCGCAGCGGCCGCCACGTCGCGCTGGCGCTCGAGCCCGAACCGCACTGCTTCCTGGAGACCGTGGCCGAGGTGGTGGACTTCTTCGGCCGCCACCTGCATTCGCCCGCCGCCGCGCGCCGGCTCTCCGCGCTCACGGGGCTGGACGAGGCCGCCGCGGCGCAGGCGCTGCGCCGCCACCTGGGGGTGTGCCTGGACCTGTGCCACGCGGCCGTCGAGTTCGAGGACGCCGCCGTCGCCGTGCGCCGGCTCGCCGAGGCCGGCATCGCGGTGCCGAAGATCCAGGTCAGCGCCGGGCTGCGGCTGCCGGCGCTGGACGCGGCCGCGCTGCAGGCGCTGCACCGCTTCGACGACCCCGTGTATCTGCACCAGGTGGTGCAGCGCTCGCCCGCGGGCCTGCACCGCTTCGCCGACCTGCCGGCCGCCTTCGCCTCGCTGCCCGCCGAAGGCGCGCCCGACCGCGAATGGCGCGTCCACTTCCACGTGCCGATCTTCCTGGACCGGCTGGCGCCGTTCGCGTCGACGCAGCCGTTCGTGAAGGAGGTGCTGGCGCTGCAGCGCCGCCAGCCGGTGTCGGCGCACCTGGAGGTCGAGACCTACACCTGGGGCGTGCTGCCAGAGGCCTTCCGCAGCGGCAGCATCGACGAGGCGATCGCGCGCGAACTGCAATGGGTGCGCGCGGAGCTGGGCGCATGAACCTGCGCCTGGCGCTCCAGCTCGGCCGCGTCTCCAACCTGCCCACGGTGTGGAGCAACGTGCTCGCCGGCGCGCTGCTCGCCGGCGGCCGCCTGGCCGACCCGCGGCTGCCGCTGCTGATGCTGGCGCTCTCGTTCTTCTACGTCGGCGGCATGTTCCTCAACGACGCCTTCGACCGCGAGTTCGACGCCCGCCACCGGCCCGAGCGGCCGATCCCCGCCGGCCTGGTGTCGGCGCGCGAGGTGTTCACGATCGGCTTCGGCCTGCTCGCGCTCGGGCTGGCCGCCGTCGGCTGGGCCAGCCGCGACGCCGCCGGCCTGCCAGCCTGGCGCGCACTGGCCGCCGGCACCGCGCTCGCCGCGGCCATCGTGTTCTACGACGCCCACCACAAGGCGAACCCGCTGAGCCCGCTGGTGATGGGGCTGTGCCGCGTCTTCGTGGTCTTCACCGCGGCCTGGAGCGTCGCCGTCGACCTGCCCGCGGCGGTGTCGCTGGCCGCGCTGGCGCTGCTGGCGCACCTGATCGGCCTGACCTACATCGCCAAGCAGGAACACCTGGACCGGCTCGGCGCGCTGTGGCCGCTCGCCTTCCTGGCGCTGCCGGTGGCCTACGGACTGTGGCTGGCCGCTTCGGCGCCGGCCGCGTGGCCGCTGCTGGTGCTCTACGCCGCGGTGCTGGCGTTCGCACTCGCCAGGCTGCGCCGGCGCGCGCGCGGCGACGTGCCGCGCGCGGTGGTCACGCTGATCGCCGGCATGTCGGTGCTCGATGGCCTGCTGCTCGCCGGCGCCGGCCACGCGGCGGCGGCGCTGCTGGCGGTCGGCGCCTTCGGGCTCACGCTGGCGCTGCAGCGCTGGGTTTCGGGCACCTGAGCGATGGCGGGCGCCGACATCGACTGCCGCGGCGAACCCGGGCGCGTGGCCCCGGTCATCGACCGCAACCGCTGCGAAGCGAAGGGGCTGTGCGTCGAGCGCTGCCCCTTCAAGGTGTTCGAGATCCGCCCGCTGGCGGCGGAAGACCGCGCCGGACTTTCGTGGCGCGGCCGCCTGAAGGCCTGGGCCCATGGCGGGCGCCAGGCCTATGTGGTGCAAGCGGCCGCCTGCCAGGCCTGCCAGGCCTGCGTGAAGGCCTGCCCGGAAGACGCGATCCGGCTCCAGCCCTACACGGTTTAGCGGTTCTGCTCGTTGCCGTAGGTCCGGACCAGGTAGTCGACGATGAGCGGGATGTCCTCGTCGGCCACCGGCGCCTTGAACACCGCCTTCATGCGCTTGACCATCGCGTCCCAGTAGGGGCGCGCTGCCGTCGGCGGCTGGTAGTAGAAGTATTCGGCCGAGTGGCAGTTCGAGCACACGGCCTGCGCCTTCGCGAAGCCGGGCAGCGGACTCGCCTTCAGCGGCAGCACGTCGGGCGGCTGCTGGTAGGTCTTGGTGACGGCCATGCTGCCGCCGGCGGCGCCGGCCAGCGCCAGGACCACGGCCAGGCGGGGGAAGGTACCGCGCTTCATGCCGCCACCACCTTCACCGACTCGACCACGTTGCGCATGTAGCCGGCGGGCTGCCACAGGGCTTCCATCGGCTGGCTCTGGCCGGTGCGGTTCCAGGCGCGCACGCGCAGGTCGTGGTTGCCGCGCTCGGGCGTGAAGCCGAAGCGGAACTCGCGGAACGAGTAGCGGCCCATGTCGGCGCCCAGGCGCGCCTCGCGCCAGCTCTGCCCGCCATCGGCCGACCACGCCACCTCGCGGATGCCCTGGCCGCCGTCGAAGGCGATGCCGCGCACCTCCAGCGCCGCGCCCGCCGGCACCCGCGCGCCATCGGCGAGCGAGGTGATGAACGAGCGCACGTTGAAGCGCCCGATCGGTCGCGTCGCCGCCGGCGCGGTGCCGGGTTCCACGCAGGCGCAGTCGTTGTCGGGGATGCGGTAGGCCGGCTTCATCCAGAACTCCTCGAACACGTTGTCGACGACCTGGATCGACGACAGGTGCTTGACCCAGTAGGTGCCGTAGTACCCGGGCACCACCAGGCGCACCGGAAAGCCGTTCAGATAGGGCAGCTCGGCGCCGTTCATCCGGTAGGCCAGCATCACCTCGCCGTCCATCGCGTGGCCGACGTCGATCGACTTCAGGAAGTCGCCGCCGCCCTGGAGCGCGAAGTCCAGGCCGTCGAACACCACCTGGCGCGCGCTCGACTTGAGCTCGGCGCGCGCCAGCACGTCCTTCAGCGGCACCCCCATCCAGACCGCGTTGCCCATCGCGCCGTTGGCCAGCTGGCCGCCGGTGACGCGCGGCACGAACAGGCCGCGCCCGTTGCCCGAGCACTGGTTGACCGCCGTGAGCTCGACCGGCTTGAACTGCGTGCGCAGTTCGGCCATCGAAAGCTGGAACGGCTTGCCCGCGGCATTGCCGCCGACCTGGATCACGTGCCGGTCGCCGTCGATCGAAGGCGGCAGGCCTGCGTTGTGGTAACGCACGAAGAAGGCGTCGTTGGGCGTCACGATGCCGTCGTTGAACACCTCCAGCGGCGTTTCCAGCTGCGGCGGCCGCGTCGTCAGCACGATCAGCGGGCGCTTCTCGGGAAAAGCGGTGATGCGCCGCTCGCCGTTGGCGAAGGGGTGTGCGAAGCCCGCTGCCCCCTGGGCGCGGGCCAGGCCGGTGGCGGCCAGGCCAGCGGCGCCCAGCAACAGCCGGCGTCGCGAAGCGCGGCCGGACGAGCGATCAGTCATCGAGGCATCTCCTGTTCGTGAAAAGCTCCCTGGGGCGCTTGAGCTTACGCGTGCCCCCGTCGCGCACCAATTGGCGTGAATCCCGACCGCCAGCACGCGCCGCGGGCCCGTATCGACACCCCCTGATACACAAAATTCGCCGTTACTGGGTACGCTCGGTTTGCGGCGCTAGATCCCCTCGGGAAACGCCGCGCGAGTTGCAGAACGACAAGAAACGACGGTTACGAGAGGGTGTCGATGGGACCTGTGAAGTGAAGCGTCTTCTGATCAAGTCAGCATGGATTTCGGCGACCGTGATGGCCGCGCTGCCGGCCTGGGCCGACCTCAACGCGCTCGTCGTGAGCGAGCCGACTTCGCGCAAGGACGTGCTCATGGTCTCGCGCACCGCGCTGGAGACGCAGCTCGCGCGCGCCGCCGGCCAGCCGGTGAACGTGGTCGTCTCCGACGACCTGACCGACGCGATGCGTGCCACGCGCAGCAAGGGCTACGACCTCTACGTGGCGCCGGCCCAGGTGGCGGCGTCGGCGATCGCGCACGGCCACGAACTGGTGGGCGCGACCGACGGCGACGACGACTACGTGCTCGTGGGGCGTGCCAGCCTGCCCTCGCTGGAGGCGATGCGCCAGGGCCGCATCTACCTGCCGCAGCAGGATTCGCTCTACACCTACCTGGCGCGCGGCATGCTCAATGCGGGCGGCCTGTCGTTCAAGGATCTCGGCCACGTGACCTACGCGCGCTACCCGCAGGCCGGGCTGGCGGCGATCGGCATCCGGCAGTCCGAAGCGACCTGCATCCGGCGCGCCGACTGGGACGCCTGGGCGAAGGACAACCCCGGCGTGGCCAAGGTGCTGGCCAGCAGCGGCGGCGTGCCCGGCGGCCTCTCGGTGACGATGAGCAAGGACCTGCCGGCCGACCTGCGCGGGCGCGTCGCGCGCTGGTTCGCGGCCGCCGCCACCACGGCGGGCCTGAAGCCGGTGACGGCGCATGCCGACCTGGCGCAGTACCGTCGCGTGGCCGAGCTGGGCACGTTCACGCCGACGACCCTGCCCGGTGTGCAGGTGGTGGACGCCGGCGAGGTGGCACGCCTGATGAGCCAGGGCGCGGTGGTGGTCGACACCCGCACCGAGAAGGAATTCAAGGCGCGCCACATCCCCGGTGCGGTGCTCGTGCCCTACCACGAGAAGAGCCTGAAGGACGTCGGCTACGACAGCGCGGTCGACGACTTCTCCGGCCTCGCGTCGCTGGACCGCAGCAAGCCCACCATCTTCCACTGCAACGGTGCCGAATGCTGGAAGAGCTACAAGGCCAGCAAGGCCGCGCAGGCGCGTGGCTTCGCGAAGGTCTACTGGTTCCGCGGCGGCATGCCCGAGTGGGAGCGCGCCGGCCAGCAGGTGGCGCTGAACTGATTCAGTCCTGGAACGGCGGCCGCCGGCGCCAGCGCCGCCACGCCAGCGCCGGCAGGCGCAGCACGAACTCCACCATCAGCCGCGTGTGCATCCAGGTGAGCAGCGCGTTGTCGCGGCCGTAGCGGAAGTGCGAGACGCCGCCCTCCTCGGCACTGAGGTACTTCACCGGCGCGTCCAGGTTGACCGGCTTGACGCCGCGCCAGGCCAGGCGCACCACGGCCTCGGTGTCGAAGTCGAAGCGGCGCATCCAGGGCTGGCCCTGCATCACCGCCAGCAGGCCTTCGACCGGGTAGACGCGGAAGCCGTAGAGCGAGTCGCCGACGCCCGCGCCCAGCGTCTCCAGATTCGTCCACCAGTTGGAGACGCGGCGGCCGCGCACGCGCAGCAGCGGCGCGCTGGCGTCGAACACCGGCCGGCCCAGCACCATGGCGTCGGGACGCGCGATCGAGGCCTGCATGAACGCGCCGATCAGCGCCGCCGGGTGCTGGCCGTCGCTGTCCATCGTGAGCACGTGCGTGAAGCCGGCGGCGCGCGCCGCTTCCAGGCCGTGCATCACCGCCGCGCCCTTGCCGCGGTTCTCGGGCAGCACTTCCACCCGCAGGCCGGGGTCGGCTTCGGCCATCTGGCGCAGGCCTTCTGCGGTGCCGTCGGTGCTGCCGTCCACCACCACCCAGACCGGGCTCCAGGCCGCGCGCGCGGCGCGCACGGTCTCGTAGACCTGGGGGCCGGTGTCGTAGCTGGGGATCAGCACCAGGTGGCTGGCAGACGGCGTCATCGGCAGGCCCAGGCCGGCGTGCGCACGCCGGCCCTGAAGTAGGACTCGATCTCGGCCAGCAGCGCCACCGGGTCGTCGGTGGGCTCGAAGCGGCGGCCCAGGCGCACCGAGAACTCGATCGGCAGCGGCGGCAGCCTGAACAGCGGCCAGCCCTTGCCGAGGTAGGGCGAGTCGGTGTCGATGAAGACGGTCTGGATCGGCGCGCCGGCGAGCTTGGCGATGAGCGTGAAGCCGGGCCTGAAAGGCTCCAGCGGCCAGTTCGTCGTGCGCGTGCCTTCGGGGAACAGCACCAGCTGGCCGCCGGCGCGCAGGTCGTCCACCGCCAGCCGCACGAGGCCGGCCGGCGTGTCGTTGCGGATGTAGCGCGCCAGCCGCGCGCCCGGCCCCAGGAACGGGTTGCGCACCAGGCTGGCCTTCATGACGCAGGCGCTCCGGGGCAGGTGCGCCACCAGCATCAGCGCGTCCAGCATGCTGGGATGGTTGGCGACGACGATGAGCCCCGGCTCGCCGGCGAGCGCGTCGAGCGCCGTCGCGCGCAGGTGCAGCATGCCGGTGAGGTCGGCGAACCACCAGTACAGCGCGTAGCCGCGGGCGATGGCCGCGCGGCCGACGCGCAGGCCGGTGGCGCGCGGCAGCAGCGGGTACAGCACCAGCGCCACCCCGTTCCACAGCATCGAGCCCAGGCCCAGCACGACGAGCATCGCCTGCAGCGCGACCCAGGCGAAGGGCTTGAACGCGGCGTGCATCAGTCCTCGACCTTGACGCGCTGCCCGGAGACCGCGAACACCCATGAGACCGCGAAGCCGTAGGACCAGTGCTGGCGCGCCGTCACCAGCGGGCTCGACGCGAAGGCGGCGCCGGCCACGCTGTCGTAGCGCATGAAGCCGCCCAGCCAGAAGTCGCCGGTGCGGCGCGAGAACGCCGCCGTGGCCTGCCAGCCGGCGTAGCCGGCCGGCGCCTCGTACGCGGGCCGCTCGGCGGTGGCGTATTCGGGCGCCACGCCGTAGAAGTAGCGGTGGAAGCGGCGGTCGCCCCAGATCGGGCCGCCCTGCAGGCCGACGTCGGCCAGCGGCGCGCGCCAGTCCAGGTTGAGCACCGGCGTGAAGGTCCAGCCGATGAAGCGCGCGTGGCGTTGCAGCGTGGTCGCGGCGCGCAACGGCAGCCGCAGGTCCAGCTTCCAGTCGGACGCGCGCACGAGGTTGACGTTGACCTTGGGGCCGAATTCGAGCGTGGGCGCAAGGTCGGGCATGCCTTCGCGCGCCGGGTCGTGGTCGCTCTTCGCGGGCGCGCTGGCGGCAAGGCTGAAGTCGACGTCGTAGCGGTCGGTGTCCACCAGCACCGCGCGCGCGCCGTCGCGGTCGGCCTTGAAGATGTCGCCGCGGTAGACCGCGTAGGGCACGGGCAGCAGCCACGACTGGCTGCGGTCGGAGCCGCGGTAGTGCGGCAGGCGCAGGCCGCCGACGCCGGCGCCCAGTTCCCACAGCGGCTTCTCGGTGGTCTCGGCAGCCGCGGGCAGCAGCGCCGCGGCGAGTCCCAGGCAGGCGAGCCGCTTCACCGGATCGCGCCCCCGGCGAACGCATGGGCCTCGATCTCGACCAGCAGTTCGCGCCGGCAGATGTCCGCCTGCCACCAGGCCGCGCGCGCGGCGGCAGCGGGCTCGGCTGCGGCCAGCAGCGCGCGCACCGCGGGCAGGTCGGCCGGGCAGCGCAGGTAGACCGTGAGGTCGAGGTCGTCGAGCGCGAAGCGCGCGTCCGACTTCGCCGCCGCCGCGTCCAGCACGGCCCGCAGGTTGGCGAGCGTCTCGCGCGTCTGCGCCTGCACGTCGCCTTCGTGCAGCGAGTCCTCGCCGACGATGCTGGCGGTGCCGGAGACGAACAGCCCGACGCGGCCGCCGCCGGCGTCGGCCAGCACGGCGCGCGAGAAGGTCGGCGCCTTCGGACCGTAGCGGCGCGAATAGCGCCAGGCCGGCACCTGGCGCGGGTTCTCCAGCGGCTGCACCTGCGTGCGGCCGGCCAGGAATCGCACCGAGAGCGACCCGTCGCCCTTGCCCAGGCAGCAGGCCGCGGGGGCGCCGGCGAAGGCGTCCACGCCGGCGGCGACGAAGGCCTGCTGGCGGCCGGCGTTGAACTGGCGATAGCGCTCCAGGCCCTGCGCTTCCTCGTTGATGCGCGGCAGGTAGTTCCACAGCCGCACCAGCGGCCGGCCGTGGCGCGCCAGGCAGGCGAAGACCTGGTCGTAGGCCGTACGCGCGAGCGCCTCGACGCCGCGGCCGTCTTCGGGCAGGTCCAGCGCGCCGAACAGCCACTGGCCGTCGTCGGCCCAGCGCAGCGCGCCTTCGGTGCCGCCCTGCACCGCGGTGGCACCGCACCACAGGTCGGCGCCGGGGCCGGCCAGCGGCTGCAGCCCGGCCGCGCCGAGGTCCAGCACCCCCAGCAGCCCTTGCGCGGCAGCGGCGCCGGACGCGCGGCTGGCCTGCAGCGGCGCGAGGGCGGTGGCTGGGTGCGCGGTCGGGGCGCCGCTCATCGGGCCCCGGGCATCACGTTCTCGCCCGGCACGGCCCCGACGTCGCGGATGTTGCTGCGCCGTGCACGCCAGGCCGCGAAGGCCCGCGGCAGCTGCACCAGCGAGGCGATGTAATAGATGACCTTGAAGGCGGCCAGCGAAGGCCCGATCGGCGAAGCGCCGTAGATGTCGCCGGCCAGCACCGACAGCACCGCCTCCTTCGCCCGCAGCGGGTTCGCCGGGTTCATGAAGAGGTGGCGCAGCGCCGGGTTGGTCATGCGGAAGATGAACCACGAGAACACGTCCGGCCCGCGCCGCAGGTGCGCTTCGTAGCGGCGGCGGGCGGCCGCCGCCTGGGCCGGCCGGTCGAGCGTGGTGGCCACGAGCCTGGCGCCTTCGAAGGCGTTCGCCATCGCGAGGTAGACGCCGCTGGAGAATACCGGGTCGATGAAGGCGTAGGCGTCGCCGGCGAGCAGGAAGCGGTCCCCCGTGGCCCTGCGGCTGCCGTAGGCGTAGTTGCCGGTGGCGTAGACCGCGTCGCCCACCAGCGTGGCGCCGGCCAGCCGCTCGGCCAGCGGCGGCGCCATCGCGATCGTGTCGAGGAAGAAGTCCTTCAGCGGCTTGTCGCGCGACTTCAGGTAGTACGGCCAGCAGACCGCGCCGACGCTGGTGCTGCCGTCGGCCAGCGGGATGAACCAGAACCAGCCGTGCTTGAACCAGAAGAGGCTGATGTTGCCTTCCTTCCTGCCTTCGAGCCGCTTCGCGCCGGTGAAGTGGCCGAACAGCGCGGCGCTGTTGTGGCGCTCGTTGCGCTGCTTCCAGCCGAACTGGTTGGCCAGCAGGGTGTCGCGGCCGGAGGCGTCGACCAGGTAGCGCGCGCGCCAGCGGCGCGGCCGGCCTTCGTGCACGGCCTCGACGTCGGCGCCTTCGGCGTCGGGTGTGACCTTGCGCGCCTGGCAACCTTCGAGCACGCGCGCGCCGCTGGCGCGCGCCTTGTTCACCAGGATGAGGTCGAAGTCGGAGCGCCTCACCTGCCAGGCGCCGGGCTGCGTCTTGTCCCAGGCGTCGCCGAACTCGTAGTAGGTGCGGTGGGTGTGCAGCGGCGAGACGAACTCGACACCCCACTTGGGCATGCCGATCGCTTCGACCTCGGCGCGCACGCCCAGCTGCTCCAGCAGCGGCACGTTGGCCGGCAGCAGCGATTCGCCGATGTGGAAGCGCGGGTGGTGGTCCTTTTCCAGCAGCACCACGTCGCGCCCTTCGCGGGCCAGCAGCGTCGCCAGGGTGGCGCCGGCGGGGCCGCCGCCGACGATCAGCACGTCGCAGCGTTCGGCTTCGGGCAGCGGGGAATTCGTCGTCTGGTTCATGCAGCGCTCGGCGATGCGTGGCGCCGACAACGGTCGCGGATTATCTCAAAGTCGAAACGCGCGCCGACCGGCCGCGCAAGCGGATGTTAGGCTTGGCGCGCCGTCGCCCCGACGCCCGCCCGAGCAGTTCCCCCCCGTGCCAGATGCCTCCCGGCCAGCCGCCGTCGCGGCGCCCGCCCCTGCCTTCGGCTGGACGCGCGAGGTCGCGCGCCGATTCCGCGTCGCCCAGTGGCGCAAGACGGTGGGCATCGCGCTGTTCATGTGGCTGTTCTTCGCCGCCTACTTCCACCTGCTGCGCCACCCGGCCTTCCCGGTGACGGTGATGCCGCTGACCGCGCTCGACCACGCGCTGACCTTCCAGCCGGAGGCACTGGCGCTTTACCTCTCGCTGTGGTTCTACGTCGGCATCGCGCCCGGTCTGGCGCCCAGCCTGCGTGACGCCGCGGTGCACGGCGGCTGGGCGGCGGCGCTGTGCGGGGCGGGCCTGGCCTGCTTCTACTTCTGGCCGACCGCGGTGCCGCCCTTCGTGCCGCCGGCCGACGCCGGTGCGACCTTCGCCCTCATCAAGGGGGTCGACGCCGGCGGCAACGCCTGCCCTTCGCTGCACGTGGCCACCGCGATGTTCTCGGCGGTCGCCATCCACCGCCTGCTGCGCGAGATCGGCGCCCCCGCCCCCCTCAGGTGGGTGAACGCGGCCTGGTTCGTGGGCATCGCCTGGTCGACGATGGCGGTGCGCCAGCACGTGGCGCTGGACGTCGCCGCGGGGGCCGCGCTCGGGGCATTGTTCGCGCTCCTGCGCTGGTGGCCGGGGCGGTTCCGGGGCTGAGCGGGCGGTCGGACCGGCTATCATCGGTCGACGCGCCGCAAAGGCGTGGGTTCGATCAGGAGGGGGCCGCGCTGGGCGTGCCGCGCCGCGCATGCGGCAGGGTCGCACCGGCGTCAGGTTGGAGTTCGCGCTGATGAGTTCGCTGAAGGAATTGCAGGACCTGATCCAGGAAAAGTACGGGATCGACCCGTCGACGCTGGATCCCAACGCGTCCATGCGGGGCGCCGGCATCGACTCGCTCGCGCTCGTCGAGTTCCTGTTCGAGGTCGAGGACCGCTTCGGCATCTCGGTGCCCGACCAGTATTCCAACATCGACACGCTGGCCGAGCTGGCCGCGGTGGTCGACAACGTCCGAGCCTCGCAGGCCGCGTGACGACCCCGGTCCTGGTCACCGGCCTGGGCGTCGTCTCGCCGCACGGGTCCGATCCGCAGGCGATGTTCTCGGCGCTCATGCGCGCCGAATCGGCTGTGCGCCCGGTCTTCGAAGGCCAGCTGCCCAAGCCGGCGGCCGCCGCCACCGCCAGCTTCGACGAGAGCCGCTGGTTCACCAAGCTGCAGCTGGCCGGCGTGGACCGCGTGAGCCAGCTCGCCGTGGCCGCGGCGGACATGGCGCTCAAGGACGCGGGTGTCACGCTGGACGGCGAACGCACCGGCGTCTACGGCGGCTGCGGCATGGGCGGCGCCGCCGCGCTGGAGGCGGCCTACCGCTCCGGCGGCCGCGTGCCGCCGCTCACGATTCCCGCCTTCATGCCCAACGCGCCTGCCGGCCACGTGGCCATGCGCCTCGGCGTGAAGGGGCCGGTGCTGACCTATTCGGTGGCCTGCGCCTCCTCGGCCGTCGCGCTGGCCGAAGCCGCGAAGGCGGTGCAGCGCGGCGAGGTCGACGTCGCCATCGCCGGTGGCAGCGAAGCGCTCATAGTGCCGGGCGTGGTGCTGGCCTGGCAGGCGATGCAGACGCTGGCGCCCTTCAACCCCGGCGAAGCGGCTTCGGCCTGCAAGCCTTTCGCGACCGACCGCGCCGGCTTCGTGCTCGGCGAAGGGGCGGCCTTCGTGGTGCTCGAATCGGCGGCGCGGGCAAAGGCGCGCGGCGCGCGAACCTACGGCGAACTGGCCGGCTGGGGCATCAGCTGCGACGCCACCCACCTGACCAAGCCCGACGCGGCCGGCCAAGCGCGTGCGCTGCGCCTGGCGCTGGCCACCGCGGGCATGGCGCCGGCCGAGGTGGGCTACTGCAACGCGCACGGCACCGCCACGAAGATCGGCGACGTCGTCGAGGCCGAGGCGCTGGCCGCGGTGTGGGGCAGCGCGCTGCCGGGCCTGCGCGTCAGCTCCACCAAGGCGCTGCACGGCCACCTGCTGGGCGCCGCCGGCGCGCTGGAGGCGGTGATCACGCTGCTGGCGCTGCAGCGCCAGGAACTGCCGCCGAACGCCTTCTGCCGCGAGGTCGACCCCGCCTGCCCGCTGAACCTGGTGCGCGAGAACGGCACCAAGGCGCCCGGCCTCCAGGCCGCGGTCAGCAGTTCCTTCGCCTTCGGCGGCACCAACGCGGCGCTGCTGTTCCGCCGCACCCCCTAGTCCGCCACGGCCGCCTTCGGCCGCCGCTGCCGTCCTTCCCGTCATCGACGGCTTCGAAGGCAGGCGACGCATGGCAGGACTCTGGCCCCTGGCGGCTCCCGGTGTGACCGACTGGCTGGGCTACGGCGCCAGCGCGCTGGTGCTGGCGACCTTCAGCGCGCGGCGCATGCTGCCGCTGCGCGCGCTGGCGATCGCGAGCAATCTCGCCTTCATCGCCTATGCGCTGCGCGCCGGCCTCGCGCCGGTGCTGCTGCTGCACCTGACGCTGCTGCCGCTGAACGTGCGGCGGCTGCTGCAGGCCCTCGAAGCCGCGAGGGCGCTCGATAGAATCGAGCCACCCCCGGCCGCGCCGCACGCGGTCCCGCACCCATGGCCTCCGCACCCCACTCTCCCGAAGCCCCGAAGCCGAGCAACTTCCTGCGCGGCATCATCGAACGCGACCTCGAAGCCGGCACCTGGGCGCAGCGCCGCTTCGGCGGCACGCCGGGCGACGGCGCGCACCACCAGGCGGGTGCGAGCGACCCGGCGAAGATCCGCACGCGCTTCCCGCCCGAGCCCAACGGCTACCTGCATGTCGGCCACGCCAAGAGCATCTGCCTGA
>CAYVXO010000073.1:0-24884 GCA_964454485.1 uncultured Rubrivivax sp.
GCGTGGCCGCGATGGCCGCGAGCGGCCGCTACGGCGGCGCGCGCGCCTGCGCCGGCATCGTCGGCCATGCCGACTTGACCCTCGGCGCGCGCCTGGCGCCGGTGCTGGACGCCATGGCCGCGGCCGCCGGCGAACGCTTCCGCGGCGCGCGCTTCATCGCCGCTTCCGACCCCGACCAGCTCGAATGGGGCGCCGTAGTGAAGCGGCCGCCGGGCCTGCTGCGCGAGCCGAGGGTGCGCGAAGCCTTCGCGCTGCTGGCCCCGCGCGGCCTGGGCTTCGACACCTGGATCTTCCACCCGCAGCTGGGCGACCTGGCCGACCTGGCGCGCGCCTTCCCCGACACACGCATTTGCCTGGACCACATCGGCGGCCCGATCGCGCTCGGCCGCTTCAGGGGCCGGCACGACGAGGTCTTCGCCGACTGGCGCCGCGGCCTGCGCGAACTGGCCGCCTGCCCCAACGTGCACGTGAAGCTGGGCGGCATGGGCATGAAGCTCTTCGGCTTCGGCTTCCACGACCGCGCAGAGCCGCCCGATTCGCAGACGCTCGCCGCCGCCTGGCGGCCCTGGGTGCAGACCTGCATCGAGACCTTCGGCCCCGGGCGCGCCATGTTCGAGAGCAACTTCCCGGTCGACAAGGCGGCGTATGGCTACGGCGTCTTCTGGAACGCGTGCAAGCGACTCGCCAAGGGCTTCAGCGACACCGAGAAGGCCGATCTCTTCCACGGCACCGCGTCGCGCTTCTACGGGCTCGGGCCGCTGGCGCCTGCGCGCTGAGGCCATCGGAAAGCACGCTGCACCGCAAACGCGCAGCGTCGCTACACTGCCCCGCCGCCCGGCCCCTGAGCGCCGGGCCTCACCCCGAGGAGCACCGATGACCTGGCTCGACAGCTCGATCATGCGCCGGCGCGGCCTGGCGCAAGGCCGCACGCCCGACACCCACGCGCTCACCGAGGCGCGCCAAGGCAAGTACCACTACACGATCGGCCCCTACTCCGACCCCGTGCTGCAGGTGAAGCCCGGCGACCGCGTGGTGGTGGAGACGCGCGACGCCTTCGAAGGTGCCGTCAAGACCGAGCAGGACCTGCCCTCACGCGTGCTGCGCATGCCCTTCGTGAACCCGCAGAACGGGCCCATCGTCGTCGAAGGCGCCGAGCGCGGCGACGTGCTGGCGGTGCACATCGAGAGCATGGCCCCGCGCGGCCCCAACCCGCGCGGCACCTGCGCCATGATCCCGCAGTTCGGCGCCTTGAGCGGCACCGGCCTCACGGCGCTGCTGGCCGATTCGCTGCCCGAGATCGTGCGCAAGATCGACGTCGACGAGGACGGCGTGTACTGGAGCAAGCGGGTGAAGCTGCCCTACCGGCCGCACATCGGCACCTTGAGCTGCAGCCCCGAGATCGACAGCATCAACACCCTCACGCCGGACTCGCACGGCGGCAACATGGACCTGCCCGACATGGGCCCGGGCAGCATCACCTACCTGCCGGTGCGCACGCCCGGCGCTCGCCTGTTCATCGGCGACGCCCACGCCTGCCAGGGCGACGGCGAAGTCTGCGGCACCGCGGTGGAATACCCCAGCACGACCACGATCCAGGTCGACGTGATCAAGGGCTGGGCGCTCGAATGGCCGCGGCTGGAGAACGAGCACCGCATCATGTGCATCGGCAGCGCGCGCCCGCTGGAAGACGCCGCGCGCATCGCCTACAAGGACCTGGTGCTGTGGATGGAGGCCGAATACGGCTTCGACCGCTGGGACGCCTACATGATGCTCAGCCAGTGCGGCGTGGTGCGGCTGGGCAACTTCGTCGACCCCAAGTACACCGTCGGCGCGGGCATCGAGAAGAAGTACCTCGCGCCCTGAGGGCGCACCTCTCAACCCCAAGGAGCAAGGCATGGATCTGGGACTCAAGGGCCTGAAGGCCGTCGTCACCGGCGGCACCAAGGGCATCGGCCGCGCGATCGCCGAGACGCTGGCCGCCGAAGGCACTCACGTGGCCTTCTGCGCGCGCAACGCCGAAGAGGTGGCGCAGACGGAGAAGGACCTCGGACGCCGCGGCGTGAAGGCGGTGGGCCGCGTGGTCGACGTGGCCGACGGCCCCGCGCTGGCCGCCTTCGTGGGCGAGGCGGCGGCAGCGCTGGGCGGGCTGGACATCGTGGTCGCCAACGTCAGCGCGCTCGCCATCCCGAACGAGGAAGCGAACTGGCAGAAGACCTTCGAGACCGACATGATGGGCACGGTGCGGCTGGTGAACGCCGCCATGCCCTGGCTGGAGAAGAGCCAGCACGCGAGCATCGTCACCATCAGCAGCGTCTCCGGGCGCGAGATCGACTTCGCCTCCGGCCCCTACGGCGCGTTCAAGGCGGCCATCATCCACTACACGCAGGGCCTGGCGTACCACCTGGCGGGCAAGAAGATCCGCGCCAACACCGTCTCGCCCGGCAACACGTACTTCAAGGGCGGCGTGTGGGAGCAGATCGAGCACGGCAACCCCGATCTCTTCAAGATGGCCCTGGGCCTGAACCCGACCGGCCGCATGGGCACGCCGCAGGAGATGGCCAACGCCGCCGCCTTCCTGGCCAGCCCGGCGGCGAGCTTCATCACCGGCACGAACCTGGTGGTGGACGGGGCGTTGACGAAGGGGGTGCAGTTCTGAGGGCGAAGGCGATCGCGTACCGCTACGCCTGCCACACGCCGTAGCCCGCCTCGCGCAGCGCGATGGCCAGCTCCACTTCCATCTCGCGGGCCGCCTCGTAGGGCATGGGGTTGTAGACCTCGTACAGCTGCGGCAGCAGGCGCAGCCCGTAGACCCGCACGAAGCGGTTGGCCTGGATGCCGGCCTTGTGGCGGTCGAAGCGCAGGTCGGGATCCAGACCCGTCATGCCGACGTACACGAGCGGCCTGTCCGGCCGGTAGTCGGGGTTC
The DNA here is from genome assembly GCA_964454485.1 of uncultured Rubrivivax sp. Taxonomy (GTDB): domain Bacteria; phylum Pseudomonadota; class Gammaproteobacteria; order Burkholderiales; family Burkholderiaceae_C; genus Rubrivivax. The sequence goes on from CAYVXO010000073.1 coordinate 2,926, forward strand.
GCCTGGCGGAACGAAGGCTCGTTCCACACCCGGTCCGACAGTTCCACCACGTAGACGTGGTGGTGGTGCTGGAGCCGCCGGCTCACTCGAGCCGCATGCCCTTCTCGAACGCCACGCCGATCCAGTTCGACCAGATGCGGCCGGCCGGCCCGGCGATGGCGTCACCCGAGAGGCTGGCGACCTTGAACGGGTCTCGCACCCACCGCAGCCACAGCAGGCCGGACTTGTCGCCGGCACCGATCGCCAGCGCGTAGCCACGCCCGGGCCGGAAGTGGATGCTGTTGCCGCCGTCTGCCGCGACGCTGCGGCCGAAGGTCTGCCGCAGGCCGGCGCTGACCACAGGACCGCCGTGCGTCATCTGCCAGCGCCAGCTGGCCTCGAGCGGGAACTGCAGGAAGCTGGCATTGGGGCCCGAACCCCCGAACGCCGACGGGAAGCTGCCATCCGCGCCCAGCGTGAGCGCCAACGCCCATGGTCCGTCCGACGGACGCACCCAGCCTCCGAAGGCCAGGCTCATGCCGGTCGTGGTCACGGTGTCGGACTGGCGTTCGCCGCGAACGTCGAAGAAGTAGCGCGCGAGGGTCGGGTTGCCGATGCCCAGCCCGACACCCAGCAGGATCCCCTTGTCGGGGAAGAACGAAGACCCTTCGCCGGCGCTGGCGGCGATCGGGTTCAGCAGCACGGCCAACAGGCTGGCGACGGCGCTCCGGGTCGCCGCAAGACAGCAGGTCATTCCACGCCTCCGCACCCGCGCATCGTTGACCTTCCAGTTGCCAGCGCAGACCGGAGCCCCGGATACGACGAAGCCCGCCGGATCGAGGTCGGGGCGGGCTTCGCAGGTGCCGGTCGGCACTTCAGGAATTTGGTTGCGGGGGCAAGATTTGAACTTGCGACCTTTGGGTTATGAGCCCAACGAGCTACCAGACTGCTCCACCCCGCGGCTGAGCCCGCAAGTATACCCGAATCCGGGGCGCCGGCCGGGTCCGGGCCACAATCGCGCCATGAGTGCCGAACCGCTGCAGCCCCTGGTCGACTTCATCATCGAGATCGACCGCCTCAAGGGCGTGACGCGCAGGAACAAGCCGCTGGGGCAGGAGCGCTTCGAGAACTCGGCCGAACACAGCTGGCAGATCGCGCTGCTGGCGCTTTCGCTGCTGCCGCACGCGGGCCATGCGCTGGACGGCGCGCGCGTGGTGGAGATGCTGCTGGTGCACGACATCGGCGAGATCGACACCGGCGACGCGATGATCTACGCCGACCTCGACTGGGCCGCGCGCAAGCGCGACGAGCGCGCGGCGGTGGAACGCATCTTCGGCCTGCTGCCGGCCGCGCAGCGCGACCGCTTCCTTTCGCGCTGGGTCGAGTTCGACGAGGAAGCCACGCCCGAGTCGCGCTTCGCGCACGCGGTGGACCGCGCGATGCCGGCGCTGCTGAACCTGGCCGCCAACGGCCAGAGCTGGCGCGAGAACGGCGTGCGCCATGAGCAGGTGGTCAAGCGCATCGGCCCGCCCATCGAGGCCGGCTGCCCGCCCTTGTGGGCCTACCTGAAGGCGCGGCTGGACGCGGCGCAGGCCGCGGGCTGGTACGGGCTGGGTTGAAGCCTCAGCCCAGCGCGGCCAGCAGCTGCGCGCTCGTCGCCTGCCAGCCCACGATGGCGCCCTGCGCCGTGATCATCGCCAGCGCGGCGGCCTTGAACTCGGGGAAGTAGCTCTCGGTGGCGTCTTCGACGATCAGGCATTCGTAGCCGCGGTCGTTGGCCTCGCGCATGCTGGTCTGCACGCAGACCTCGGTGGTGACGCCGGTGAACACCAGGTGCGTGATGCCGGCGGCCTGCAGCTTCTCGTGCAGACCGGTGGCCCAGAACATGCCCTTGCCGGGCTTGTCGATGACCCATTCACCGGCCGCCGGTGCAAGAGCGGGAATGATGTCGGCCCCCGGCGCGCCGGCCACCAGCAGCCGGCCCATCGGACCGGGCTCGCCGATGCGCAGGCTGGGGTTGCCGCGCTCGCGCTTGGCCGGCGGGCAGTCGGAGAGGTCGGGCCGGTGGCATTCGCGCGTGTGCAGCACCGGCCAGCCGCGCGCGCGCCAGGCCGCCAGCAGCGCCGTGATGGGGCCGATGGCCGCGTGCAGCCGCGTGACGTCGTTGCCCAGCGAGGCGCCGAAGCCGCCGGGCTCGACGAAGTCGCGCTGCATGTCGATGACGACGAGCGCGGTGCGCCCGGGCGGGAAGCGGTAGTCGAAGGGCTTGGCGGCGAGCGTGATCATGCGGCGGCCGCCTCGTGGGCGTGGCCGCCCCCATGCCCACCCATGTGCGCGCCCAGCGTGTGCCGGTCGGCCCCTTCGGCGGCGCATTCGTAGACGATGCGGCCTTCGCTCATCACCACCAGGCGGTCGGCCAGCGCCAGCAGTTCGTCCAGGTCCTCGCTCACCAGCAGCACCGCGGCGCCGCGGTTGCGCGCCGCGACCAGGCGGCCGTGGATTTCCGCCACCGCGGCGAAGTCGAGGCCGAACACCGGGTTGCTGACGAGCAGCAGCGAGGCTTCCTCCGAAAGCTCGCGCGCCAGCACCGCGCGCTGCACGTTGCCGCCGGAAAGCGAGCGGATCGGCGCGCCTTCGCCCTGCGTCTTCACGCCGTACTCGGCGATCAGCGCGCGCGCGCGTTCGCGCACCACGCGCCAGTTGAGCCAGCCGCCGCGCGCCGCGGGCGCGGTGTCGAAGACGCGCAGGCCCATGTTGTGACCCACGCTCAGCTCGCCCACGCAGGCGTTGCGCAGCGGCTCTTCGGGCAGGCTGCGCACCTTCAGGCGCCGGTTCTGCGCTCGCGTGGCGTGGAAGCGCTCCCCAGCCACGCGCACCTCGCCGCTGTCGGGCGCACGCTGGCCCACCAGCGACTCCATCAGCTCGCGCTGGCCGTTGCCGGAGACGCCGGCCACGCCGACGATCTCGCCCGCGTGCACGGTGAGGTCCAGGCCCTGCACCGAAAGTTCGCCGCGGTCGCCGGCCACGACCAGCTGCTTCACTTCCAGTGCGGGTGCGCCGCGTTGGCGCGCCTCGCGCGCGAGCGAGACGGTGGTCGCCTTGCCTTCGCCCACCATCGCGGCAGCCAGCTGCTGCGCGCTCACCTCGCTCACCCCGTGGCTCGCCACCAGGCGGCCGCGGCGCAGCACGCTCACGTCGTCGGCATGCTCGGCCACCTCGCGGAACTTGTGGGTGATCATCACCACCGTGCAGTCGCCGGCGTGGGCGCGCTCGCGCAGCAGGCCCAGCACCTCGTCGGCCTCCTGTGGCGTGAGCACCGAGGTGGGCTCGTCCAGGATCAGCAGGCGCGGCTTCAGGTACAGCTGCTTCAGGATTTCCAGCTTCTGCTTCTCGCCCGCGGCCAGGTCCTGCGGCGTGGCGTCCAGGTCCAGCCGGAAGGGCGTGGTCTCCATGAAGGCCGAGAGCTCGGCGCGCACCGCCTTCCAGTCGATCAGCGCCGGCAGGCGCCCGCGCGCGAGCAGCAGGTTCTCCGCCACCGTCATGCCGGGCACCACGGTGAAGTGCTGGTAGACCATGCCGATGCCCAAAGCGCGGCTCGCCACGGGCGAGGCGATGGCCTGTTCGCGCCCTTCCAGCATCACGGCGCCGCCGTCCGGGTGGTAGTAGCCGACGACGCACTTCACGAGCGTGCTCTTGCCCGCGCCGTTCTCGCCCAGCAGCGCGTGCACGGTGCCGGGCCGCACCTTGAGCGAGACCGCGTCCAGCGCGGTGAAGGCGCCGAAGCGCTTGGTGAGCTCGAAGGTCTCGAGCGCGACGGCGTGCGTGCTGCTCATGCGGCGTTCACGGCCTCGATCACGGCCTTCGAGTTGGAGACGGCGCCGAACACGCCGCCCTGCATGGTCACCATCTTCAGCGCGGCCAGGTGGTTGCCGTGGTCGGTGGCGCCGGTGCAGTCGTCCAGGATCACGCACTCGAAGCCGCGGTCGTTCGCTTCGCGCATGGTGGTGTGCACGCAGACGTCGGTGGTGATGCCGGTGAGCACCAGGTTGCGGATGCCGCGCGTGCGCAGGACGAGTTCCAGGTCCGTCGCGCAGAAGCTGCCCTTGCCGGGCTTGTCGATCACCACTTCGCCAGGCAGCGGCGCGAGCTCGGGGATGATCTCCCAGCCGGGTTCGCCGCGCACGAGGATGCGGCCGCAAGGGCCGGGGTCCCCGATGCCGGCGCCGATCTGCCGCGAGCGCCAGCGCTTGTTCTCCGGCAGGTCCGACAGGTCTGGCCGGTGCCCTTCGCGCGTGTGGATGATGGTGTAGCCCTTCGCCCGCATCGCCGCCATCAGCGCGGCGATGGGCCGGATGGGCGCCCGCGTGAGCGTGAGGTCGTAACCCATCTTGTCGACGTAGCCGCCGACGCCGCAGAAGTCGGTCTGCATGTCGATGACGACGAGCGCAGTGTTGGCCGGGCGCAGGTCGCCGTCGAAGGGCCAGGCATACGGAGTGGAAGCGATGTGCGGCATCTCAGCGCATCTCTTCGAGGGGATTGGGTTCGGGCCCGCGATAGCTGCGCGTGGGTGCATCGAAGCCGCAGCCGGTGCCGTCGCGCACCTGGATGCTGTCGTTCCAGGGCAGCTTGTAGCGGCCGGCCACCATGTCCTTCATGAAGGTGTAGGGGCAGTCCTGCGTCCCGCCCTTCACCGCCACGTAGCCGCGGTGCCAGAGCTGGTAGGGGTTGTTCTCCACGCCCCAGTGGGCGCGCGCCTCGCGCACCAGGTCGGGCCGCAGTTCGGCGGTGATGACCTCGTCCGGGCGGCCGCCGCCTTCGGCGATGACGGTGCCGTCGAAGTTGCAGAACATGCCTTCGCCCATGCTGTCGAAGCTGCCGTCGCTGCCGCACAGGCACACGCTGGCGGTGATGGCCAGGTTCTGGAAGGCATTGGCCTGGTTGGTGATCTTCCAGGCATGGCGGATGGGCGCCGTGTAGCCTGCCGTGCGCAGGATGATCTCGGCCCCCTTGTAGGCGGCTTCGCGCGCCATCTCGGGGAACATGCCGTCGTGGCAGATGATGAGCGCGAGCTTGCTGCCCTTCGGCCCTTCGCACACCGGGATGCCCATGTTGCCGGGCTCCCAGGCTTCCACCGGCACCCAGGGGTGCAGCTTGCGGTAGTACAGGCGCAGCGCGCCGGTGTCGTCGATGACGAGGCCGGTGTTGTACGGGTTGCCGTGCGGGTTGAACTCCATGATGGAGAAGCAGCCCCAGAGGCGGTTATCCCGGCAGGCGGCCTTGAACGACGCCACCTCGGGCCCGTCGAGCGTGACCATCAGCTCGCGCGCGGTGCTCATCGAAAGCCCGTGCAGCGAATACTCCGGGAACACCACCAAATCCATCGTGCCCAGGTTGCGGCGCGCCTTGCCGACCATCTGGCAGATGCGTTCGGCCTGGCGTTGCAGCTGCGCCGGCGTTTCCACCACCGGCAGCTGCAGCTGCACCAGACCGACGACGACGCCGTTCGGCGACTTGTTCAACCCACCCAGTCCGCTCATGTTGACCCCCTACGTCGCTTCGCGCCGGTCCCCCCAAGGGGGAGCGAGCGCCTTGGGAGCGGCCCGGCGGCGCTCATCTCGACACTCCCAGTTCGAGCGGTGCCCCCTTCAGGCTGCGCTTGGGCGAGCAGGTCCAGACCAGGATCGCCAGCGTCAGCACGTAGGGCACCGCGTTGAAGAGGTGGTAGTAGCCGCTGACGCCCACGCTCTGCAGCGCGGGGCCCAGAGCGCCCGCGCCGCCGAACAACAGCGCCGCGCCCAGGCAGCGCACGGGGCTCCAGCGCGCGAAGATCACCAGCGCCACCGCGATGAGGCCCTGGCCGCTGGACAGCCCTTCGTTCCAGCTGCCCGGGTAGTAGAGCGAGAGGCTCGCGCCGCCCAGCCCGGCGATGAAGCCGCCGGCGGTGGTGGCCGCGATGCGCACCCCGTTCACGCTGGTGCCCAGGGCGCGCGCAGCGTCGGAAGAATCGCCCACCATGCGCACCACCAGCCCCCAGCGCGTGTTCATGAAGGCCCAGCCCATCAGCAGCGCGAGCGCCACGCCGAGGGGGAACAGCGCGTTGATCTTCAGCGCCGCCTGCACCGAGGGCGAAGCGCTCCAGTTGCCCAGTTCGATCGACGGGATCTGCGGCGCCTGCGGCTGGATCAGCGGCTTGCCCAGGTAGAAGGCCAGCCCGGCACCCAGCAGCATGAGCGCGATGCCCATCGCCACGTCGTTCACGCGTGGCAGCGAGCAGACCAGGCCGTGCAGCGAAGCGAGCAGCGCGCCACTGCAGCCGGCCAGCAGCACGCCGACCCAGGGCGAGCCGCTGAGCCAGGCACCGCCGAAGCCGGCCATCGCCGAGAACACGAGCACGCCTTCCAGGCCCAGGTTGATGCGGCCGGCCTTTTCGGTCAGGCATTCGCCCAGGCTCACGAAGAGGAAGGGCGTGCCGACGCGGATGGCGCCGCCCAGCACGGCGATCAGCACGTCGACGAGGGCGCTGTTCATGCGGTCTTGGCCACCGGCAGCGGCGCGCGCTGCGGCAGCAGGCTGAAGGGCAGCAGGCGCCCGCGCAGCGCCTCGCTGGCCAGGATGAGCACGAAGGCGAAGCCCAGCAGCACCTGCACCGAAGCGTCGGGCAGGCCCAGCCGGCGCTGCAGCAGGCTGCCGGCGGCGCCGAAGCCGCCGAAGAGGATGGCCACCGGAATGATCGCCAGCGGCTGGTGACGCGCCACGAAGCTCACCAGGATGCCGGCGTAGCCCAGCCCGGCGATGAGCGACGCGTTGGCCGCCGTGTGCACCGCCGCCACCTCGATGCCGCCGGCCAGCCCGGAGGCCGCGCCGCCCAGCAGGCAGGCGGTGACGATGAGCCGGTTCGTCGGCAGCCCCACCAGGCGCGCCGCGCGCGCGTTGCCGCCCACCACGCGGGTCGCGAAGCCGTGCGTGGTGTAGGACAGCCACACCGCGGCCGCGACGCAGAACACCACGCCCCACAGCAGGCCCCAGTGCACGTCGTAGCCCAGCAGGCCGCCGATGCGCAGCGGCTCGGCCAGCGGCAGCGTGGAAGGCTTGTTCAGGCTGGCGGGGTCGCGCATCGGCCCTTCCACCCAATGCTTGAAGAGCGCGATCGCGATGTAGCCCAGCAGCAGACTGGAGATGGTCTCGTTGACGCCGCGCCACTGGCGCAGCGCGCCAGCCAGCGCGATCCACGCGCCGCCCACCCCCATGGCGCCCAGCATCAGGATCAGCGTGCCGGCCGTGCCCTGCGGCGGCGTGAAGAGGTAGGGCAGCCCGGCGGCGGCCAGCCCGCCCAGCACGAGCGCGCCTTCGCCGCCGATAACCACCAGCCCGGCGCGCGCCGGCAGCGCCACCGTGAGCGCGGTGAGCATCAGCGGCGCCGCGCGCTGCAGCGTGTTCTGCCACGAGAACGCATCGCCGAAGGCGCCTACGAAGAGCAGGCGCCAGGCTTCCAGCGGCGAAGCGCCGCCGAACCAGACGAACAGGCCGAACAGCAGCAGCGCGCCGGTCAGCGCCAGCAGCGGCAGCAGGAAGGCTTCGGCCAGGTCGTGCCAGGCGCGGCGCATGGCGATCTCTCGTTCAGATCTTGCCGATGACGCCTTCGATGAGGTAGTTCATGCCCTCGAGTTCGACGTCGGTCTGCTTGTGGACCTTGCCCTTGGGGATGACGACCTTGCCGGTGTTGTCCTTCATCTCGCCGGCGAAGATGTCGAAGGTACCGGCCATCATCTTCGCCTTCACCGCGTCGGCGTTCTTGCGCGCCGCTTCCGGCACCATGCTGCCGTAGGGCGAGGGCTTCACGAAGCCTTCCTTCAGGCCGCCGCGCACGAAGTTCGGGTGCGGCTTGCCGCTCTGCGCGGCACCGATGATTTCCTTGTAGGCGGTGATCCAGTTCCACTCGGCGCCGGTGAGGTACGCGGCGGGCGCCAGCTTCGCCTGGCTCGCGTGGTAGCCGCAGACGAACTTGCCGCGCTTGGCGGCCGTCTCCACCACCACCTTCGGTCCGTCGACGTGCATGGTGAACACGTCCACGCCCTGGTCGGCCAGGCTGTTGGTGGCTTCCGCCTCCTTGACCGCCATGCTCCAGTCGCCGGTGAAGATGACGCTGGTGGTGATCTTGGGGTCGACCGACTTCGCGCCCAGCGTGAAGGCGTTGATGTTGCGCAGCACCTGCGGGATGGGCTTGGCGGCCACGAAGCCGAGCTTCTTGCTCTTGCTCATGTGGCCGGCGACGACGCCGTTGAGGTACTGCGCCTCGTCGATGTAGCCGAAGAAGCTGCCGGTGTTGTCGGGGTGCTTGCCCTTGGTCCACAGGCCGCCGCAGTGGGCGAAGCGCACGCCGGGGTTCTTGGCGGCGACGGCCAGCATGTGGGGGTCGAAGTAGCCGAAGCTGGTGGGGAACAGCAGCGTGGCGCCGTCCTGCGAGATCATGCCCTGCATGGTCTTCTGCACGGCCTGCGTCTCCGGCACGTTCTCTTCCTCGACCACCTTGATGCCGGCCATCTTCTTCACTTCGGCGGCCGCCTCGGCGTGCGCCTGGTTGTAGCCGAAGTCGTCCTTCGGGCCGACGTAGATGAAGCCGATGGTCATCGGCTTCTGCGCCAGCGCCCACGGCGTCATGCCGGCCAGGGAGGCGGCGGACAGCTGCGCCAGGGCGCGGCGGCGGGTGATCGGGTCCAGGACAGTCTTGTCGCTCATGGTCTCGGCTCCATCGAGAGGGGTTGCTTCCCGGCGTGCCGTTTCGGTGCACGCACTGGTATACCAGTCGGTATCCAGCAAGAGCCGTGCCGCCTGCCGGCGGCGCGAAAGTCAGGCGCGGATGCGCGCGTCGTGCAGGGTCGCGAGCGTGATGCGGCGCACCTCGGCCTTGCTCTGCTCGATGTGGCTGCGCAGCAGGAGCTGGGCCTGGTCGGCCTTGCGCTGGATGACGGCGCGCAGGATCTTCGCGTGCTCCACGTAGGTGGCTTCCACGCGGTCGGCACGCGTGAAGTCGAGCCGGCGGATGATGCGGATGCGCTCGGTCACGTCCCAGTGCACGCGCGCCATCTCCTGGTTGCCGGTGGCGCGCACCAGCGTGGCGTGGAACTGCTCGTCCAGCGCACCGACTTCGCGCCCGTCGGCGCGTCGTTCGGCGGCCGGCACCAGCCACACCGCCTTCAGCTCGTCCAGTTCCGGCGTGCTGGTCTCGGCGCGCGCGCACAAGCGTGCGAGGGCGTGGCTCTCGAGCACGATGCGCAGGTCGTACAGCTGCTCGAGCTTGCCGAAATCGATCGGCCGCACGTACCAGCCGCTCTTGCTTTCGACGTCGAGCAGACCTTCGTTGCGCAGGCGGAACAGCGCTTCGCGCACCGGCGTGCGGCTCACGCCCAGGCGCGCGCCGAGCTCGGCTTCGCTGAAACGGTCGCCGGGCACGAGCTCGAAGTCGTTGAGCTGTGCCTTCAGCCGTGCGTACACCTGCTCGGCCAGGTTGGCACGCGCGGCGGGTTCGGCGGTCTTCACCGGCTTGACGGCACGCATCAGTCGATCAGGCTCACGTGGGCGGCAACGACGCGCCAGCCTTCGCGGAAACGCACCCAGGTCTGGCTCTGGCGCCCGGTCTTCGTGCTGCCCTCGCGGTGGAACAGGGTCATGGCGGTGGCGAAGTCGTTGCCGTAGGTGGTGATGACGGTCTGCGAGAGCGTGCGCGCCAGGCCGGCCGCCGGCCGCGCGAGGCGGAAGGCACGGATGGCCCCGATGCCGTAGAGGTTCTCGGCCGCACCATAGCGCACCGTGAGCGGGTGGGTCCAGAACAGCTCGTCGAGCACGTCGGTGCGGTTGTTCACCAGCGCGTCTTCGTAGCGCGCGAACGCGGCCTGCATCTCGGCCAGCACCTCGGGGCGGTTGATCTCCATCACAGGCCCTGGGCCACCGGCGCGCTGCACACGCCTTCGGCCTCCAGCGCCGCGGCCACGCGCAGCACGAGGTCTTCGCGCCAGGGCGCGGCGATGAGCTGCACGCCGATGGGCAGGTGCGGCGCCTGCGGGTTCAGCCCCCACAGCGGCACGGTGGCCACCGGAAGGCCGATGCACGAGACGGGCTGCGTGAGCAGGCCCAGGCTGGCGCGCGCGGGCAGCTTCTGGCCGCCGAGCTCGATCCACTCGGTGCCGATGGGCGGCGCCACGCAGGGCGTGGCGGGCGCGATGACCACGTCCACCGTCTCGAAGCTCTTCGCCACGCGGCGCGCGAACCAGTGGCGCACGCGCTGCGCGCGCATCACCCAGGCCGCGGGGATCAAGGCGTTGGCGAGGAAGCGGTCGCGTGTCATCGGGTCGAAGTCGTGCGCGCGCGTGCGCAGGTCGTCCAGGTGCAGCGCGCCGCCTTCGCCGGCGCTGATGACGAAGGCGGCGGCGCGTGCGCGTGCCACCTCGGGCCATTCGATGAGCCGCGTGGTGCCCAGCGCCGCGGCGACGCGGTCGACCGCGGCCAGTGCTTCCGGCTGCGCCATCTCGCGGAACCAGCCGCCCAGCACGCCGATGCGCAGCCCGGCCGCGCCCTGCGCCAGCGGCGGCAGCACGGGCTCGATGTCGCGCTGCGCGCAGGCGGGGTCGGCCTCGTCGGGGCCCTGCATCACGTCGTAGCAGAGCGCCAGGTCGGCCACCGTGCGCGCGAACGGGCCCAGGTGGTCCAGGCTGGCGACGAAGGGGTAGCTGCCGCTGCGCGGCAGGCGGCCGAAGGTGGGCTTCAGGCCGTAGGTGCCGCACAGCGACGAAGGCACGCGGATCGAGCCGTTGGTGTCGGAGCCCAAGGTGAGCGGCACCTGGCCCGCAGCCACCGCGGCGGCCGAACCGCCCGAGGAACCGCCGCTGATGCGCGTGCCGTCGTGCGGGTTGCGCGTCGGGCCATAGTGCGTGTTCTCGGTGGTGAAGCCGTAGGCGTACTCGTCCATGTTGAGCGCACCCACCAGCACCGCGCCTTCGGCTTCCAGGCGCCGCACCAGCACGGCGTCGCGCGCAGCCGGTGGCCGCGTGGCTTCGATCTTCGAGCCGGCGATCGTGGGCAGGCCGGCGACGTCGAACAGGTTCTTCACCGCGAAGGGCACGCCGGCCAGCTTCATGCGCGCGCGGCGCGGACTGGCGTCGACCGCGTCGGCGCGCTTGAGCGCGCGTTCGGCGAGGACCGCGGTGAAGGCGTTGACCCTGGGCTCGGTGGCGGCGATGGCGGCCAGCGACGCGTGCACCGCGGCGCGCGCGCTGCCTTCGCCGCTGCGCACCGCTTCGGCGATGGCGGCGGCGTTCACTCGCCGGTCTCCGGCTCGACCGGGCGGAACACGTTGCCGGGCTCGTCGGCGGCGGTGAGCGGGATGCCCTGCAGCTGCTCGGCCATCATCGCCGCCAGGTCGAAGAAGCGTTCAACGCCGGGGCGGTGCTGGGCCGCGATCTTCAGGCCCAGCGTGGCGACAGCGGCGTCGATGTAGGCGCGGTGGTCCATGGCGTTCACTCCTTCGACAACGAGGCCAGGTAGGCGCGCCAGCCACCGAACGCCGTGACTTCGCGCGCGCCCGCCAGCGCATGCGGTTCGCACAGGAAGCCGTGCACGTGGCGGCCGTCGGCCAGCTGCACGCTGCCCAGGCCCAGCGGCGGCGGGATCAGTGCGAGGAACGAGCCCACCGCACGCTGCGGCATTGCCCACACCTCCAGCGCGATGGCGGCGCCGCCTTCGGCGCTGCGCACGAGGCCCGGCTTGGGTGGCACGGTGCCGGGCAGCGCGTAGAGCCGGTAGTGCGGGGCGGTGGTGGTGGCCTCCAGCAGCACGGCGCCGCGCTCGATGAGCTGGCCGTTGAGCGGCAGGCCCGAGAGGTGGGCACCGACGACGGCGATGGGCAACGTGGCTTCGGTGGCGGGCCAGGGGGTCGGCCCTTGCGCCTCACCGGTCCACTGCAGGCCGAATCGCGCCAGCGCGGCGTCCAGACCGCCGGCGCCGATGAAGGTGACGCCGAAGGGCAGCCCGCGCGCGGTCTGCCCTGACGGCAGCGCCAGCGCGCACCAGCCGAGCAGGTTGACGAAGTTGGTGTAGGTGCCCAGGCGCGCGTTCGCGCCCACGGGGTCGGCGTGGACCTCGGCGAAGGTGGGGTGGCCGGGCGCGGTGGGCACCATCAGCAGGTCCACCCGCTGCCACAGTGCCGCGAGCGCGACCTGCGCGGCCTTCAGCCGGTACTGGGCGGCGAAGGCATCGGTGGCACTGAAGGATGTCGCGCGTTCGATGACGCGCCGCACCGTGGGGTCCAGCGCCTCGGGCCGTTCCTCGAGCAGCCGGTGCACGACGGCATGACGCTCGGCGACCCAGGGGCCTTCGTAGAGCAGCGCGGCCACCGCCTGCAGCGGGGCGAAGTCGATCTCGACCAGGGTGTGGCCGGCGGCCGCGGCTTTCGCCGTGGCAGCCGCCCAGGCGGCTTCGTAGCCGGCATCACCGTGGAAGACGGGCAGCTTCGGGATGCTCAGGCGCAGGCGCGCCGGCAGGGCTGCCGGGCCGGGGGCGAAGGCGCTGTAGGGGTCGGCCGGGTCCGGCCCTTCCATCACCGCCAGCACGCGCGTGGCGTCGGCCACGCCATGCGCGAAGACCGAGACGCAGTCCAGCGTACGGCAGGCCGGCAGCACGCCGGCCGTGCTCACGCGGCCCGGCGTGGGCTTGAGGCCCACCAGCCCGTTGAAGCCCGCCGGCACGCGGCCGGAGCCCGCGGTGTCGGTGCCGAGCGCGAAGGCCGCCAGGCCGCGCGCGACCGCCACCGCCGAGCCGCTGCTGGAGCCGCCGCTGATGCGCGAGGCGTCGGCCACCGAAGCCGGCCGGCCATAGGGCGAGCGCGTGCCCACCAGGCCGGTGGCGAACTGGTCCAGGTTGGTCTTGGCGAGCCACAGGGCGCCGGCGTCGAGCAGGCGCTGCACGGCGCCGGCGGTGCCGGTCGCGACATGCGCATGCGCCGGGCAGGCGGCGGTGGTGGGGGCGCCGGCGATGTCGATGTTGTCCTTCACCGCGAAGGGCACGCCCAGCAGCGGGTAGCGGGCAAGCAGCGCCTGGCGGTCGGTCGACTCCGCGAGGCGCGCCGAAAGCAGTTCCAGTTGTGCCTGCCAGGCACTGCCTTCGCAACGGTGGATCCAGACCGCGGTGCCCGGGTCGGCGAGCACCGCGGCATGCAGCGCTTGCAGCGCCGGGCGCGGGTCGGCGCCGGCCGCGACCCGGTCGCACCAGCCGGCCACGGTGCGGGGCCAGTCGGCATCGGCAAGGTGCGGCGGATCGTTCGACATTGGTGCACTGGCTGGTATACCAGCAGCCGAAGTGCACGATCCGTGCCACGGCGGGCCGGAAACGAAGAAGCCCGCACGCGGCGGGCTTCGTCCGTCCAGCGGCGGCCTGGGCTCAGGCCGCGGCGTTCACTCTCCGGACTTGGCTTCCGTGGCCTCGGCCGCCGGCTCGGGGCGGTCGACCAGTTCGACGAAGGCCATCGGCGCGTTGTCGCCGACGCGGAAGCCCATCTTCAGGATGCGCGTGTAGCCGCCCGGGCGCGCCTTGTAGCGCGGGCCCAGCACCTCGAACAGCTTGGTGACGACGGCGCGGTCGCGCGTGCGGTCGAACGCCAGGCGGCGGTTCGCCAGTGTGGCTTCCTTGCCCAGCGTGATCAGCGGCTCGACGGCCATCCGCAGTTCCTTGGCCTTGGGCAGCGTGGTCTTGATCGCCTCGTGGGTGATCAGCGAATTGCACATGTTGCGCAGCATCGCCAGGCGATGGCTGCTGGTGCGGTTGAGCTTGCGGAGTCCTTGACGGTGGCGCATGGTGCGTTGCTTTCCTTATGTTGTCACCCCGGCCGTGTCAGGTACCGGGGCTTGCACGTGACAGCGAGGTCTTATCGCTTGTCCAGGCCCTGGGGCGGCCAGTTCTCCAGCCGCGCGCCGAGCGTGAGCCCGCGCGAAGCCAGCACTTCCTTGATCTCGTTGAGCGACTTGCGGCCCAGGTTCGGGGTCTTCAGCAGCTCGGTCTCGGTGCGCTGGATCAGGTCGCCGATGTAGTAGATGTTCTCGGCCTTCAGGCAGTTGGCCGAACGCACCGTGAGTTCCAGCTCGTCGACCGGGCGCAGCAGGATCGGGTCGAAGTTCGGCTGGCGCGAAGGCGCGGCCTCGAACACGCTGTCGACCGCCCCCGGCTCGATGTTGGCGAACACGGCCAGTTGCTCGACCAGGATCTTGGCCGACTGGCGGATCGCCTCTTCCGGCGGCAGGGCGCCGTTGGTCTCGATCTCCATCACCAGCTTGTCGAGGTCGGTGCGCTGCTCGACGCGCGCGTTCTCGACCGCGTAGCTCACGCGCTTGACGGGCGAGAAGCTGGCGTCCAGCACGATGCGGCCGATGCTCTTGGTGGGCTCGTCGCCGAAGCGGCGCAGGTTGCCCGGCACGTAGCCGCGGCCCTTCTCCACCTTGATCTGCATGTCGAGCTTGCCGCCCTGCGCCAGGTGGGCGATGACGTGCTCGGGGTTGATGATCTCGACGTCGTGCGGGGTCTGGATGTCGCCCGCGGTGACCGCGCCTTCGCCTTCCTTGCGCAGTACCAGCGTGACTTCGTCGCGGTTGTGCAGGCGGAAGACCACGCCCTTGAGGTTGAGCATGATGTGGACGACGTCTTCCTGCACGCCGTCGATGGCCGAGTACTCGTGCAGCACGCCGGCGATCGTGACTTCCGTCGGCGCGTAGCCCACCATCGACGACAGCAGCACGCGCCGCAGCGCGTTGCCCAGCGTGTGGCCGTAGCCGCGCTCGAACGGTTCGAGGGTGACCTTGGCGCGATTGCCGCCGAGCGGCTCGACATTGATGGCTTTGGGTTTCAGCAGATTGGTTTGCATTGAAGTCCTGTACGTCTCAATACCCTCGGCTCGTTACACCGATAAGGCTGATGGACAACGCCGGCTCGTGATTTCTGCCGCCCCGTCGCCGGCACACCGGGGCGAAAACGCCGAAACGGGACGACGGCAGTACGACCGTCGCCCCGGGATCCGGACGCGCGTCAGCGCGAATACAACTCGACGATCAGCGCTTCCTTGATGTCGGAACCGAACTCGTCGCGGTCCGGCGTCTTCTTGAACACGCCCTCGAGCTTGCCGGCGTCCACCTGGACCCAGTTGGGCATGCCGATGCCTTCTGCAAGCTTCACCGCATCGGTGATGCGCAGTTGCTTCTTCGCCTTTTCGCGCACGCCGATCGTGTCGCCGACCTTCACCGAGTAGGACGCGATGTTGACGACGTTGCCGTTGACCGTGATCGACTTGTGCGACACGAGCTGGCGCGCCTCGGCGCGCGTCGAGCCGAAGCCCATGCGGTAGACGACGTTGTCGAGACGCGACTCGAGCAGGGTCAGCAGGTTCGAGCCGGTGTTGCCCTTGCGGCGCTCGGCCTCGGCGAAGTAGCGGCGGAACTGGCGCTCCAGCACGCCGTACATGCGCTTGACCTTCTGCTTCTCGCGCAGCTGCAGGCCGAAGTCGCTGGTGCGGCTGCCCGAGGTACGGCCGTGCTGGCCGGGCTTGGAGTCGAACTTGGCCTTGTCGCTGATCGGGCGGCGCGCGCTCTTCAGGAACAGGTCGGTGCCTTCACGGCGGGAGAGTTTGGCCTTGGGGCCGAGATGACGTGCCACTGTGCTGTCCTTGTGGGTTTCTGACGCGGCAGACCCGGAGGGCGGCTCCGGGACCCGCGCAAGTCCGGCGTTCTCTCTCGGGAGACATCGCGCAGACGGTGGGCTTCGACGAAAAGGGCCGGTCAGCACCCATGTGCTCACCGGCCTGCGGGAAACTCTCTATTGTAGCCCGACCGACCGCAGCCGGGCGGGGCGCGGGGGCATCAGATCCGGCGGCGCTTCTGCGGGCGGCAGCCGTTGTGCGGGATCGGCGTCACGTCACTGATCGAGTTGATGCGGATGCCCAGCGACGCCAGCGCGCGCACGCTGGACTCGCGGCCGGGGCCCGGGCCCTTGACGCGCACGTCCAGATTCTTGATGCCCTGTTCCTGCGCCGCGCGGCCGGCGGTTTCGGCCGCCACCTGGGCCGCGAAGGGCGTGCTCTTGCGCGAGCCCTTGAAGCCCTGGCCGCCGCTGGACGCCCAGGCGAGGGCGCCGCCCTGGCGGTCGGTGATGGTGATGATGGTGTTGTTGAAGCTGGCGTGCACGTGCGCGATGCCGTCCGCAACGTTCTTGCGGATCTTCTTGCTGACGCGGCGCGCGGCGGTATTGACGGGAGGCTTGGCCATTCGAGTGCTTCCTTACTTCTTCAGCGCCGCGGCGCCCTTGCGCGGGCCCTTGCGGGTGCGGGCATTGGTGCGGGTGCGCTGGCCGCGCACCGGCAGGCCGCGGCGGTGCCGCATGCCGCGGTAGCAGCCCAGGTCCATCAGTCGCTTGATGTTGATCGACAGTTCGCGACGCAGGTCGCCTTCGATCGTCAGGCGGCCGATCTCCTCGCGGATCTTCTCCAGCTCGGCGTCGGAGAGGTCCTTGATCTTCTTCGAGTACGGGATGCCCGCGGTCTCGCAGATCTTCTGCGCCGTGGTGCGGCCGATGCCGTAGATGGCGGTCAGGCCGATCTCGGCGTGCTTGTGCGGCGGGATGTTGATGCCGGCGATGCGTGCCATGTTGGGTTCCTTAACCTTGACGCTGCTTGTGACGCGGGTCGGTGCAGATCACGCGCACCACGCCCTTGCGGCGGATGATCTTGCAGTTGCGGCACATCTTCTTGACGGAAGCGGCTACTTTCATGGTCTTCTCCTAAGCCCTCGTCAGGCTGCTCACTTGGCCCGGAACACGATGCGGGCGCGACTCAAATCGTAGGGCGTCAGCTCGACCGTCACCTTGTCGCCCGGCAGGATGCGGATGTAGTGCATGCGCATCTTGCCGGAGATGTGGCCGAGCACGACGTGGCCGTTCTCCAGCTTCACGCGGAACGTCGCGTTGGGGAGGTTCTCCAGGATCTCCCCCTGCATCTGGATGACGTCGTCCTTCGACATCTCAGCTCGCCTTGAAGTTGGCCTTCTTCAGAAGACTCTCGTACTGCTGGCTCATCACGTAGCTCTGCACCTGGGCCCAGAAGTCCATCGTGACGACGACGATGATCAGCAGGCTGGTGCCGCCGAAGTAGAACGGCACGTTGTACTTCAGCACCAGGAACTCGGGCAGCAGGCACACCAGCGTGATGTAGACCGCGCCGACCAGCGTCAGGCGCGAGAGGATCTTGTCGATGTGCCGCGCGGTCTGCTCGCCCGGGCGGATGCCCGGGATGAACGCGCCGCTCTTCTTCAGGTTGTCGGCCGTCTCGCGGCTGTTGAAGACGAGCGCCGTGTAGAAGAAGCAGAAGAACACGATCGCCGCGGCGTAGAGCATCACGTAGATCGGCTGGCCCGGCGAGAGCAGGCTGGCGATGTCCTTCAGCCAGCGCAGGCTGTCGCCGGTGGCGAACCAGCCCACCACCGTCGCCGGCAGCAGGATGATCGACGAGGCGAAGATCGGCGGGATCACGCCCGACATGTTCAGCTTCAGCGGCAGGTGCGAGGACTGCCCGCCGTAGACCTTGTTGCCGACCTGGCGCTTGGCGTAGTTCACCAGGATCTTGCGCTGCCCGCGTTCCACGAACACCACCGCGAAGGTGACGAAGATCACCACCGCGATGATGAACAGGCTGGCGATGATGCTCATCGCGCCGGTGCGCACCAGCTCGAACAGGCCGCCGATGGAATTCGGCAGGCCGGCCACGATGCCGGAGAAGATCAGGATCGAGATGCCGTTGCCCAGGCCGCGCTCGGTGATCTGCTCGCCCAGCCACATGAGGAACATCGTGCCGGCCACCAGGCTCACGACCGCCGTCATGCGGAAGCCGAAGCCCGGGTTCAGCACCAGCCCGCGCGAGCCTTCGAGCGCAAGCGCGATGCCCAGGCTCTGGAAGACGGCCAGCATCAGCGTACCGTAGCGCGTGTACTGCGTGATCTTGCGCCGCCCCGCCTCGCCTTCCTTCTTGATGGCTTCGAGAGAGGGCACGACGTAGGTCATCAGCTGCATGATGATCGACGCCGAGATGTAGGGCATGATGCCGAGCGCGAACACGGTGAAGCGCGACAGCGCTCCGCCGCTGAACATGTTGAACAGGTTCAGGATGCCGCCGCCCTGGCCCTTGAACAGCTGCTGCAGCTGGTTCGGGTCGATCCCCGGCACGGGGATGTGCGCGCCGATGCGGTAGACCACCAGCGCCATCAGCAGGAAGACGATGCGGCGACGCAGGTCGCCGAACTTCCCGCTCTTGGCCAGCTGGCTCGCGTTGGTTGCCACGTGCGGCGTTTCCTCAGGCCAGCGAGCCGCCGGCCGCCTCGATGGCGGCCTTCGCGCCCGCGGTCGCGCCGATGCCCTTGAGCGCGACCTTCTTCGTCAGTTCGCCCGACTTCACGACCTTGACGGTCTTGATCATCTGGCCCACCAGGCCGGCCTGCTTCAGCACGACCAGGTCGACCTCGGCGGCGCCCAGCCTCTCGAGGTCGGCCAGGGTCACCTCGCCCGTGTACTTGAGCGCCGCGCTCTTGAAGCCGCGCTTGGGCAGCCGGCGCTGCAGCGGCATCTGGCCGCCTTCGAAGCCCACCTTGTGGAAGCCGCCGGCGCGGCTCTTCTGGCCCTTGTGGCCGCGGCCCGCGGTCTTGCCCAGGCCCGAGCCGATGCCGCGGCCGACGCGGCGGCGCGCCTTCTTGCTGCCCTCGGCAGGCTTCAGGGTGTTCAGTTCCATCACAGCACCTTCACCAGGTACGAGACCTTGTTGATCATGCCGCGCACCGCGGGCGTGTCTTCCAGCGTGCGCTCGCTGTTGAGCTTGCGCAGGCCCAGGCCGCGCACCGTGTCGCGGTGCGACTGGCGGGTGCCGGCGACGCTCTTCACGAGCTTGACCGTGAGGGTCTTCTTGTCGGACATGTAGCGTTCTCCTGCGCGGCGCTTCAGGCGAAGAGGTCTTCGACCGACTTGCCGCGCTTGGCCGCCACCTCGGCGGGCGTGGTGGAGTTCTTCAGCGCGTCCAGCGTGGCGCGCACCATGTTGTACGGGTTGGTCGAGCCGTGGCTCTTGGCGACGATGTCGGTCACGCCCATCACCTCGAACACGGCGCGCATCGGGCCGCCGGCGATGATGCCGTCACCCGGCTTGGCCGGCGCCATCAGCACCTTGGCCGAGCCGTGCTCGCCCTCGATGTTGTGGTGGATGGTGCCGTTCTTCAGCGCCACCTTGAACATGTTGCGGCGCGCCGCTTCCATCGCCTTCTGCACGGCGACCGGCACTTCCTTGGCCTTGCCCTTGCCCATGCCGATGCGGCCGTCGCCGTCGCCGACGACGGTGAGCGCCGCGAAGCTGAGCGTGCGGCCGCCCTTCACGACCTTGGTGACGCGGTTGACCGCGATCATCTTCTCCTTCAGGCCGTCGTCGTTGCCTTCGGTCTGGGCGCGGGGGGTGAACTTTGCCATTGCGGGGATCCTTCTCTTGCGCTCAGAACTGCAGGCCGGCTTCGCGTGCCGCCTCGGCCAGCGCCTTCACGCGGCCGTGATAGGCGAAGCCCGCGCGGTCGAACGCCACCTTCTCGATGCCGGCGGCCTTCGCCTTCTCGGCGATGCGCTTGCCGATGATCGTGGCCGCGGCGGCATTGCCGCCCTTGCCCGGGGCACCCAGCTGCTCGCGCACTTCCTTCTCGGCCGTCGAGGCACTGGCCAGCACCTTGCCGCCGTCGCCGGAGATGACGCTGGCATAGATGTGCAGGTTGGAGCGGAAGACGGTCAGGCGCGCGACGCCCTGCGTCGCGATGCGCACGCGGGTCTGGCGCGAACGGCGCAGCCGCTGTTCCTTCTTGGTCGTCATGGCGTCGCTCCTTACTTCTTCTTCGTCTCTTTCAGCACCACGCGCTCTTCGGCGTAGCGGATGCCCTTGCCCTTGTAGGGCTCGGGCGGACGGAAGGCCCGCACTTCGGCGGCGATCTGGCCCACCACCTGGCGGTCGGGGCCGGAGATGATGATCTCGGTCTGGGTGGGCGTGGCCACCTTGATGCCGGCGGGCATCTCCTTGACGACCGGGTGCGAATAGCCGACCTGCAGGTTCAGCTTCTGGCCCTGGGCCTGGGCGCGGAAGCCCACGCCCACCAGCGTGAGCTTGCGCTCGAAGCCCTTGCTGACGCCGCCCACCATGTTGGCGACGAGCGCGCGCATCGTGCCGCTCATCGCATCGGCCTCGGGCGTCTCGTTCGCGGGGACGAAGCTCAGCTTGCCGGCGTCGAGCTTGACGCTCACCAGCGGGTTGATCGCGCGGCTGAGCGTGCCGTTGGCACCCTTCACCGTGATCTGGTCGGCGCCGACCTTCACGTCCACGCCTTGCGGCACGGCGATCGGCATCTTTCCTACGCGGGACATGTTCCTGTGCTCCCCTTAGGCCACGTAGCAGAGGACTTCGCCGCCGACGCCGGTCTGGCGCGCCTTGCGGTCGGTCATCACGCCCTTGGGCGTGGTCACGATGGCGACGCCCAGGCCGTTCATCACGTGCGGGATGGCGTCGCGGCCCTTGTAGACGCGCAGACCGGGACGGCTGACGCGCTCGATGCGCTCGATCACCGGTCGGCCGGCGTAGTACTTCAGCGCGATCTCGAGCTCGGTCTTGCCGCTCTCGCTGCGGACCTGGAAGCCGTCGATGTAGCCTTCGTCCTTCAGCACCTGCGCGATCGCGACCTTCAGCTTCGAGGAGGGCATGCTCACGGCCGCCTTCTCCACGCTCTGCGCGTTGCGGATGCGCGTCAGCATGTCGGCGATGGGATCACTCATGCTCATGGGGTGTACTCCTTCGCTCGCCGCTTACCAGCTGGCCTTGACCAGGCCCGGGATGTCGCCCTTGAAGGCGAGCTCGCGGATCTTGTTGCGGCCCAGGCCGAACATGCGGAACGTGCCGCGCGGGCGGCCGGTGAGGCCGCAGCGGTTGCGCAGGCGCGTCGGGTTCGCGTTGCGCGGCAGCTTCTGCAGCGCCTGGCGCGCCAGGTAGCGCTCTTCGTCGCTGCGCTTGGCGTCGTCGACGATGGCCTTCAGCTCGGCGTACTTCTTCGCGTACTTGGCGACCAGCTTCTCGCGCTTGTCTTCGCGCTGCTTGAGGGACAGTTTGGCCATGTTCGCCCTTAATTCTTGAACGGGAACTTGAACGCGGCGAGCAGCGCCTTGCACTCGTCGTCGCTCTTCGCGCTGGTCGTGATGCTGATGTTCAACCCGCGGATCGCGTCGATCTTGTCGTACTCGATCTCGGGGAAGATGATCTGTTCCTTGACGCCGATGTTGTAGTTGCCACGGCCGTCGAAGCTGCGCCCGCTGATGCCGCGGAAGTCGCGCACGCGCGGCAGCGCCACGGTGACGAAGCGGTCCAGGAACTCGTACATGCGCACGCCGCGCAGCGTGACCATGCAGCCGATGGGCACGTTCTCGCGGATCTTGAACGCGGCGATGGCCTTGCGGCTCTTGGTCACCACGGGCTTCTGGCCGGCGATCTTGGTCAGGTCGCCGACGGCGTTCTCCATGACCTTCTTGTCGGCGACGGCCTCGGAGACGCCCATGTTGAGCGTGATCTTCTGCAGGCGCGGCACCTGCATCACCGACTTGTAGCCGAACTTCTTCATCAGCTCGGGCACGATCTTCTCGCGGTACACCGCCTGCAGGCGGGCCGGGCCGGTGATGGCCTGGACGGTGCCGGCTTCTTGCGCAGCTTGCTTCTTGGCCATGTCTTACGCCTTGATCTCTTCGCCGCTGGACTTGTAGACGCGCACCTTCTTGCCGTCGGCCAGCAGCTTGATGCCGACGCGGTCGGCCTTGCCGGTGGCGGCATTGAAGATCGCCACGTTGCTCTGGTGGATCGGCATCGTCTTGTCGACCACGCCGCCGGTGGTGCCCTTCATCGGG
>CAYVXO010000074.1:0-24813 GCA_964454485.1 uncultured Rubrivivax sp.
ATGAAACGCGACGAGATCCTGGCGGCGCTGGCGCCCGCGGCGCTGGTGCTGCTGCTGCTGGCGGCCGCCGCCGCGGTGCTGCTGCCCACGCTGGAGCCGGCCGAACGCCATGCGCTCGCGGCCTTGCTGGAGCCGCGCGCCGCGCTGGTGTTCATGGTGGCCTTCGTCGTCGCCCTCGTCGCCGGCGTGGGCGCGCGCTGGGCCTGGGCGCACTTCGCCGCCGCGCCGGGCCGGCTGGCCGAGCGGCTGCAGATCGAGCTGAAGGCGCCCACCGGCCGGCCGCTCTCGGCGCCGGGCGGCGCGGGCGGCCGCGCGCTGGCCGAGGGCGTGAACGCGCTGCTCGCCGAGCGCGCGGCCTGGAAGGCCGACGTCGCGGCGCAGGTGGCCGCCGCCAGCCGCCAGGTCGAGCAGGAGAAGAGCCGGCTGGCCGCGCTGATGGCCGAGCTGCAGCAGAGCGTGGTGGTGTGCAACCTGGACGGCCGCATCCTGCTGTTCAACAACCGCGCGCGGCTGCAGTTCCGCGCCTTCGCCGGCGGGCCGGCCATCGGCGGCGCCGAACTGGTCGGCATCGGCCGTTCGATCCACGCCGTGTTCGACCGCCAGCTGGTGGCGCACGCGCTGGAGAACGTGCAGCAGCGGCTGGCGCGCGGCGTGGCGCACCCTTCGGCGCAGTTCGTCACCGCCACCCGCAGCGGCCAGCTGCTGCGCGTGCAGATGGCGCCGGTGCGCGAGCCGGGCGCACCGCCCGATGCACCGCTCAACGGCTACGTGCTGATGCTGGACAACATCACGCGCGACTTCGCCGACGAGTCCGAACGCGACCAGCGCCTGCACGCCCACACCGAGGCCAGCCGCGCCTCGCTGGGCAACCTGCAGGCAGCCGTGGAACTGCTCGACGAACCCGAGCTCGACGCCGAGACGCGCACCCGGCTGCAGACCGTGGTGCGCGACGAAGTGGCCGCGATGAGCCGGCGCATCGGCGAGCTGGCCGAGCACACCACGCAGGCGATGAAGACACGCTGGCCGCTGGAGGAGATGCAGGGCGCCGACCTGGTGGCCGCCACGCTGGCGCGCATCGAGGCGCAGCACGGCTGCCGCGTCTCGGCCGCCGAGGTCGACCCCACGCTGTGGCTCAAGGTGGACAGCTTCTCGCTCATCCAGGCGCTCGTCTACCTGGCCGGCCGGGTGGTCGAGGAATACGAGGTGCGGGTGGTGCAGCTGCGGCTGGCGCGCGCCGGTGCGCGCGCTCAGCTGGACCTGCTGTGGATCGGCCCCGGCGTCAGCACCGAGACCATGGTGACGTGGGAGACCGACCCCATCCGCATCGGCGAGCAGGAGAGTGCGCTCACGGTGCGCAACGTGGTCGAAAGGCACGGCGGCGGCTTCTGGTTCGAGCGCGAGCGGGTGCGCCACGCCAGCTTCTTCCGCTTCCTGCTGCCGCTGGCCGAAAGCGCCGGCCCGCTGGAAGCGGCCGCGGTGGTGAAGGCCGAGAGCCGCCCCGAGTACTACGACTTCGACCTCTTCCAGGCGCTGGAGATCCCGGGCGCGCTGGCCGAGCGGCGCCTGGCCGAGCTGAGCTACACCGTCTTCGACACCGAGACCACCGGCCTGCAGCCTTCGGCCGGCGACGAGATCCTCCAGATCGGCGCCACCCGCATCGTGGCCGGCAAGCTGCGGCGCCAGGAATGCTTCGACCAGCTGGTGGACCCGCAGCGCGACATTCCCGAGGCGGGCATCCCCATCCACGGCATCACGCCGCCGATGGTGGCCGGCCAGCCGACGATCGCCCGCGTGCTGCCCGCCTTCGCCGCCTTCGCGGAGGAGACCGTGCTGGTGGCGCACAACGCCGCCTTCGACATGCGCTTCCTGCAGCTGAAGGAGGAAAGCACCGGCGTGCGCTTCGAGCAGCCGGTTCTCGACACGCTGCTGCTGTCGGCCGTGGTGCACCCGAACCAGGAATCGCACGGGCTGGAGGCGATCGCCGAACGCCTGGGCGTGCCGGTGCTGGGCCGCCACACCGCGCTCGGCGACGCGATGGTCACCGCCGAGGTGTTCCTGAAGCTGGTGCCGCTGCTGGAAGAGAAGGGCATCCGCACGCTGGGGCAGGCGATCGCGGCTTCGCAGGACACCTACCTGGCGCGCGTCACCTACTGAACCGGCGCCAGCGCCGTGCGGCCGGCGGCGGCCGCACGCGGCCCGCGCAGCACGCGCCACAAGACGCCCGGCGCGAACAGGCTCGACGGCGGCGCCAGCATGTGCACCACCTTCTGGAAGGCCGTGCTCACCGCCGCGTCTTCAGGCGCCACGCGGTACAGCCGCGCGACGTAGGCGTTGACCAGCCGCACCGCCAGCGGCCGCGGCCCCGGCACGCTGTCGATCGAGAGGTCGCCGCCCACCGCCAGCTGCCAGGGCGTGTCGACGATGCGCGCGGCGGCGCGGAAGAAGCGGCGCTCCAGGCCTTCGAGCCCGCGGTCCAGCGCCTCGCCGAGCGCCAGCGCCTCGCAGCAGGCCACGGTCATGCCCTGGCCGTAGATCGGGTTGAAGCTGGTCAGCGCGTCGCCCATCGCCAGCAGGCGCTGCGGGAAGCGCGCCAGCCGCTCGTAGCGGCGGCGCTGGCTGAACGGGACCTGGTAGCGCATCGGCTCGCCGAGCGGCACGCCTTCGTGCAGCACCTTCACGAGTTCGGGTGCGCCGATCGCGAGTGCGCGTTCGCGCATCGCCTCCAGCGTGGCCGGCGTGTGGTCGCCGCGGAAACCGCCGACGGCGGCCACCCAGCGCGGCGGGCCGTCGCCTTCGGGTTCCTGCGCGATCAGCACGCCGGGCCGCGGCTGTTCGTTGGTGACGGCGCCGAAGGCGGCCACGCGGTCCAGCCCGGGGCCGATGCCGCAGCGGCCGCGGCGTTCGAAGTAGGCACTGGTGTAGCAGATGCCGATCTCCACGCGCTCCTCGGCCGGCGGCTCGAACGACCATGCCTGCAGCCACTGCGGCAGGTGCGATCCGCGGCCGGTGCAGTCCATCACCAGGTCGGCCGGCAGCTCCTGCGGCTCGGCCCGGCCTTCGCGCGCCGACCAGCGCGCGGCGGTCACGCGGCCGGACTGCAGTGCCGGGGCCAGCGCGTCGACGCCGTCGAGCATGCGCACGCCTGGCAGCGTCAGCACTCGGGCGCGGACCTCGGCCTCGATCGCCAGCCGGCTGGCGCCGAGCGCCGGCGCGCCGATGCGGCCGGTCGCGAAGCGGCGCCCGCCGGCGTCGAAGCCGAGGTCGGCCTGCGCGTCGCCCAGCAGGCCGCCGCGCGCCACCAGGCCGTCGGTGAAGCCGGGGAACAGCTGCTCCAGCACCTGGCGGCCGCGTGCCAGCAGCCCGTGCGGGTGCACCGCATGCGGCGTGCCCTTGCGCGGCGCGGCGTGGGCGGGCAGGCGGTCGCGTTCGACGAGCACGACCTCGCCGAATCGCTCGGACAGCACGCGCGCGGCCAGCAGGCCGGCCATGCTGGCGCCCAGCACGACGGCACGTTCGCCGAGCAGGCGGGAAGGGGTCGGGGACATGGCGAGGCTCCTGGTGGCTGGCTTCGATGCCTGCCCTTACGGCCACCGGCACGCACTGGATGCAGGGCCCTCGGGGGTTTCCCTTTGCTGCGCTGCTTTCCCGCATGCCGGAACGAGGGCTGCGGGTTTGACCGGAATTCGTCAGCCAGCGTTCAGCCTCGCGTCAGAAACCGGAAAGAGGCCGCACAGACATTGCGCCGCACGTGCCGCCCCTTTCGTGCGGCAAGTTCCTGGAGACATCACCCATGGCAAATGCGGCTGCGGCTTCGAACGCACCGATGACGCGCGAGGAGAAGAAGGTCATCTTCGCCTCCTCGCTCGGCACGGTGTTCGAGTGGTACGACTTCTACATCTACGGTTCGCTCGCGGTCTTCATCGCGAGGCACTTCTTCGCCGGCCTGGACCCCGGCGCGGCCTTCATCGCCACCCTGCTGGGCTTCGCAGCGGGCTTCTTCGTGCGGCCCTTCGGCGCGCTGGTCTTCGGCCGCCTGGGCGACATGATCGGCCGCAAGTACACCTTCCTGGTCACGATCCTGATCATGGGCCTGTCGACCTTCCTGGTCGGCATCCTGCCCAGCTACGCGTCCATCGGCGCGGCGGCGCCGGTCATCCTGATCGGCCTGCGCATGCTGCAGGGCCTGGCGCTGGGCGGCGAGTACGGCGGCGCGGCCACCTACGTGGCCGAGCACGCGCCGCACGGCAAGCGCGGCGCCTACACCTCGTGGATCCAGACCACGGCCACGCTGGGCCTGTTCCTCTCGCTCATCGTGATCCTGGTCGCCCGCACCTGGATGGGCGAGAAGGACTTCGGCGACTGGGGCTGGCGCATCCCGTTCATCGTCTCGATCCTGCTGCTGGCCATCAGCGTGTGGATCCGGCTGTCGATGAACGAGTCGCCCGCCTTCCAGCGCATGAAGGAAGAGGGCAAGGTCTCGAAGGCGCCGCTGTCGGAATCGTTCGGCCGCTGGTCGAACGCCAAGTACGTGCTGCTGGCGCTCTTCGGCCTCGTCATGGGCCAGGGCGTGGTGTGGTACTCGGGACAGTTCTACGCGCTCTTCTTCCTGACCAGCACGCTCAAGGTGGACGGCACCACGGCGAACATCCTGATCGCGGTCTCGCTGGTGCTGGGCACGCCGTTCTTCGTCATCTTCGGCACCCTGTCGGACAAGATCGGCCGCAAGCCCATCATCCTGGCGGGCATGCTGCTGGCGGTGCTGACCTACTTCCCGCTCTTCAAGGCCCTGACCGAGGCCGCGAACCCCGAGCTGGCGAAGGCGCAGGCGACCAACAAGATCGTCGTCAAGGCGGATCCGGCACGCTGCTCGTTCCAGGGCAGCCCGGTGGCGCGCGAGGTCGACTTCCTGACCCCCTGCGACATCGCCAAGCGCGCGCTGGTGGCCAACTCGGCGAGCTACGAGAACGAAGCGGTGGCGCCCGGGACGATCGCCGTCGTCAAGATCGGCGACAAGGAACTGAACCCGCCGCAAGGCGTCCTGGCGCCCGGCGGCCACAAGTTCGACGAAGCCTCGGGCAAGGCGATCGCCGCCTTCAAGAAGGACGTCGCCGAAGCGCTCAAGGCCGCCGGCTACCCGGCCAAGGCCAAGCCGATCGAGCCCATGAGCGGCCAGTGGTGGACCATCGTCGGCATCCTGTGGATCCTGGTCGTCTACGTGACCATGGTCTACGGCCCGATCGCGGCGATGCTGGTGGAACTGTTCCCCACGCGCATCCGCTACACGTCGATGAGCCTGCCGTATCACATCGGCAACGGCTGGTTCGGCGGCATGCTGCCGTCGATCACCTTCGCGATGGTGGCGGCCAACGGCAACATGTACTACGGCCTGTGGTACCCGATCGTGATCGCGGCCATCTGCTTCGTGATCGGCCTGATCTTCGTGCGCGAGACGAAGGACCGCGACATCTACGCCGCGGACTGAAGCTCGACCGGGCCTGATGCAGGGGCGGGGCGCCAGCGGGCGCTCCGCCCTTCGTCGTTTCAGGGCCGCGCGGCCCAGGCCTGCAGCAGCGCCGCCTCGCGCGCCGGCGCCAGGCCGGTGCCTTCGCGGTCGGTCTCGCCGGCCGCATTGGCCCAGGCCAACGTGTCGGCCAGCGTGGCTTCGAGCGGGCGCGTGACGAGGCCGGTGGCCAGCGCACGCGCGATCGACGCCGCGTGCATGCCGGCGTCGGCCGCCGTCAGCCACAGCGGTAGGTCGGTCCACGGGGACACGCCCTGCGCCAGCAGGAAGTCTTCGTCGACCCAGTGCAGGCGGGCTGCGGGGTTCAGCGTGCGGCGCGCGGTCTCGAGCCATTGGCCCATGGTCAGCGGCTGCGTCGGCCCGACGAGGTTGAAGGTGCCGGTGGTGCCGTCTTCGGCCTGGCGCAGCAGCCAGGCGGCGGCGTCGCGCGCGTCGATGAACTGCACCGGCGCCGCCGGGTCGCCCGGGGCCAGCACGTCGCCGCCGCGCGCCATGCGGCGCACCCACCAGGTGAAGCGCCCGGTGGGGTCGTGCGGGCCGACCAGCAGGCCCGGGCGCGCGACGAGCCCGCGGCCGGGCAGGGCTTCGTGCAGCGCCGCTTCGCACAGCGCCTTCAGGCCGCCGTAGGTCTCGCCGGTGACGCTTTCGGTGGCGGGGTCGGCCAGGGTCTGCAGCGGCGCGCTCTCGTCGGCGCCGGCGGGCGTGCCTTCGGGGTAGACGCTGATCGAGGACACCAGCAGGTAGGTTCCGATGCGGCCTTGCAGCGCTGCCGCCAGCGTGCGCACGTGGCGCGGCACGAAGGCGCAGGTGTCGAGCACCGCGTCCCAGGGGCCGCCTTCGAGCGCCGGCAGTTCGGCCGCGTTGCGGTCCAGCGCCAGGAGGCGCACGCCGGGAAAGAGGCCCGGGCCGCTGCGGCCGCGGTTGAGCAGCGTCACTTCGTGCCCGCGCGCCAGCGCCTGCTCCACGAAGGCGCGCCCCATGAAGCGCGTGCCGCCGACGACGAGCAGCTTCACCGCGCCTCGGCCGGTTTCGGTGCCTGCGCCAGCGCCTGCAGGCAGCGCAGGCACAGGCAGCCTTCGTACTGCGCGCGCAGCGCGGCCAGCGTGGGCGCGTCCAGCTTCACGCTGGTGCAGGCGCAGGGCGCCGCGTCGTGCGCGCCGCAGTGGAAGCCGCCGCCGCAGCGCGGGCAGCGCGCTTCCGGTGGGCTCACGCGAACAACCCCTTGTGCTGGTCGCGCAGCAGGTTCTTCTGCACCTTGCCCATGGTGTTGCGCGGCAGCTCGTTCACCACGAACACCTGCTTGGGCACCTTGAAGTTGGCGATCTTGCCTTTGAGCGTGGCGATGATGGCCGCCGGGTCCGGCGCCTGCGCGCCCGGCCGCGGCACCACCACCGCGACCACCGCCTCGCCGAAGTCCGGGTGCGGCACGCCCACCACCGCCGACTCGGCCACGCCGGGCAGTTCGTTGATGATGCCCTCGATCTCCGCCGGGTAGACGTTGTAGCCGCCGCTGATCACCAGGTCCTTGCTGCGGCCGACGATCTTGACGTAGCCCTCGGCGTCCACCACGCCCACGTCGCCGGTCTTGAACCAGAGGTCGGTGGTGAACTCGTCGGCGGTCTTCTCGGGCATGCGCCAGTAGCCCTTGAAGACGTTCGGGCCCTTGACCTCGATGCCGCCGATCTCGCCGGTGCGCAGCGGCACGCCCTTGTCGTCGCGGATGCGCAGCTGCACCCCCGGCAGCGGGAAACCCACCGTGCCGCCGCGGCGCGCACTTTCGGGGCGGTAGGGGTTGGAGGTGAGCATGACCGTCTCGCTCATGCCGTAGCGTTCCAGAATGGTGTGGCCGGAACGCTCGCGCCAGGCCTCGAAGGTCTCGGTGAGCAGCGGCGCCGAGCCGCTGATGAACAGGCGCATGTGCGCGCAGGCTTCCTTCGTGAGCGCGGCTTCCGCCAGCATGCGCACGTACAGCGTGGGCACGCCCATGAACACGGTCGCCTCGGCGAAGCGCGCGATCGTGGCCCGCGGGTCGAACTTCGAGAACCAGATCATCCGGCTGCCGTTGAGCAGCGCGCCGTGCGAGGCGACGAAGAGGCCGTGCACGTGGAAGATGGGCAGCGCGTGGATCAGCACGTCGCCGCCTTCTTCGGGCGTTCTCCAGGCCCAGTAGTCCTTCAGCACCAGCGCGTTCGACAGCAGGTTCTCGTGCGTCAGCATCGCGCCCTTGCTGCGCCCGGTGGTGCCGCTGGTGTAGAGGATGGCGGCCAGGTCGTCGCCGCCGCGCGCCGCCGGTTCGTGCGTGTCGCCGAAGTGCACCGCGCGTTCCAGCAGGGTGCCGGTGCGGTCGTCGTCGAGCGTGAAGACGTTGCGCGTGCCGAGCTTGAAGGCGAGCTTGCTCACCCAGTGGAAGCTGCGCCCGGCGCACACCACCACCGCCGGTTCGGCGTTGCCGATGAAGTACTCGATCTCGCCGGCCTGGTAGGCGTTGTTCAGCGGCAGGTACACGTGGCCGGCGCGCAGCACGGCCAGGTAGAGCATCAGCGCCTCGACGCTCTTGTCCACCTGCACCGCCACGCGCGAAGCGGGCGGCAGGTCCAGCGAGTCGAGCAGGTTGGCGATCATCGCCGAGCCGCGGTCGAGGTCGCGCCAGGTGTAGAGGAGCGGCTCGCGCGTGTCGGCCGTCTCCACCGCGACCTGGTCCAGGTCGGCCGGGAAGGCGGCGCGCAGCGCCGTGAAGAGGTTGCGGTTGGGCATGTCGTCGTGAAGGGCAGGCGTCGGGATCAGGACATCGCCACCGCGGGCAGCCAGAGCGCGATGCCCGGGAAGAGGCAGATCAGCACCACCGCCACCAGCATCAGCACGGCGAAGGGCAGCACGCCCCAGATCACGTCGGCCAGCGGGATGTCGGGGGCGATGTTCTTGATGACGAAGATGTTCAGACCCACCGGCGGGTGGATCAGGCCCATCTCCATCACGATGGTCATCAGGATGCCGAACCAGATGAGGTCGAAGCCGGCCGCCTTCAGCGGCGGCAGCAGGATGGGCGCGGTCATCAGGATGATGCTCACCGGCGGCAGGAAGAAGCCCAGCACCACCACCAGCAGCAGGATCGCCGCCAGCAGCGGCCAGCGCGAGAGGTGCAGCGCCACGATGCCCTGCGCCGCCGACTGGCTGATGTGCAGGTAGCTCATCACGTAGCTGAACAGCAGCGACATGCCGATGATGAACATCAGCATCGTCGACTCGCGGATCGTCGCCGCCAGGATGGGCGCCAGGTCGCGCGCACGCCAGACGCGGTAGACCACCGCGATCAGCACCAGCGCCATCACGCCGCCCAGGCCGGCGGTTTCCGAAGGCGTGGCGTAGCCGCCGTAGAGCGCGCCCATCACGCCGATCAGCAGCACCACGAAGGGCAGCACGCGCGGCAGCATCGCGAAGCGCTCGCCCATCGTGTAGGTGTGCGATTCCAGGTAGGCGTGGCTGGTGCCGGCGCTCTCGAAGGCCTCGCGCGCGCTTGCGTACTCGCGCCGGTACCGCCACATCGCGTAGCCCGAGAACAGCGCCACCAGCAGCAGCCCGGGGCCGATGCCGGCCAGGAACAGCCGTCCCAGCGAGACCTCGGCCGCGACCGCGTAGAGGATCATCGTGATCGACGGCGGCAGCAGGATGCCCAGCGTGCCGCCGGCGGCGATGATGCCGGCCGCGAAACCGGGCGAGTAGCCGCGCCGGCGCATCTCCGGGATGCCGGCCGAGCCGATGGCCGAGCAGGTGGCAGGGCTGGAGCCGGCCATCGCCGCGAACAGCGCGCAGGTGAAGACGTTGGCGATGCCCAGCCCGCCGGGGATGCGCTGCATCCACGCGTGCATGGCCAGGTAGAGGTCGCGGCCGGCGTCGGAGCGGCCGATCGCGGCCCCCTTCAGGATGAACAGCGGGATCGACAGCAGCGTGATGCTGGCCATCTCCTCGTAGACGTTCTGCGTGATGGTGTCCAGCGAAGCGGCCGGCATGAAGAAGTACATGAAGCCGGTGGCCACGGTGCCGAGCGCGAACGCGATCGGCATGCCGGAGAACATCACCAGCAGCGTGACGGCCGCGAAGGCGAGCCCGAGCGTGAGCATGCTCAGCGGCCCCCCGGCGTGCTGCCGCGCGCCACCTGCAGCGCGATCTGCAGCGTCAGCAGCGTCATGCCCAGCGCCATCAGCCCGTAGGGGATCCACAGCGGCGGCGCCCAGCTCGACGAGGTGGTCTGGCCGTCGACCCAGGCCTCGTGCAGCAGCTTCCACGACTTCCAGGCGAAGAAGCCGCAGAAGAGGGCGCTGACGACGTCGACGATGCGCATGCGCCAGCGGTTCACCGCCGGCGGCAGCACCGCGGCCAGCGCCTCGATGCCGATGTGGCCGCGCTGGTGCTGCACCCAGGGCGCGCACAGGAAGGTCACGCCGACGAGCAGGAAGACCGCGGTCTCGTCCTGCCAGTCGGTGCTGGCCTTGAACAGGTAGCGCGAGATCACGCTGTAGGTCAGCACCAGCGAGGCCAGGACGAGCGCCACCATGGCCACGCGCAGCGTGGCCTGGTTGAGCAGGTGCATCGCCCGCTCCGGCAGCGGCGCGTCGGCGCGCGGCCCGGCGACGGCGGGTGCCGGCGCTCCGCTCACAACAGCTTCTGCGCCGCCGCCAGCAGCTTGGCGCAGGTCT
Organism: uncultured Rubrivivax sp.; assembly: GCA_964454485.1. Classification (GTDB taxonomy): domain Bacteria; phylum Pseudomonadota; class Gammaproteobacteria; order Burkholderiales; family Burkholderiaceae_C; genus Rubrivivax. Next base: position 10,216 of record CAYVXO010000074.1, read on the forward strand.
CGTTGCGGTCGCCGAAGTCCTTCCAGGCGTTGCCCCGCGCGATGGCCTGCCACTTGCGCAGCGTGGCGTCGTCCAGGTCCACCACCTTGGCGCCGACCTTCGAGTAGACGCCGGCCACCGCCTGGTCGTCGGCCTTCGCGCCCTCGAGCGCGAACTTCTCCATCTCGGCGCCGACCGCCATCACCGTGTCCTGCTGCGCCTTCGGCAGCTGGCCGAAGATGGTCTTCGACATCAGCAGCGGCTCGAACATGAACCAGTACGAGCGGCCGCGCCCGGTGGTCAGCGCCTTGGCCACTTCCTCGAGCCGGAACGAGATGAGGCTGGTCGACGAGGTGATGGCGGCGTCCATCGCGCCGGTCTGCATGGCGGCGTAGATCTCGTTGGACGGCAGCGAGATCACCGAGGCGCCGGCGTCCTTGAGCATCATGTCGACCTCGCGGCTGCCGCCGCGTACCTTCATGCCCTTGGCGTCTTCCGGCGTCACCAGCGGCTTGCTGCGGCTGGCCACGCCGCCGGCCTGCCAGATCCACGAGACGACGACGATGCCCTTCTCGTCGAGCACCTGCGTCAGCAGCTTGCCCACCTCGGCCGTCTTCCAGGCCGAGCCCACCTCGTAGGAAGGCACCAGCGCGGGCATGAGGCCGATGTTGGTCTCGGGCACCTCGCCGCCGGCGTAGGACAGCGGCACCAGGCCCAGGTCGAGCGCGCCCTTGCGCAGGGCGCTGAACTGCGAGTTCACCTTCATCAGCGAAGCGCCCGGGTAGACCTGGAACTTGAGCGCGCCGTTGGTGCGCTTCTCGACCTCGGCGCCGAAGCGGCGGCACAGGCGGTCGCGGAAGTCGCCCTGGTCGGCGGTGCCGCCGGGGAACTGGTGCGAGATCTTGAGCGGGCCCGCGTCGGCGGCGGCCGCGCCGCCGGCCAGGGCGGTGAGCGAAGTGGCGGCAAGCGCGCGGTTGAACTGTCGGCGGTCGAGGGACATGTCGTCTCCAGGTTGGGTTTGTCAGAGCAGCGCGGCGACGGCGCGCGAACGCACCACCACCCCGCGCCGGAACTTGGCGTGGTGGGTCTCGACCCGGTCCAGGTCGTAGAGGTAGTTCACCATGATGCCGAAAGACTGCTTCAGGCCGGCCGGCGAGAGGTTGCCGCGCAGGTTCAGCCGCTCCAGCCGCGCCCCGTTGTCCAGGTGGAAGCGGGCCACCGGGTCGCCCTGCGGCGTGACCGAGGCGTGCCCCAGGAAGGCCGCGGCCAGCGCCAGCAGCGCCTCCTGCGCTGCCGCGTCCAGCCGGTCGTGCAGCGCCGGCGACTGTAGCGCTTCGAGGTCGCCGCCGCAGGCCTGCTCCAGCAAGCCCTGCGCGTCGCGCAGGCGCGCTACCGCCGCCTTGCCCAGCCCGGGCAGCGCCGCCGGGTCGGGCCGCGCGCGCAGCCAGTCCGCGAAGCCCGGCATCGGCGAGAGGGTGCAGAAGGTGCGCAGGCGCGGCAGCTCCAGCCGCAGCTGCTCGGCCACCTCCTTGATGAGGAAGTTGCCCAGCGAGACGTGGCGCAGCCCGGCCTCGCAGTTGCTGATGCCGTAGAACGCCGCGACGCGGAACTGCTCGGGCGCGAGCGGCGTGGCGAGCTTGTCGATCAGCGGGCCGATCTGCCCCGGCATCTCCGGCAGCAGCGCCACTTCCACGAAGATGAGCGGCTCGCCGGCCAGCTGCGGGTGGAAGAAGGCGAAGCAGCGGCGGTCGGGCTGCAGGCGGCGGCGCAGGTCGTCCCAGCCGTCGATGGTGTGCACCGCCTCGTGCAGGATGATCTTCTCCAGCAGCTGCGCGGGCGAATTCCAGTCGACCCGCTCTGCACGCAGGAAGCCAGGGTTGAACCATGAAGACAGCAGGTGCAGCAGGTCGGCTTCGATCGCACGCCACTCCGGGTGCTGCGCCAGCCGGCGCAGCAGCGCGCGGCGCAGGCGCAGCACGGCCGCGGTGCCGCGCGGCGCGCGGTTCAGGCGCCGGAAGAGTTCCTGCCGTGGCGGTTCCACCGCGCCCTGCAGCGCGATCAGCGCAGGCGCGTCGGCGCGCGCGGCGTAGACCTCCGCCAGCCGCAGCACCTGCGCCGGGTCGGGGCCCAGCTCGCCGGCCAGGAAGTCGAAGAAGCCGTCGAGCGCCTCGTCGGCCAGCGGGTCGAGGCGCTCGATGAGCTCGCGCGCGACCGACATGCCATTCGATTCGCCCCGTTCCGAGAGCAGCCGGCGGCAGCCCTGGACGAGCGCGCGCATGGCGCGGTCCTGGCGCTGTCGGAGGCTGGCCTGGCGCCATTCGCCGAGCATCGGGGTCGTGGGGGAATCTGCGGAGGGGACCGCGATGCTAGCGCCGCAGGCGCGGCGGTACAGTGCGGGTCATGCCCGATGAAGCGAGTTCGCCGCTGGACGCCGAGCGCGTGCTCCGGCTGGCCGCGCAGAGCCTGTTCGACACCTTCGCCGCCACCGCGATGGGCACGATGGTGGTCGACCGCGGGCACCGCATCGTCTGGATCAGCGAAGGCTACAAGCGCTTCCTGCCCGCGCTCGGCCACGAGGAGAGCGACTTCGTCGGCCGCCGGGTGGAAGACGTGGTGCCCAACACGCTGATGGCGCACGTCATCGACACCGGCCAGCCGATCCTGGTGGACCTGCTGACCAACCATGCCGGCACCTTCCTCGTGAGCCGGCTGCCGCTGCGCGACGACAAGGGCGAGGTCATCGGCGCCGTCGGCATGGTGCTGCTGGACCACCCGGAATCGACGATGCAGCCGCTGATCGCCAAGTTCAGCCGCCTGCAGCGCGAGCTGGACGACACCCGCCGCCAGCTCGCCGCCGAACGGCGGCCCAAGTACACGATCGCCAGCTTCATCGGCAACAGCGCGGCGGCGCTGGAGGTCAAGCGCGCGGCGCGCCGCGTGGCCGGCACCGACAGCACGGTGCTGCTGCTGGGCGAGACCGGCACCGGCAAGGAACTGCTGGCGCACGCCATCCACGCCGCCAGCCCGCGCGCGGCGCGGCCCTTCGTCGGCGTCAACATCGCCGCCGTGCCGGAGACGCTGCTCGAAGCCGAGTTCTTCGGCACCGCGCCCGGCGCCTACACCGGCGCCGACCGCAAGGGCCGCGAAGGCAGGTTCAAGCTGGCCGACCGCGGCACGCTGTTCCTGGACGAGATCGGCGACATGCCGCTGGCGCTGCAGAGCAAGCTGCTGCGCGTGCTGCAGGAGCAGGAGTTCGAGCCGCTGGGCAGCAACCGCGTCGAGCGCGTCGACGTGCGCATCGTCGCCGCCACCAGCCGGGACCTGGCCGCGATGGTGCGCGAAGGCACCTTCCGCGCCGACCTCTACTACCGGCTCAACGTGCTGCCGATCCGCCTGCCCGCGCTGCGCGAGCGCATCGAGGACCTGGAAGCGCTGGTCGACGCGCTGGCCGAGGACATCGCGCGCCGCAGCGGCATGCCGCACAAGCCGGTGTCGCACGAGGCGCTGGAGCTGCTGGCGCGGCAGGCCTGGCCGGGGAACATCCGCGAGCTGAGGAACGTGCTCGAACAGGCCACGCTGATGACCGACGACGCGGTGCTGGAGGCGCGGCACTTCGCGGCCTTCGGGCCGCAGCCCACGCCAGCGCCGGCCGCGCCGCAGCCGGTGGCGGGCAGCCCGCGGCCGCTGCCGGAGCAGGTGGCCGAACTGGAGCGCGCGGCCATCGCCGAGGCGCTGCGCGTCACCGCGGGCAACAAGGTGGCGGCGGCGAAGATGCTGAAGATTTCGAGGGCTGCGTTCTACGACAAATTGTCGAGGTATCCCGAGCTGGCCGTTGTCGGGCGCTGAGCTTTTTCCCAGAATCGGGCGCATCGGAGGGAACCCGATGCCCGACATCACCACGCTGCTCGGCGCCGCCCGCGCCGGCGACAGCGCTGCCGCCGGCGAAGCCTTCGCCCTGCTCTACGACGACCTGCGCCGGCTGGCGCGGGCGCGGCTGCGTCAGCACCAGACCATGACGCTGCTGGACACCACCTCGCTCGTCCACGAGTCCTACATGAAGCTGGTCGGCGCCGCCGCGCTGCCGGTGGAGGACCGCCACCACTTCTTCGCCTACGCCTCACGCGTGATGCGTTCGGTGATCGTCGACTTCGCGCGCGCGCGGCTGGCCGAACGGCGCGGCGGCGACGCCGAGCACCTGGCCTTGTCGACCGAGATCTCCAACCAGGTCGCCGCGCCCGAGAACGACGCGCTCAAGGTGCACGAGGCGCTGGCCGTGCTGGAGCAGGCCGACGCGCGGCTGGCGCAGGTGGTGGAGATGCGCTACTTCGGCGGTCTCACCGAAGCCGAGATCGCCGAGGCGCTGGGCGTCTCCGAACGCACGGTGCGGCGCGACTGGGAGAAGGCGCGCCTGCTGCTCGTCGCGGCGATGGAGTAGGGAGGGCGCCGCGGAGCCTGTCCGGTTCCGCGGGGGCGGTCCGTACGTCCCGGGCAAGAGGTGCCGCCGCCGCGGCGCCGCCAACGCCCCAGGACGCTCCGCCATGGACACCGCCCACCTGCTCGAAGTCGCGATGCTCACCTGCTTCGGCGTCTCCTGGCCGCTGGGCGCGCTGCGCATGCTGAAGTCGCGGCGCGCCGAAGGGCGCGGCCTGATGCCGACGGCGCTGATCCTGGCCGGCTACCTGGCCGGCCTGGGCGCCAAGGTCTGCGTGGCCTGCGGCGGCGGCGGGCTGGCGCCGATCTTCTGGCTCTACCTGCTCAACACGGGCTCGGTGGCAGCCAACCTCGCGCTGCAGTGGCACTACGGACACCGGCTGTCCGCTTCCCGGAGCGCCTTCCGTACTTCCGATTGAAGGGCGGCGTCCGTGAAAGGACCCGGGCCTTCGGAGGAGGACCCGATGCATGCCAACCCCAACCGACCCGCGCGCCGCGCGCGCGCGGCGCTCCTGGCCCTGCTGCTCGCCGGCGCGGCCGCCGCGGCACAGGAGCCGGCCCCGTCGTTCGAGCAGGCGATGCTGGCCTACGAACGCAGCCACTGGGCCGAGGCCTATGCCGGCTTCGCGCAGCTGGCCGACCGCGGCCACCCCGAGGCGGCGCGCCTGGCGCTGCAGATGTGGACCTGGGGCCCGCGCCTGTACGGCACGCGCTTCGCGGCCAGCACGCCGCAGGTCGAGCGCTGGCGGCAGACCCGCCGCGCGCTGGCCGCCGCGAAGGAGGCGCCATGAGGCTGCGACCGTGCTCGATCGGCCGCGCGCTGCGGCGCGACTTTTCGGCCGCCTGGTTCGCGGTGCCGGCGCTGCTGCTGGTGGCGCTGCTGGGCGCGGTGCTGCTGGCCGGCGTGCTGCGCGAGCTGCCGCCGGCTTCGGGCACCGACGAAGGTGGCGTCGCGGTCGAGCCCGCACCCGGCGGCGGCGGCGGCGCCTGAACGCACGCGCCGCGCCGATCAGGGTCGCCACGATGGCGGCATGCGGCCTCGCGGCCGAAGATGCGCGGCCGCGATGACACCCGAGACGCTCGCACGCCTGTCCGAGATCTACGACCGGGCCGCCGGCATGGGTGCGGCCGAGCGCGAGGCCTGGCTCGCGCAGCTCGCGGCCGAGGACGCTTCGCTCGCGCCCGGCCTGCAAGCACTGCTCGCGGGCGCGCGGCGCGAAACGGCCGACCTGCTGGACCGCGGGCCCGCGTTCGCCGCGCCCGAGGCCGCGGCCGATGCGGCCTTCGCCGCCGGTGACGCCGTAGGCCCGTACCGCCTGCTGCGCCGGCTGGGCGAAGGCGGCATGGGCGAGGTCTGGCTGGCCGAGCGGCGCGACGGCCAGCTCAAGCGCAGCGTGGCGCTGAAGCTGCCAATGCTGGGGCTGCGCCGCAGCGTGCTGGTGCAGCGCTTCGCGCGCGAGCGCGACATCCTGGCGTCGCTCGAACACCCGAACATCGCGCGCCTGTACGACGCCGGCCTGGACGACGACGGGCAGCCTTACCTGGCGCTGGAGTACGTGCAGGGCGAGCCGATCGACGCCTGGTGCCGCGCGCACCGCCCCTCGGTCGCGGCGACGCTCCGCCTGCTGCTGCAGGTGGCCGACGCGGTCGCCTTCGCGCACGGCCGGCTGGTGCTGCACCGCGATCTGAAGCCCGCCAACATCCTGGTCACCGCCGAAGGGCAGGTGCGGCTGCTCGACTTCGGCATCGCCAAGCTGATCGAATCGGAAGGCGAAGCCGCCGGCGCGACCGAGCTCACCCACCTGGGCGGGCGCGCGATGACGCCGCGCTACGCCAGCCCCGAACAGCTGCGCGGCGAAGCCTTGACGACGGCCAGCGACGTCTATTCGCTGGCCGTCGTCGCCTACGAGCTGCTGGCCGGCGTTTCGCCCTACCCCGACACGCTGCGCACGCCGGCGGCGCTGGAGCAGGCCGTGGCGCAGGGCACGCTGCCGCCGGCCAGCGAACGCTGCGACGACGCGGCGCTGCGTGGCCAGCTGCGCGGCGACCTCGACGCCATCCTGGCCCATGCCTTGCGCGCCCGGCCGGGCGACCGCTACCCCAGCGTGGACGCGTTGGCCGCCGACCTGCGCCGTCACCTGCAGGGCGAACAGGTGCTGGTGCACCCCGAAGGCTGGTGGGAGCGCGGCCGCCGCTTCGCGCTGCGGCACCGGCTGCCGCTGGCGCTGGCGGCCAGCGCCTTGCTCGCGCTGGCAGCGGCGCTGGGCCTGGGGGCCACCGCGCTGGTGACGCTGGCGCTGGCCGCCGGCCTGGCCGGCGCGCTCTGGCAGGCGCGCCGCGCGCGCGAGCAGGCGCGGCGCGCGCGCACCGAGGCGCGCACGGCCGAATCGGTGAAGGCCTTCCTGATGGGCGTGTTCCGCGCCAGCAGTGCCGATCAGGCCGACCCCACGGCGGCGCGCCGGCGCACCGCGCTCGAACTGCTGGACGACGGGGCGCGGCGCATCGAGCACGAGCTGGACGACGCCCCCGAGGCCAAGGTGGAGCTGCTCGAGACCCTGGCGGAGATGTACGCCGACCTCGGGCTGGGTGCACGCACGATGCAGCTGCGCGAGGCCGCCGTGCGCACCGCCGAGAGGTCGTTCGGGCCGCGCAGCCCGATGCTGGCCCGCACGCTGGCCCGCCTGGCGATGGCGCTGGCCGACGAAGGCCGCCTGCAGCGGGCGCTGCCCGCGCTGCAGCGCGCCGAGTCCGTGCTGGCGTTGCAGCGCAGCGTCGAGCCCGCGCTGCGCCAGGCGGTGGACATCGCCTGGTGCGACTACTACCGTTTCGCGCGCGACCCCGCCGGGCTGCCGTTCGCCGAGCGCGCGGCGGCGCATGCGCTGCGGCAAGCGCCGGACAACGACTGGCTGAACACGCTCGCCCTGCTGGGGGTGATGCAGCGGCTGGCCGGCCGGCTGGAGCTTTCGCTGCAGAGCTTCGAGCGCGCGGTGGCGCTGGCGCCCCAGGTGCCCGGCGGCGCGGCCAGCGTGCTGGCCGCGGTGCACCAGGAGGCCGCCACCACCGCGATGGCGCTGGGCGACGCGGTGCGCAGCGAAGACCACCTGCGCCGCACGCTGGAAATCGACACCCGCGCCGGCGGGCCGGCCAGCAGCTACGCGGTGATGGACCGGCGCGAGCTGGGCCTGTTCCTGCTGGGCCAGGGGCGCGACGCGCAGGCACTGGAGCAGTTCGCGCTCGCCCGCGAACAGGCGCGGGCGATCGCCGAGGAAGGCGAGCGCCTGGGCACGACCCGGGCGCTGTGCGCCCACGAGAGCTGGCTCCATCGGCTGCTCGGCGACCCGGAACGCGCCCTCGCGGCGTCCGACGAGGCCTACGCGACCGAAACCGGTCCCGGCGAAGTGCCGACCACTGCCGCGCTGATGCGCCTGCTGCGTTGCGACGCGCTGCTCGACCTGGGCCGCATCGACGAGGCGGAGGCGGCCTGGCGCGAAGGCCGCACGCTGCGAACGCGGTTCGGACTCGACTCGCCAGCCTGGCAGGTGCAGGACGCGTTCCGGGCGGTGCGGCTGCTCACGGCCCAGGGTCGGGCTCGCGATGCCGTCGAGCAGGCGCGTGACCATCTGTCGCGTTTCGGCGGCGCGCTGTCGAAAACGGAACCCGACCTGCTCGTCCAGCTGCTGCTGGCCTTGGGCAGCGCCGAGGCGGCCTGCGGCCTGGCGGACGATGCGGCGGCTTCGGCCACCGAGGCGCTGCGGCGGATCGAGACGCCGCCGCGGCCCCGCATGGTGGCGCCGCTGAGGCGGCAGGCGCAGGAACTGGCAAGGCTCGTGCGCGCTCGCGACTAGGCTCGCGTGGCGGCCTGCCGCCTTCCCGGGCGGCGGCGGCGCGCTTCAAGCCGCGGCCACGCGGGCCGGCACCTCCAGTGCCGCCACCGAACGCCGCGCGTCCAGTTCGTCGTCCTCGCGCACCAGCTGCATGCCGGCGCGTTCGAAGATGCGCCGCATCGGCAGGTTGCGCACCGCGCACTGGCCCACCACCTCGGCACCGCCTTCGGCGGCGGTGCGCAGCAGCAGCGCTTCCATCAGCCGCCTGCCCAGGCCGTGGCCGCGCCATTCGGCGTCGACGCTGAAGGCGGCCTCCACGTGGCGCTGGCCGTGCAGGTCGAACACGCAGCCGTGCACGAGGCCGATGACGAAGCCGCGCTTGCTGACGAGACCCATCACGAGGTCGCGCCCGAAGTCGATCGACGCCGCGTAGCGGCGCACCGTGTCGTCGGTGACGAGGCCGGCGGCGAAGCGCAGCGAGCGGTCCTCGGGCGACAGGCGCAGCAGGTGCGCCTCGATACGGGCGCGGTCGGCGGCGTGCAGGGCAACGATGGCGGCGTACATGGCGGTGGTGCTCCGGGGTTCAGGGCATGGCGCCCTTGTCTGGAAGTACGGACGCCGCCGGCCCAAGCGGCCATGGCCCGGCGCGCGCCCGGGCTTCGTGGGGGTGTGGCCGCTTTCGCGCCGCGCTTCCGTACTGCAGGCGGTGGATGCGCGTGCACCCGCGCCCGCTTGTGCGCCGCCCCGCGCCTGACCGATCATTCCGACACCCATGAACCCTGCCGCGATCGCCCGCCTCTCGACCCTCTACGACGAGGTGGCCGATCTCTCCGCGGCCGAGCTCGAAGCGCGCCTGGTCGCGCTGGCCGGCGACGACGCGGCGCTGCTGCCTTCGCTGCGCCGCATGCTGGCGGCGCGCGCTGCGCCCGAGACCGACGACCTGCTGGCGCGCGGCCCGGCCTTCACCGCGCCGGCCGCCGAGGCGGCCGCCTTTGCCGAGGGCGACGCGGTCGGCCCCTGGCGGCTGCTGCGCCGGCTGGGCGAAGGCGGCATGGGCGAGGTGTGGCTGGCCGAACGCGCCGAAGGCCCGTTGCGGCGCAGCGTGGCGCTCAAGCTGCCCACGCTGGGGCTGCGGCGGCAGCTGCTGGTGCAGCGCTTCGCACGCGAGCGCGACATCCTGGCCGCGCTGCAGCACCCGAACATCGCGCGCCTGTACGACGCCGGCGAGGCCGCGGACGGCCAGCCCTGGCTGGCGCTGGAGTTCGTCGACGGCGTGCCGATCACCGAGCACGTGCGCCGCGCCGCGCTGGACAAGCGCGCCGTGGTGAGGTTGATGCTGCAGGTGCTGGGCGCGGTGCAGCACGCGCATGCCAACCTCGTGATCCACCGCGACCTGAAGCCCGGCAACGTGCTCGTGGGCGCCGAAGGGCGCGCGATGCTGCTCGACTTCGGCATCGCCAAGCTGCTGCAGCCCGACGAGGGCGAGGCCGGCGAGACCGAGCTCACGCGCGTCGGCGGGCGCGCGCTCACGCCGGCCTACGCGGCACCGGAACAGCTGAGCGGCGCGCCGGTGAGCATCGCCACCGACCTGTGGGCGCTGGGCGTGCTGCTGTACGAACTGCTGTGCGGCGAACGCCCCTTCGGCGGCGAGCGGCAGGCGCTCGAACGCGCCATCCTGGAGGCCGAGCCGAAGCCGCCGCACGGTCTGCCGCCGGACCTGGCCACCGTGGTGCTGAAGGCGCTGAAGAAGGTCCCGGCCGAGCGCTACGCCACTGTGGCCGCGTTCGGCGAGGACCTGCAGCGCTGGCTCGACGGCCGGCCGGTGCGCGCGCAGCCCGACAGCCGCTGGTACCGCACGCGCAAGTTCGTGGCCCGCAACCGGCTGGCGGTGGGCGCCGGCGGCGTGGTCTTCGTGGCGGTGGTGGCGGCCGCCGGCGTCTCGCTGTGGCAGGCCGGCGTGGCGCGCGAGCAGGCGCGCCTCGCGCAGACGGAGGCGCGCACGGCGCAGGCGGTGCAGGACTTCCTGCAGGGCATCTTCAAGGCCAGCGCCGCCGATCAGGAAGACCCGGTGAAGGCGCGCCAGCGCACGGCGAAGGAACTGCTGGACGAAGGCGCAGCGCGCATCGACAAGGAGCTCGACGACGCGCCGCGCGCCAAGATGCGCGTGCTGGCGACGCTGGCGTCGATCTACGACGACCTGGGCGAGACCGAGCGCACCGCCGAGATGCAGATCCGGCGCGCCGAATTCATCGACCGCAGGCTGCCCGAGGACCTGGCCGAACGGGCGCAGGCGCATGCCGACCTCACGATGACGCTGTCCGTGATCGGGCGTGACGCGGAGGCCGCGACGCACCTGAAGCAGGCCACCGCCATCGCGCGTCGGCTGCCGCCGACCGCCGCCGACGTGCGCGCCACCATCGACATGGCGGAGACCCAGTACTACGCGGCGCGCAACGACCCGCGCGGGCTCGACGCGGCACGCCGCCTGGTGGCGCACCGGCGCCAGAAGGCAGTGGACCTGGGATTCGTCGATTCGCTTTGCATGGAGGGCGAACTCGAGGTCTCCGCCGGCCTGCCGGCGCAGGCGCTGAAGACGCTGGACGAGGCGGTGGCCGTGGCGAAGACGCTTCCCGGCGGCGGCGACTACGCACAGATCTTCGCCCGCCTCGGCCGCGCCGCGGCGCGCGCGGCGACCGGGCAGGGCGCGGCCGCGGTGGACGACGCGCGCGAGGCATTGCGGCTGGCCGCGGCCAACACCGGCGAGTCCAGCTCCATCACCGTCCTGACCCACGGCGTCCTGGCCCGCGTGTTGACCGAGCAGGGGCAGCCGGCCGCGGCGCTGGCGGCTGTCCTGGAAGGCCGGCGGCGGCTGGCCGCGCAGCCGGCCATGGAGGCTGTGGGCGACATCGTCTCGCGCCTGCGGCTGGACGAGGCGCGCGTGCTGCGCCGCCTGGGACGGCTGGAGGAGGCCCTGGCCCGCTTCGACGAGGCGCTCACCGCTTCGCTTTCGGGCGACAGCCCGCTGCGCGTCTTCTGGTGCGCCATCGGACGCGCGCAAGTGCTCTCCGACCAGGGTCGCTTCGACGAAGCCGCGGCTGCACTGGACCAGGCGCGCAAGCTGCGCGAGCAGCTCGACCTGCAATCGTGGGACCAGACGCTCGCCTGGTGGCAGGCGCGGGCCTCGCTCGCATTGGCACGTGGTGACACCAGCGGTGCGCAGGAGGCGTGGTCGAACCTCGCGGCCGACGAGCGGCTGCGTGCCGCTCGCGGGCAGTTCGCCGTGCAGGCCTTCGAGGCCGAGGTGGCGCTGGCCGTGGAGGGGCCGGCGCGTGCCGGCGAACTCGCCCGGCGGGCCCTGGCGGACGACCCGACGCGCATCGGCAGGCCCAACGCGGCCTATGACCGCTCGCGGTTGCAGCGCGTGCTGGCGCGTGCCCTGGCCGCGCAGGGGCAGCTGGCGGAGGCCCTCACGCAGCTGGAGGACATGCTGGCCCGCCAGCGCGAGATCACCGACCCGGCCTGGAGCCCCGATCGCGTGGCGGCCTTGCGCGAGGCGGCCGCCATCCTGGGCCGACAGGGCAAGACCGCGCGGGCGCAGGCCTTCTCTGCCGAAGCCGAGGCCATCGCGAGGCGCCACCGGAGGTTGGGACCGCAGTTCCAGACCGCCCGCCCGGCCTGAGCGGGACTGTCCGGAAGGCGGACAGACTCATCGCCGGATGTCCGGAAATCGTGCGCGGTGACCTTGGAACGCGCGCCGGAACCGCGGTCCGGCGGAAGCTTCCAGCGCTTCCGGGCACTCTCGACAAGGGTTATCCATGACGCGGAGGGCCGGGCACGGCGATTGCGCAGAGGTGCGCTACACGCAAGGAGACAGACCCTCATGCAACGCCGCACCCTCACCCTGGCCCTGGGCGCCCTCGCCCTCGCCGCCGGCCCCACCTTCGCCCAGGCCGGCAAGGACTTCAAGATCGCCCTGCTGGCTGGCAAGACGGGCCCGCTGGAGGCCTACGCCAAGCAGACCATCACCGGCTTCAACATGGGCCTGGAATACGCCACCGGCGGCACCATGACCGTGGCCGGCCGCAAGCTGGTGGTGATCGAGAAGGACGACCAGGGCAAGCCCGACCTGGGCAAGAGCCTGCTCGCCGCCGCCTACGGCGACGACAAGGTCGACATCGCGGTGGGCACCACCGGCTCCGGCGTCGCGCTGGCCATGCTGCCGGTGGCCGAGGAGTACAAGAAGATCCTGCTCGTCGAGCCCGCGGTCGCCGATTCGATCACCGGCGACAAGTGGAACAAGTACATCTTCCGCACCGCGCGCAACAGCAGCCAGGACGCGATCAGCAACGCGGTCGCGCTGGACAAGCCAGGCGTCACCATCGCCACGCTGGCGCAGGACTACGCCTTCGGGCGCGACGGCGTGAAGGCCTTCAAGGACGCGCTGAAGACCGCCAAGATCGTTCATGAAGAGTACCTGCCGGTCAGCACCACCGACTTCACCGCCGGTGCGCAGCGCCTGATCGACGCGCTGAAGGACAAGCCGGGCCGCAAGGTCATCTTCATCATCTGGGCCGGCGCGGGCAACCCGTTCAAGATCGCCGACCTCGACCTCAAGCGCTACGGCATCGAGATCGCCACCGGCGGCAACATCCTGCCGGCCATGGCTGCGTACAAGAACTTCCCCGGCATGGAAGGCGCCACCTACTACTACTTCGGCATCCCGAAGAACCCGGTGAACGAATGGCTGGTGGCCAACCACTACAGCAAGTTCAGGTCGCCGCCCGACTTCTTCACCGCCGGCGGCATGAGCGCGGCCATCGCGGTGGTCGAAGCGCTGAAGAAGACCAAGGGCGAGAGCGCGACCGACAAGCTGATCGCCGCGATGGAAGGCATGAGCTTCGACACGCCCAAGGGCAGGATGACCTTCCGCAAGGAAGACCACCAGGCGATGCAGTCGATGTACCACTTCCGCATCAAGGACGACCCGGCGTTCGCCTGGGGCGTGCCGGAGCTGATCCGCGAGATCAAGCCCGAGGAAATGCAGGTTCCGATCCGCAACAAGCGCTGACGCGCTTGCGGCGGCTCGCCGCTTAAGCACCGCTCCCCCGAGCCCCCTCCGGGAGGGGGCTCCAGTCGGTGACACGAGGAGACTGCGATGGACATCGTGCGTTCCAGCGTTGCGGCGTGCCTGATCTTCTGGGGTGGCACCGCTGGCGCTGCGGTGGCGCTGCCGGCGCTCAACATCGAAGCCGGCAGCATCACCGTGAGCGGGCTCTCGGCGGGCGGCTTCATGGCCAACCAGCTGGGGTATGCCTTCTCGTCCACCTTCAAGGGCGTGGGCGTGTTCGCCGGCGGGCCGTACATGTGCGCCGGGCACAGCAACTACACGGCCTGCATGTACAACGCGAGCATCTCCAGTTCGATGCTGTCCACGATGCAGGGCGACATCAACAACTGGAGCGGCTCGCTCATCGACGCGAAGAGCAACGTCGCTTCGCAGAAGGTCTTCCTCTTCGTCGGCAGCAGCGACACCACCGTCGGCCCGAACCCGATGAGCGCGGTGCGCACGCAGTACCAGAACAACGGCGTCGCAGCGGCCAACCTGCAGTTCGTGCAGCGCGCCAGCACGGCGCACGTGTTCCCGACCGACTTCGACGCTTCCGGCAACAACGCCTGCGGCAGCACCGCGTCGCCCTACATCGCCAACTGCGGCTACGACGGCGCGAAGGCGGTGCTGTCGGCCTTCTACGGCACGCTCGATGCGCGCAACGACGCGCCGGCGGCCGGCAACTACATCGAGTTCGACCAGACCGCCTTCACCACCAACGCCGGCATGGCGGCCACCGGCTGGATCTACGTGCCGGCCACCTGCGCCGCCGGCAACCCCTGCCGGCTGCACGTGGCGCTGCACGGCTGCAAGCAGGACACGGGCGACATCGGCACCGCCTTCGTGAAGAACACCGGCTACACGCGCTGGGCCGACACCAACCGCATCGTCGTGCTGTTCCCGCAGACGAAGGTGGACAACACGACGCACGCCACGGCGGCGAGCGGCACGCTGCCCAACCCCAACGCCTGCTTCGACTGGGTGGGCTGGTACGGCAGCAGCTTCGCGCAGAAGGGCGGCACGCAGGTGGCGGCGCTGAAGGCGATGGTGGACCGCGTGGCCTCCGGCACGGGCGGCGGCGGTGGTGGTGGCGGCGGCGGTACGCTGCCGGCGCCCACCGGCGTGGCGACCTCGAACGCGACGAACACCTCGATGACCGTCGCCTGGGGCGCGGTGAGCGGCGCCAGCGGCTACAACGTGTTCCGCGGCGGCACGAAGGTGAACGCCTCGCTCGTCGGCGGCACCAGCTACGTCGAC
>CAYVXO010000075.1:0-24623 GCA_964454485.1 uncultured Rubrivivax sp.
CGCCACCGAGCAGATCGCGCTCCAGATGGCCGACTTCAAGCGCCTGGGCGTGCTCGGCGACTGGGCGCACCGCTACGCCACGATGGACCCGCGCAACGAGGCGGGCGAGATCCGTGCCTTCAAGCGTGTCATCGAGCGCGGCTTCGTCTACCGGGGCCTGAAGCCCGTCTACTGGTGCTTCGACTGCGGCAGCTCGCTGGCCGAGTTCGAGATCGAGTACGCCGACAAGAAGAGCCAGACGATCGACGTCGCCTTCGAATGCGCCGAGCCGGCGAAGCTGGCCGCCGCCTTCGGCCTGCCGTCGCTCGCGAAGCCGGCCTTCGCGGTCATCTGGACCACCACCGCGTGGACGATCCCGGCCAACCAGGCGCTCAACCTGAACCCGGCGCTGGACTACGCGCTCGTCGACACCGACCGCGGCCTGCTCGTGCTGGCCGCGGTGCTGGTGGAAAAGTGCCTGGCGCGCTTCGGCCTGCAGGGCCAGGTGCTGGCGACGACGAAGGGCGAGAAGCTCGGCGGCCTGAACTTCCGCCATCCGCTGAGCCGGGTGGACCCGGGTTACGACCGCCTCTCGCCGGTCTACCTGGCCGACTACGCGACGGCGGAAGACGGCACCGGCATCGTGCACAGCAGCCCGGCCTACGGCCTGGACGACTTCAACTCCTGCGTCGCCCACGGCCTGAAGTTCGACGACATCCTGAACCCGGTGCAGGGCAACGGCCGCTATGCCGCCGACTTCCCGCTCTTCGGCGGCCAGGACATCTGGAAGGCGGTGCCGGTCATCGTCGAGGCGCTGCGCAACGCCGGCCGCCTGCTGGCCAGCGACACCATCACGCACAGCTACCCGCATTGCTGGCGTCACAAGAGCCCGGTGATCTACCGCGCGGCGTCGCAGTGGTTCGTGCGCATGGACGAGGGTGAAGGCGTCTTCACGAAGGACAAGGCGAAGAAGACGCTACGCCAGATGGCGCTGGAGGCGATCGACGCCACCGGCTTCTACCCGGAAAACGGCCGCGCCCGCCTGCGCGACATGATCGCCAACCGGCCCGACTGGTGCATCAGCCGCCAGCGCAGCTGGGGCGTGCCGCTGCCCTTCTTCCTGCACAAGGAAACGGGCGAGCTGCACCCGAAGACGATGGAGATCCTGGACCGCGCGGCCGACATCGTGGAAGCCGGCGGCATCGAGGCCTGGAGCCGCGCCACGGTCGAAGAGATCCTGGGCGCCGCCGACGCGCCGCACTACACGAAGAGCAGCGACATCCTGGAAGTGTGGTTCGACAGCGGCAGCACCTTCGAGCACGTGCTGCGCAAGGAACACCCGCAGGGTCACCACGCCGAAGGCCCCGAGGCCGACCTCTACCTGGAAGGCCACGACCAGCACCGCGGCTGGTTCCACAGCTCGCTGCTGCTGGCCTGCGCCTTGTACGACCGCGCGCCCTACCGCGGCCTGCTCACGCACGGCTTCACGGTCGACAGCCAGGGCCGCAAGATGAGCAAGTCGCTCGGCAACGGCATCGAGCCGCAGGCGGTGAGCAAGAAGCTCGGCGCCGAGATCATCCGCCTCTGGGTGGCAGCCTCCGACTATTCGGGCGACATCGCCGGCGACGACAAGATCCTGGCGCGCGTGGTCGACGCCTACCGCCGCATCCGCAACACGCTGCGCTTCCTGCTCGCCAACACCTCCGACTTCGACGCCACGAAGGACGCGGTGCCCGAAGGCGAGATGCTGGAGATCGACCGCTGGGCGCTGGCGCGCACGGCCGAGCTGCAGGCCGAGATCCTGAAGCACTACGAGGTCTACGAGTTCCACCCCGTGGTGGCCAAGCTGCAGGTCTTCTGCTCGGAAGACCTGGGCGCGTTCTACCTCGACGTGCTGAAGGACCGCCTCTACACCACCGCGCCGAAGAGCCTGGCGCGGCGCAGCGCGCAGACCGCGCTGTCCACCATCACGCAGGCCATGCTGCGCTGGATGGCGCCCTTCTGCAGCTTCACCGCCGAAGAGGCCTGGGCGCTGGTGGGCCACACGCCTTCGATCTTCACCGAGACCTACCTCGACTTCCCGGCGCCCGACGCGGCGCTGCTGGCGAAGTGGGCGCGCATCCGCGCCGTGCGCGACGCGGTCAACAAGGAGATCGAGGTGCTGCGCGGCACCGGCGCGGTGGGTTCCTCGCTGCAGGCGGCGGTGGCGCTGCAGGCGCCGCCGGAGGACCACGCGCTGCTGGCCGCGCTGGGCGAGGACCTGCGCTTCGTGCTCATCGTCTCGGCGGCCACGCTGGCCCCGGGCGCGGAGCTCACGGTGGCGGCGAAGCCGGCCGCCGGCCGCAAGTGCGAACGCTGCTGGCACTGGCGCGACGACGTCGGCGCCGACGCGGCCCATCCGGCGCTCTGCGGCCGCTGCACGGGCAACCTGTTCGGCACCGGCGAGCAGCGAAGGTTCGCCTGAGGCGGCCGCCCCGGCCGCCGGCGGTCCCATGCAGCAACCGGAGCACCGCATCCCGCGCGCCTACATGGTGCCGCTGGTGCTGGCGGTGCTGGTGGTGCTGGCGCTCATGGTGGCCGGGGTCGCGCGCGGATTCGTCACGGCGCGCGACGCCGCCCGCGCCGAACTGCAGGCGGTGGCCGACCTGCGCCAGGCGCAGGTGGAGAGCTGGGTGCGCGAGCGGCTGGCCATCGCGCGCTTCATCAGCACCAGCACCATGCCGGCCGAAATGGCCCGGCTGTGGTTCACCCGGCACGACGAGGACGCGCGCCGCCGGCTGCTGGCGCGTGCCGCCGACCTGCGGCGCGCCATCGACGCCGACAGAGCGCTCGCGGTCGACGCGCAGGGCGAGGTCTTCGTTTCCGAATCCGGCGACGTCGGACCGGCCCCACCCGACCTGCAGGCGGCGGTGCGGGCGGCCCTGGACACGGGCGAGCCACGCCTGAGCACCGGCCTGCGCGCCGAAGGCGGCGCCGACGCGTTGCGGCTGGACCTGGTGGTGCCGCTGCTCAACAGCGGCAACCCGCCGGTCACGGCGCTGGTGCTGCGCTCCGACCCGCAGCGCCTGCTGTTCCCCATCCTGCGCGGCTGGCCCGTGCCCAGCAAGAGCGGCGAGACGGTGCTCTGGCGGCTCGAAGGACCCGTCCTCCTGGCGCTGAGCGAACGGCGCCTGCTTGCGCCCGCCGCAGTCCCGCTGTCCGTGCCGGTGGCCACGTCGCCGCTGCCGGCGGCACGCGTCCTGCGCGGCGAGGTGCCCCCCGGGGAGCCGTTCGACGCCGTCGACTACCGCGGCGAGAAGGTCGTCGCGGTGCTGCGCGGCATCGTCGGCACCAACTGGTGGATGGTGGTCAAGCAGGACCGCAGCGAGGTGGACGCGCCGGCCTGGACCGGCGCGCGCTGGGCACTGGGCCTCACCGCGGCGGCGGGCCTGGCGCTGTTCGCGCTGTGGCGCCTGGCGGCGCAGCGGCAGCGCCTGCGCAGCGCCGAGGCCGAACGCCGCGAGCAGGCCGAGCGGCTGCGCACGCTGCAGCTGCTGGAGGCGGTGACCGAGCATTCGGGCGACACCATCTTCGTCAAGGACCTGGCCGGCCGCTACCTGATGTTCAACCGGGCCGCGTCGCGCCAGGTGGGGCGTGCCGGCGAGGACGTGATCGGCCGCACCGACGCCGACATCTTCGACGCCGCCACCGCCGCCACGCTGAAGGCCAACGACGAGACCGTGCTGCGCGAAGGAGCCAACCGCCGCTTCGCCGAGCGGCTGGCGCTGCCCGGCGGCGGCGTGGCGCTGAGCCTGTGCACCAAGGGCCCGCTGCGCGACGCCGAGGGCCGCATCGTCGGCCTGTTCGGCGTCGCACGCGACATCACCGAGCAGGAACGCACCGAACGGGCGCTGCGCGAAAGCGAGGCGCACTACCGCTCGGTGGTGAGGGCCCTCTCCGAAGCGGTGCTGGTGTTCGACGCCGCCGGCAGCGTGCTCACGCACAACGCGGCCGCGGCGCAGCTGCTGGGCGCGCTCGAAGGCGCGGTGCTCGGTCGGGGCAACGGCATCGCCGGCTGGTTCCTGGTCGACGAGCGGACGCTGGAGCCGCTGGCCGACGAGCGCATGCCGGCGGCCGTCGTCTTCGCCACCGGCGAGCCGCAGCGCGGCCTGGAGCGGCGCGCGCGCGGTCCCCGGGGCGAGGAGCGCTGGTGGCGCATCAACGCCGAGCCGGTGAACGACCCGCAGCGCGGCGGGGCGATCGCGGTGGTGGTGTCGATCAGCGACATCACGGCGCAGCGCGCGCTGATCGCCGAACTGGAATCGCACCGCCACCGGCTCGAAGAGCTGGTGGAGGAGCGCACGGTCTCGCTGCAGCAGGCCAACGAGGAACTGGGCGAAGCCGGGCGCTTCGTGCGGGCCATCACCGACGCCCTGCCCGGCCACGTCACCTACTGGGACCGCGAGCTGCGCTGCCGCTTCGCGAACCGCGGCTTCTGCGAGTGGTGGGAAGTGGTGCCGGAGCAGGCGCTCGGGCGCCACGCGTCCGAGCTCGTCGCGGGCGACTTCGCCACCCAGGTGGGTCCGCACCTGGCGCAGGCGCTCGCCGGCCAGGCCTTGCAGTTCGAATGCGAGACACCCAGGCCGCATGGCGCGCCGCTGCACTTCCTGGCGCACTACCTGCCCGACCGTGGCGCCGACGGCCGCGTGCGCGGCGTCTTCGTGCTGGCCTTCGAGGTCACGGCGCTCAAGCGCGCCGAGTTCGCGCTCCAGAGCGCGCACGACCTGCTGCTCGTCGAACGCGACCGCGCCGAGGCCGCGAACCGCGCCAAGAGTGCCTTCCTGGCCAACATGAGCCACGAGATCCGCACGCCGATGAACGCCATCCTCGGCCTGACCCACCTGCTGGAGCGTGAAGCGCACGAACCCGCGCAACGCGAACGGCTGGCCATGGTGACGGGCTCGGCGCAGCACCTGATGCAGATCCTCAACGACATCCTCGACCTGTCCAAGATCGAGGCCGGCCGGCTCGAGCTGGAGGACCTGGAGTTCTCGCTCGACGAACTGGCCGCGCGCACCGTGGAGATGGTGCTGCCGGCGGCGCAGGCCAAGGGGCTCGAGCTGGTGCTGGACGGCGGCGACGTGCCCGACCGCCTGCGCGGCGACCCCACGCGGCTGGCGCAGGCGCTGCTCAACCTGCTGTCGAACGCGGTGAAGTTCACCGACCGCGGCTGGGTGCGCGTGCTCGCGCGCCGCGCCGGCGCGGCCGGCGAGCGCGAACTGGTGCGCTTCGAGGTGCAGGACACCGGGCCCGGCATCGAACCCGGGCGCCTGGCGCGGCTGTTCAATGCCTTCGAGCAGGGCGACAGCTCGACCAGCCGGCGCCACGGCGGCACCGGCCTCGGGCTGGCGCTGACGCGCCACCTGGCGCTGCTGATGGGCGGCGACGCCGGCGTCGAGAGCCGCCCGGGCGCCGGCAGCCGCTTCTGGTTCACCGCCCGCCTGGCGCTGGCGCCCGCGCCGGTGCCCGAGACCCGGCTCGCCGGCCGCCGCGTGCTGCTGGTCGACGACCTGGAGGCGTCGCGCCAGGCCCTCGCCGAACGCCTGCAGGCGGCCGGCCTCGTGGTGGACGTCGCGGCTTCGGGGCCGGAAGCGCTGGCGCTGGCCGAGCGCTCGCAGGCCGCCGGCCTGGGCTGGGACGCGCTGCTCGTCGACTGGCGCATGGCCCCGATGGACGGCCTGCAGACCCTGCAGGCGCTGCAGCGCATGCTGGGCCCGGCGCGGCCGCCGTCGATCCTGCTCGCCGACGCTGACGGCGACGCGCTGCGCCGGCAGGCGCTCGACGCGGGCTTCGACCTCGTGCTCGCGAAGCCGATCACCGGAACGCAGCTCGTGCAGACGCTGCTGCAGGTGGTGCACCCGGCCGGCGGCACCCCCGAGCCCAGGCCGGCGCCCGGAAGCGCCGAGCTGCTGCTGCACCGCCGGCACGCCGGCGCCCGCGTGCTGCTGGCCGAGGACAACCCGATCAACCAGGAGGTCGGCATCGCGCTGCTCGAATCCGCCGGCCTGGCGGTCGACCTGGCCGCCGACGGCCGCCGTGCCGTCGAGATGGCGCTCGCGCGGCCCTACGCGCTGGTGCTGATGGACATGCAGATGCCGGTGCTGGACGGCCTGGACGCCACGCGCGAGCTGCGGCGCCGGGGCTGCACGGTGCCCGTGATCGCGATGACCGCGAACGCCTTCGGCGACGACCGCGAAGCCTGCCTGGCCGCGGGCATGAACGACCACGTGCCCAAGCCGGTCGACCCGGAGACGCTCTACGCGGCGCTGCTGCGCTGGCTGCCCGCCTCCGCGGCACGGCCCGACGCCACGCTACAGTAGCGCCCTGCATTCCTTTCCCCGAAAGCGCGCGCCGCCACGGCGCGCCCGACCACCTTCCACATGGCTTCTTCTGCGCGCGCCGGCGGCCGCCTGACGCTCTGGCTGGGCCTGGCCCTCGTCGTCATCCTGGCCGACCAGTTCACCAAGACGATGGTGCTGGGCTGGTTCCAGCTCAACGACGTGCGGCCGGTCACAGACTTCTTCAGCCTCGTGCGCGCCCACAACACCGGCGCCGCTTTCTCGTTCCTGCACCAGGCCTCGGGCTGGCAGCGCTGGTTCTTCATCGGACTCGGGCTGGCGGCCTCGGCGTTCATGGTCTGGCTGCTCAAGCGCCACGCCGGCCAGCGCCTGTTCTGCTTCTCGGTGGCGATGATCCTGGGCGGCGCGCTCGGCAACGTGCTGGACCGCATGATGCACGGCTACGTGGTCGACTTCCTGCAGTTCCGCTTCGGCTTCCTGGCGCCGCTGTTCCCCGGCGGCTACTTCCCGAGCTTCAACGTCGCCGACGCGGCGATCACGGCGGGCGCCATCGGCCTGGTGCTGGACGAGCTGCTGCGCGTGCGGCGCGCCGGGTAGATACTGCCCGGGTCATGCTGATCGAAACCCTGGGCGGCACGCGCGACCTGGGGCGCGCGCAGGAGATCGTGGCCGTGCTCGCGCGCCACGGGCTGGGCGACCTGGTGCGCCGCCTGGGCCTGGCCGACGCGCTCGACAAGGCCGGCCACGCGCTGCACATCGAGCACGCGGCCGACCTGGCCCGCATCGAGCCGCCGGCGCAGGTGCGGCGCGCGCTCGAGGAGCTGGGCCCCGCGTTCGTGAAGCTGGGCCAGATCCTGGCCGGCCGCGCCGACCTCTTCGGCCCCGACTGGATCGCCGAGTTCAACAAGCTGCACAGCCGCGTGCCCGCGGTGCCGCTGGAGCAGCTGCGGCCGCAGCTGCGCGAAGACCTGGGCGGCGAGCCCGAGGCGGTCTTCGCGCGCTTCGACGCCATGCCGCTGGCCGCGGCCTCCATCGCCCAGGTGCACCGCGCGCAGCTGAAGGACGGCACCGAGGTGGTGGTGAAGGTGCGCCGCCCCGGCATCCAGGACGTGATCGCGGCCGACCTGCGGCTGCTCGAACGCCTGGCCGGCAGCGTGGAACAGGACTGGCCGGCGCTCAGGCCCTACCGCCCGCGACTGCTGGTGCGCGAGTTCGCGCGCTCGCTCAAGCGCGAGCTGGACCTGGCCGCCGAATGCCGCCATGCCGAGCGCATCGCCGCCAACCTGGCGTCGCTGCCCGAGGTGGTGATCCCGCGCGTGCACTGGCAGCACACCGGCGAGCGCGTCAACGTGCAGGACTTCGTCGACGGCGTGCCGGGCGAGGACCTGGAACGCATCCGCCGGGAAGGCTTCGACGCGCCGCTGCTGGCGCGGCGCGGCGCGCGCGCGGTGCTGAAGATGATCGTCGAGGACGGCTTCTTCCACGCCGACCCGCACCCCGGCAACGTGTTCTACCTGCCGGGCAACCGGATCGCGATCATCGACTTCGGCATGGTCGGCCAGCTCTCGCGCCGCCGCCGCGACGAGCTGCTCAACCTGCTGCTCGGCCTGGTGGAGAAACGGCCGCAGGCGGTGGCCGACGTGCTGATCGACTGGACCGGCGACCACCACCGCGGCATCGACTTCGGCCAGCTCGAAGACGAGATCGAAGCCTTCGTCGAGCAGTACCACGGCACGCCGCTGGCACAGCTGCACCTGGGCCAGATGCTGGCCGACGTGACGACCATCCTGCGCGAGCACCGGCTGGCACTGCCGGGCGATCTGGCGCTGCTCATCAAGGCCTTCATCTCGCTCGAAGGCATGGGGCGCGCGCTCGACCCCGGCTTCCACATGGCCACCGAGGCGCAGCCGCTGCTGCGCGCGGCGGTGCGCGCGCGCTACCGGCCGCAGGCGCTGGCCGCGCGCGGCTGGGATTCGCTGCGCGACAGCGTCGCGACCGCGGCGCGGCTGCCGCAGGACCTCTCGCAGCTGATCCGGCGCGCGCGCCACGGCCGCGTGCACGTGGGCATCGAGGTGGCCGACCTGCGGCGCGCCGGCGACCAGCTCGACCGCGCGGCCAGCCGGCTGGCACTGGCGCTGGTGATCGCGGCACTCATCATCGGCTCCTCGATCGTCATGACGGTCGGCGGCGGCCCCACGCTGCTGGGGCTGCCGGCCTTCGGCCTCGTCGGCTTCCTGGGCGCGGTGTTCGGCGGCCTGATGCTGCTGCGTTCGGTCTGGCGCGGCCGCCGGCCGCCCGGAGACGACCAAGACTGACCGCCGACAGCCCCGGGGCGGGCGCGCCCCGATGGACGGGCCGCGGCGGCGAACGTACCGTCGCTCCCGCTGCCTGCCGATGACCGCCGAACCCGCACCCGCCCCCGCCGCGCCGGCCCCGGCGCCTGCCGCCCCGCCGGTCGCTCCGGTGGCCGATTCGGCCGCGCCACCGCCCATCGTGCTGCGCCGCCTCGGCTTCGCCGACCCGCTGCGCTGGCTGGCCCTGGGCTGGCAGGACTTCCGCCGCTGCCCGGCGATCGGCCTCTTCTACGGTGCCTGCTTCATGGTCATGGGCTGGGCGCTGCTCAAGGTCTTCGAGACCGCGCCCGCCTACACGCTGGCGCTGTCGGCCGGCTTCCTGCTGGTCGGCCCCTTCCTCTGCCTGGGCCTGTACCGCGCCAGCCAGCGGCTGGAGGCGGGCGAGAAGCCCGACTTCGGCGACTCGCTGCTGGCCTGGGACACGCGCACCGGCCAGCTCGGCATCTTCGGCTTCGTGCTGCTGGTGCTGGAGATGCTGTGGGGCCGCGCGACGCTGGTGGTGTTCGCGGTCAGCTTCGACGGCATGCCCGACTTCCGCGGCTCGCTGCTGGCGCTGCTGGACCCCGAGAACCTGGGCTTCGCGGTCGCCTGGGCCGCCGTGGGCGCGGTCTTCGCCACCCTCATCTTCGCCGTCAGCGTGGTCGCGATCCCGATGATCCTGCACCGCCAGACCGACGCCATCACGGCCGGCCTCACCAGCATGCGGCTGGTGCTGGGCCAGCCGCTGGTGATGGCCTGGTGGGCCTTCCTGATCGCGCTCGTGGTGGGGCTGGCGCTGCTGCCGGGGTTCGCCGGGCTGCTGGTGGCCGGGCCGGTGGTGGGACATGCCTCCTGGCATGCCTACCGCGCCGCCGTCGCCGACTGAAAGGCGCGCCGCTTCAAGGGCGGCGCAGGTCCAGCACCTCGTTCTCCAGCTCGCGGTCGTCGTGCCACCAGGCGGTGCCGAAGGCGTCGCGCAGTTCGCTCACCGAGACCACGAAGCGCGAACGCCCGAGCGCCTGCACGCCGAAGCCCTGCGCGGCCAGCTTCACGCCGGCCAAGTCGAGGCGCCCGAGGTCGCTGCGCAGCGCCACGCGGCCACCGAAGTCGCAGGCGGTGGCGACGAGCTCGGAGTTCACCACCTCGACCGCCACGTCCTCGGCGGCCACCCGCACGCCCAGCATCTGCACGATCGAGTCGCGCACGACGATGCGATCGGCCACCAGGTCGGTCAGGCGGATCGCGGTGCAGTTCTCGAGGCGCACCTCGCGGAAGCGGCCGCTGTAGCGGCGGTCGACCAGGTTGCGGCACTCCAGGTCCTCGGTCGCCGCGGGCGGTGCCGGCGGCGGCGCGCGCAGGGGCGGGTCTTCCTGCAGCGCCTTCAGGAGCAGGCGCTGGAAGTCGTCGGGCGCGCCTTCCATCGGCGTGTGGCCCACGCCGGGCAGCGTGGCGAGCGCGGCGCGCGGCAGCCGGCGCGCCAGCAGCTCGCCGGTGCGCAGCGGCGCCACCGCGTCGGCCTCGCCCCAGATCAGCTGCACCGGCTGCGCCAGCCGGTGCACGACGGCGCTGAAGTCCTCGTCGACGAGCGCGAGCGCTGCGTTCACGGTCGAGCGGTCGTGCAGCGTCAGCGCCCACAGCGGCTCGTTCTCGCGCAGCACGCGCGTGGGGTCGCGCGGCAGGCCGAAGACGCGCTCGACGATCAGGCTGCCCAGGTCGCGCAGTCGCGCCACCGGCTCCTTCAGCGGCTCGGGCATGTTCTCCACCGCCAGCGGCAAGGCCGCACCGTGCTTGCTGAACGCGGTGCGCTGCAGGATGCCGGCGCAGTCGACGACGACCAGCTTCGCCACCTGCTGCGGCTGCTCGGCCGCCAGCCGCAGCAGCACCGCGCCGCCCAGCGAATGGCCGACCGCCGTGACCGGGCCGGTGCCTTCGCGTTCGAGCAGGCGCGCCAGCACGCGCGCGTAGTTCGTCGGCGAGTACTTGGCCAGCGGCGAGGTCGAGTAGCCGAAGCCCGGCAGGTCCACCGCCAGCACGCGCCAGCGCCGCGCCAGCGCGGGCAGCACCGGCATCCAGTCGGTGAAGCCGTTCTGGCCCAGGCCGTGCACCAGCAGCAGCGGCGGCGCGTCCTTCGGGCCGGCGCGCACGACCAGCATCTCGCCGCCCATCACCGGCTCGGGCTCGCTGGCCACCGACCAGGCCGCCGGCAGCGCGCGCCGCAACGTGTCCACCGTGTGCAGCTTCTCGCGGCACCAGCCGCAGGCCGGGGCGGGTGCGCTGGCCGCGGCAGCGGCCGGGTCCGCCTGCGCGGCCACCCGCCCGGCACTCCACAGCCAAGGGGCGGCCAGCAAGGCGCGGCGCGCGATCGACGGTGACGGCAGCGGCGGCATCGGCGCGCAGTCTAGAGGACCGCATCGCCTGTCCCGGGGGCCCCGGATTTGTTGACGCAGCGGTTAAATATTGCGAAGATGCATCCGCAAACCGCAGCCCCGACCATGAAGCCGACACCCCCCGACTGGCCGCGCATCTCCTCCGGCCTCTACTACCGCGACGCCGCGAAGGCGATCGACTGGCTGTGCGAAGCCTTCGGCTTCACGCTGCGGCTCAAGGTCGAAGGCGAAGGCGGCCGCATCGTGCACAGCGAGCTCGAGTACGGCGAAGGCCTGGTCATGGTGGGCCAGGAGGAGCCGGCCGACGCCCCGGCGCGCTTCGGCCAGCGCATGCTGAGCCCGCTGTCCGCCGGCGGCAACACGCAGGGGCTGATGCTCTACGTGGACGACGTCGACGCCCACTGCGCGAACGCGCGCGCCAAGGGCGCCACCATCGTCTCCGAACCCGCCGTGCACGACTACGGAGAGGACTACTGGGCCGACCGCAGCTACGGCGCGCAGGACTTCGAAGGCCACGTCTGGTGGTTCAGCCAGCGCCTGCGCAGCGCTTCATGACCCGCGCCGCGCTCGACGAAGCCCTGGCCGCGCTGGCCGACCCCACCCGGCGCGCGGTGGTCGACCTGCTGCGCAAGCGGCCGCACCGCGCCGGCGAACTGGCCGAAACGCTGGCCGTCACGCCGCCGGCGCTCAGCCGCCACCTGCGCCAGCTGCGCAGGAGCGGCCTCGTCGCCGCCGACGAGCACGAGCACGACGCGCGCGTGCGCCTGTACCGCCTGCGGCCCGAAGGCTTCGCGGCATTGCAGCGCTGGGTCGATGCCATCGGCGGCCTCTGGCAGGACCAGCTCGCCGCCTTCAGCGCGCACGCCGAGGGCCGCGCCGCGCGCGGCGGCACGCGCCGGAACACCGCATGATCCGCCCTGCCCTTGCCATCCTCGCCGGCTTCCTGGCCTGGTTCGTCTTCGCCACCATCGGCAACTTCGGCCTGCGCGTCTTCGTGCGCGACTACGCCGCGGCGGAAGCGGCGATGGCCTTCACCGGGGCCATGCTGTGGGGCCGGCTGGCGGTGGGGGCGGCGGCTTCGCTGCTGGCCGGCTGGGTCTGTTCGCGCCTGGGCGGGCAGAAGACGGCCGCCGTCACGCTGTTCGCGCTGCTGCTGACGCTCTTCTTCCTGCCGGTGCACTACGGTCTGTGGGGCAGGTTCCCCTTCTGGTACCACGCGCTGTTCCTGGGCTCGCTGGCGCCGCTGGCCTCGCTGGGCGCGATCCGCAGGACATGAAGGCCGGCGACCAGGCGCGCGCCACGGTCATGGTGCCGGTGCCGCCGGCGCTCGCATTCGAGATCTTCACCACCGAGATCGACCTCTGGTGGCGGCGCGGCCCGCAGTACCGCCACGTGACGGGCGACCGCGCGCTCATCGCCATCGAGCCGCGCGAAGGCGGCCGCGTCTTCGAAAGCACCGCCGGCGACGCCGCCGGGCCGGCGCAGGAAATCGGCCGCGTGCTCGCCTGGCAGCCGCCTTCGCGCATCGTCTTCGAATGGCGCAACGCCACCTTCGCACCCGTCGAGCGCACCGAGGTGGAAGTGCAGTTCGAGCCGGCGGGGGAAGGCACGCGCGTCACCGTCACCCACCGCGGCTGGGCCGCGATCCGGCCCGACCACCCGGCGCGCCACGGGCAGCCGGTGGCGGCCTTCATCGCCGAGACCGGCCGCTGGTGGGGCGGCCAGCTCGCCGTCTACCGGCTGCGCGCCAAGGCTAGAGCGTGAGGATCGTGCAGCCCGTGGTCTTGCGCGACTCCAGGTCGCGGTGGGCCTGCGCCACCTCGGCCAGCGGGTAGCGCTGGTCGATGCGGATCTTCACCGCGCCGCTGGTCACCACCGCGAACAGGTCGTCGGCCATCTGCTGGTTGCGTTCGCGCGTGGCGATGTGCGTGAACAGCGTCTGCCGCGTCACGTAGAGCGAGCCCTTGGCGCCCAGGATGCCGGGCGCGAAGGCCGGCGCCGGGCCGCTGGCGTTGCCGAAGCTGGCCATCAGGCCGAACGGGCGCAGGCAGTTGAGGCTGCCTTCCCAGGTGTCCTTGCCGACCGAGTCGTAGACCACCTTCACGCCCTGGCCGCCGGTGATCTCCTTCACGCGGGCGACGAAGTCCTCCTTCGAGTAGTCGATCGCGTGCGCCGCGCCATGCTCCAGCGCGAGCTGGCACTTGGCGGCGCTGCCCGCGGTGCCGATGAGCTTGAGGCCGAGCGCCTTCGCCCATTGGCAGGCGATGAGGCCCACGCCGCCGGCGGCGGCGTGGAAGAGCACGTAGTCGCCCTTCTCCAGCCCTTCCACCGGCAGCGTGCGCTTGAGCAGGTACTGCGCGGTCAGGCCCTTCAGCATCATCGCGGCGCCAGTCTCGAAGTCGATCGCGTCGGGCAGGCGCACCACGTTCCGCGCCGGCATCACGCGCATTTCCGTGTAGGCGCCGGGCGGGTTGGCGGCGTAGGCCGCGCGGTCGCCCGCCTTCAGGTGGGTGACGCCATCGCCCACCGCCTCCACCACGCCCGAGGCTTCCATGCCCAGGGTCAGCGGCAGCGGGTTCTGGTAGAGGCCGGTGCGCTGGTAGACGTCGATGAAGTTCAGGCCGCAGGCCTTGTGGCGGATGAGGATCTCGCCGGGGCCGGGCTGGCCGACGCTCAGGTCCACGAGCTTCATCTTCTCGGGGCCGCCGTATTCGGTGATCTGGATGGCGCGGGGCATGGGGGCACTCCTGTTGAACCGGCCGGAAGGTTAAGGCATTCGAGCCATGGCAACATCGGCCAGGTCATGAAGCGCTTGATGCAGGCTCCGAACCTCGTCCTCGCCACCCTCTGGGCCGACCAGCTCTCGGCCGCCGGGGTGGCCGCCTGCGTGCAGCGGGCCTACGCCAGCGGCATCGCCGGCGAGATCCCGCCCGACCAGAGCCTGCCCGAGGTCTGGGTCGAGGACGACGCGCAGTGGTCGCACGCCGAGGCGCTGCTCGCCGAATGGCGGCACGCGCCTTCGCGCACCTGGGCCTGCCCCGGGTGCCACGAGATCGTCGAAGGGCCGTTCGAACTCTGCTGGAACTGCGGCCGGCCGCGGCCCGACGCATGAACAAGGTCACTCCCCGGGTGGCGCTGCTGCTCACGGTGCCGCCCCTGCTGTGGGCGGGCAACGCCATCGTCGGCCGCGCGCTCGCCACCAGCATGCCGCCGCTGCTGTTGAACTGCATCCGCTGGTGGCTGGCGCTGGCGCTGCTGCTGCCGCTGGGCTGGCGCGCGCTGGGCACTCCCGAACGGCGCGCCCAGGTGCTGGCGCGCTGGAAGCCGCTGGCGCTGCTGGGCCTCCTGGGCGTGGGCAGCTACAACGCGCTGCAGTACCTGGCACTGCAGACGTCCACACCGATCAACGTGACGCTCATCGCCGCCAGCACGCCGCTGTGGATGCTGCTGGTGGGCGCCGTCGGCTACGGCGTGAAGCCGCGCGCCATGCAGGGCCTGGGCGCGCTGGTCTCGCTGGCCGGCGTGCTGGTGGTGCTCTCGCGCGGGCAATGGTCGCAGCTGGGCGCCATCCACCTGGTGCCGGGCGACGCCTGGATCCTGCTCGCCGCCTTCGCCTGGGCCATCTACAGCTGGCAGCTGGCGAAGCCGCCGCCTTCGATGGCCGGCGCCGAAAGGCCGGCCTGGAACTGGGCCGAGTTCATCCTGCTGCAGACGGTCTTCGGCCTCGTCTTCGCCAGTGCCGCCGCCGCCGGCGAGGCGGCCACCAGCAGCCACGCAATGCGCTGGACGCCGCTGCTGCCCTGGGCGCTGGCCTACGTGGCGATCGGGCCGTCGATCCTGGCCTATCGCGCCTGGGGCCTGGGCGTGGCGGCGGCCGGGCCTTCGGTGGCGGCCTTCTTCAGCAACCTGACGCCGCTCTTCGCCGCGGTCGGCTCGGCCGCGCTGCTGGGCGAGGCGCCGCAGCCCTACCACGCGCTGGCCTTCGCGCTCATCGTGGCGGGCATCTGGACGAGTTCGAGGCCATGAGCGATATCGTGGCGCTCGGCGAAGCGATGGTCGAGTTCAACCAGACCGGCGAAGGCGGCGGCCGCCTGTACCTGCAGGGCTTCGGCGGCGACACCTCCAACTTCGCGATCGCCGCCGCACGCCAGGGCGCGCGCGTGGCCTACGTCAGCGCGCTCGGCGACGACCCCTGGGGCCACCTGCTGCGCGAGCTGTGGGACCACGAAGGCGTGGACCACGCGTCGGTGCGCACCGACGCGGCGGCCTTCACCGCGGTCTACTTCGTCACCCACGACGACCGGGGCCACCAGTTCCACTTCCTGCGCAGCGGCTCGGCCGCGAGCCGGCTGCGACCGCAGGACCTGCCGCTGGCCGCGATCCGCGCCGCGCGCGTGCTGCACCTGTCGGGCATCTCGCTGGCGATCGGCGAGGCGGCGCGCGAGACCGCCTTCGCCGCCGTCGACGCCGCGCGCGCCGCCGGCGTGCAGGTCAGCTTCGACACCAACCTGCGCCTGAAGCTGTGGCCGCTGGAGCAGGCGCGCGCCGTCATCACCGACGCGCTGCGCCGCTGCGACATCGCCTTGCCCAGCCTGGAGGACATGACCGCGCTCACCGGGCTGACGGACGCCGAGGCCATCGTCGACCATTGCCTGGCGCTGGGCGCGCGCACGGTGGCGCTCAAGCTGGGCGCGCAGGGGGCGCTCGTGGCCACGGCCGACGAGCGGCACCGCATTCCGCCGCATCCTTGCAAGGCAGTCGATGCCACCGGCGCCGGCGACACCTTCGGCGGCGCCTTCGTCGCGCGCCGGCTGGCCGGCGACGGCCTCGTCGAAGCGGGCCGCTACGCGGCGGTGGCGGCGGCGCTGTCGACGCAGGGCTACGGTGCCGTCGAGCCCATTCCCCATGCGGCCCAGGTGCGTGCGGCCCAGGGCGCCGACGACAAGAGCGCGAGCCGATGAAGCGTTTCCTCCTCCCCTTCGCGGGGCTGCTGTCGGCCGCGGCCATGGCCCAGCCTGCCGGCTACGCGGCCCGCTACGCCGAGCAATGCGCCGCCTGCCACGGCGCGCAGGGCACGAGCGCGCAGCCGCTGGTACCGCACCTGGGCGGCCAGCCGGCCTTCTACGTCACCACGCAGCTCTTCCTGTTCCGCGAAGGGCGCCGCAACGACCACCCGATGGCCGCCGCGATGACGGCGATGGCGCGGCCGATGACCGACGCCGACCTGCGCGGCTTCTCCGAAGCCGTGGCCGCGCTGCCGAAGCCCGAGCCGCGGCCCGCGGCCGAAGCCGACGCGGCCCGCCTGGCGCGCGGCCGCGCGCTCGCCGAACGCCACCACTGCCTGGGCTGCCACGGCGCCGACCTCGCCGGCGGCCGCCAGGTGCCGCGAATCGGCGGCCAGCGCGAGGACTACCTGCAGCTGGCGCTGAAGGGCTTCCGCGCCGGCGTGCGCCTGGGCTACACGAACGCGATGGGCGAAGCGCTGGCCGGGCTGCAACCGGCCGACCTGGAGGACCTGGCGCACTTCCTGGCGCACTTCGAAGAGAAGGCGCCGGCCGCCGCGCCGCGCTAGAAGGTGCCCGGGTAGGCGCCGCCGTCGAGCAGGATGTTCTGCCCCGTGAGGTAGCCCGCCTGCACGCTGCAGAGGAAGGCGCAGAAGGCGCCGAACTCCTCCGCGGTGCCGAAGCGCTGCGCCGGCACCAGCTTGCGCCGGCTGTCGGCCACGCTCTCCAGCGGCTGGCCCGACTTGGCGGCCACGCTGGCGAAGCCGGCGCGCAGGCGGTCGGTGTCGAAGCTGCCGGGCAGCAGGTTGTTGATCGTCACGTTGCGCGACGCCAGCCGCGGCTGGCGCGCGGTGCCGGCGACGAAACCGGTGAGGCCCGAGCGCGCGCCATTGGAAAGACCGAGGAAGTCGATCGGCGCCTTCACCGCGCCCGAGGTGATGTTCACCACGCGGCCGAAGCCGCGCGCGGCCATGCCGTCGACCGTGGCCTTGATGAGCTCGATCGGCGTCAGCATGTTCGCGTCCAGCGCCTTGATCCAGGCTGTGCGGTCCCAGTCGCGGAAGTCGCCCGGCGGCGGCCCGCCGGCGTTGTTGACCAGGATGTCGACCTGCGGGCAGGCCGCCAGCGCGGCGGCGCGGCCGGCCTCGGTGGCGATGTCGCCCGCCACCGCCTTCACCTGCACGGCGCCGTTCAACGCACGCAGCTCGGCCGCCGCGGCTTCCAGCGCCTCGGCGCCGCGCGCCGTGATCACCACGTTCACGCCTTCCTTCACCAGCGCCGCGGCGCAGCCCTTGCCCAGCCCCTTGCTGGCGGCGCACACCAGCGCCCACTTGCCCGAGATGCCCAGGTCCATCTTTCGTCTCTCCGTCGAGGTTCAGCGTGCCTTCGCGAGCAGCCAGATGCCGGCCAGCACCAGCACCGTGCCGGCGATGATCCACGAATTGAAGGGCTCGCCCAGGATGAGCACGCCCATCGCGATCGTCGACAGCGGGCCGATCATGCCGGTCTGCGCCGTCAGCGCGGGTCCGATGCGCTCGATCGCCATCATCACCATGAACACCGGCAGCACCGTGCAGGCCGTGGCGTTGAGCAGCGAGAGCCACACCACCGGCGGCGCCACCTGCGCCGCCGCCAGCGGGCGCAGCAGCGCGAACTGGGCGATGCACAGCACGCAGGCCACGCTGCTGGCCCAGCCGGTGAGGCGCAGGGCGCCGAGCTTCTTCACCTCGGCCCCGCTGGCCACCAGGTAGACCGCGTAGCTCACCGCGCTGCCGAACACCAGCGCGGCGCCGAGCGCGGTCTGCGCACCGGCGAAGCTGAGCTCGTGGCCGAAGACCAGCAGCACGCCGGCGTAGCTCACCGCCAGCGCCGCGATCCGCGGCGCCGAGATGCGGTGCTTGAACACCAGCGCGCCCATCAGCATCACCAGCGTCGGGTTCAGGTACAGGATCAGCCGCTCCAGGCTGGCGCTGACGTACTGCAGGCCGGCGAAGTCCATGAAGCTCGCCAGGTAGTAGCCGGTGAAGCCCAGGAACAGCACCACGCCCAGGTCGCGCCTTTCCAGCGCGGGCTTGCCGCGCCCGGCCCACCACGCGATGGCCAGGAACAAGGGCAGCGCGAACAGCATGCGGTACATGATGAGCGTCACCGCGTCCACGCCGTGCCGGTAGGCCAGCTTCACGATGATGGCCTTGCCCGAGAACGCCACCGAGCCGGCGGCCGCCAGCGCAAGGCCGCGCCAGGGCGGCGCGGCCGGGGCCGTGATCGCCGTCACCTAGAACCCGCTGGCCTGGCCGTCGCGCCGCGGGTCGCTGGCGGCGACGTAGCCTTCGCGCGCGGGGTCGCCCAGGCGCCAGATGAACTGGCCGGCGCCGAAGTCCTGGTAGCTGTCCTGGATGACTTCCATCCGGTGGCCCAGCGCCGCCAGGCCCTGCACGGTGGCGGGCGCCATGTCCTGCTCGACGTTGATCTCCAGCCCTTCGTTGAAGCGCCAGCGCGGCGCGTCGCAGGCGGCCTGCGGGTTCTGCCGGTACGCCACCATGCGCACCAGCGTCTGCAGGTGGCCCTGCGGCTGCATGTTCGCGCCCATCACGCCGTAGCTCATGAGCGGGCGGCCGTTCTCGGTGACGAAGGCGGGGATGATGGTGTGGAAGGGCCGCTTGCCCGGCGCCACCACGTTGGCGCTGCGCTCGTCCAGGCTGAAGCCGTGGCCGCGGTTCTGCAGGCTGACGCCCCACTCGGGCACCACGCAACCGGAGCCGAAGCCCATGTAGTTGCTCTGGATGAAGCTGACCATCATGCCGCGCTCGTCGGCGGCGGTGAGGTAGATGGTGCCGCCTTTTCTGTGCAATGACTCCGGGTTGCCGGCGGGGAAGTCCTGCGCGCGCTTCGGATCGATCAGCTTCGCGCGTTCGGCGAGATAGGCATCGTCGAGCAGCTGCGCCGCGCTCACCTGCATGGCGCCGGGTTCGGCCACGTAGCGGTAGGTGTCGGCGAAGGCCAGCTTCATGGCCTCGATCTGCAGGTGCTGCGAGGCCACGCCGTCCGCCGGCAGCGAAGCGACGTCGAAGCGGGAGAGGATGCCCAGGGCCATCAGCGCCGAGATGCCCTGCCCGTTGGGCGGGATCTCGTGCAGCGTGACGCCGCCGAAGTCCTTCGAGATCGGCTCCACCCATTCGGGGCGGTAGGCGGCGAAGTCGGCCACCGTGTGGGCGCCGCCGCCGGCCTGCGAGGCGCGGGCGATGGCCTCGGCGATCTCGCCGCCGTAGTAGGCCAGGCCCTTCGTCTCGCCAATGGCGCGCAGCGCGCGCGCGGCCCCGGGCAGCGTGAAGGTCTCGCCCACCGCGGGCGCGCGGCCGTGCGGCAGGAACACCTCGGCGAAGCCCGGCTGCGAGACCAGTTCGGGCACCTGCGCCGCGGCGGCCCACTTCTCGCCGACGACCACCGGTACCGCGTAGCCGCGTTCGGCAATCTCGGCCGCCGGCGCCAGCAGGTCGGCGAAGGGCAGCTTGCCGAAGCGTTCGGACAGCGCCACCCAGGCGCTCACGGCGCCCGGCACCGTCACCGTGTCCCAACCGCGCACCGGCGGGCGGGTGGCGCCGGCGCCGTGCTTGCGCCTGAAGTAGCCGGGCGTCCACGCCTGCGGCGCACGGCCGCTCGCGTTCAGCCCGTGCAGGCGCTCGCCGTCCCAGAGGATGCAGAAGGCGTCGGAACCCAGGCCGTTGCTGCAGGGCTCGACCAGGGTCATCACGGCGGCGGCGGCCACCGCGGCGTCGACCGCGTTGCCGCCGGCCTGGAGCATGCGCAGGCCGGCCTGCACCGCCAGCGGGTGCGAGGTGGCGACGACGTTGCGTGCGAAGACGGGCAACCGGCGGCTCGGGTAGCCGGCGTTCCAGTCGAAGTGCGAGGGGCGGGAGAAGCTCATGGTTCGATTGTCTTATGCCGTTTCACAGGCGCGGCGCGGGGCCGTCGCCGGCCACGTAGCGGTGCAGGCCCGGCGGTTCGGGGCCGAGGTGGAATTCGAGCCGGCGCTGGCGCAGTTCGGCGTCGGCGGCGGTGAAGCGTTCGAGCCGGCGCTGGTGCTCGAGCCAGTTCTCGTCGAGGAAGTACTCGACGTAGCGGCCGGGCCGCGAGGTGTCGCGGAACAGGCCCCACGAGAGCGCGCCCTGGCGCAGCCGCGCCGCGCGCGTGAGCTGCATGACGGCCTGGAAGTCGGCCGCGCGCGCGGGGTCGATCTGGTATTCCACCGTCACCATCACCGGCCCTTCCTCGGGGCCGATGTCGATGGCCACTTCGGGAACCGTGCGCGTGGGCGCGGGCGTGAAGTCGGCGTCGGCGCCTTCGACCGACCAGCGGCGCACGAACAGCAGCAGCACGCAGCCGGCGGCGGCGGCCACGACCACCGCGGTGCTCACGCTCGTGAGCGCGGCCACCTTGCCGTAGAGCATGGCGCCGAAGGCGGTGCCGCCCATGAGCGACATCTGGTACATCGACATGCCGCGCGCGCGCACCCAGTTCGGCAGCGCGAGCTGGGCCGACATCGCCAGCGTGTTGGCGGTGGAGATCCAGGCCATGCCGGCGGTGAAGATGGCCGGCACCGCGAGCCAGGCCTCGGGCACCAGCACGACCACGGTGGTCATCGCCGCGTGCACCAGCGTGCCCCAGGTGAGGAACTGGTCGCGGTCGAAGCGCTGGCGCCAGCGCGGGAACAACAGCGCGGCGACGATCCCGCCCGCGCCCATGGCGGCCAGCAGCAGCGTGTAGAAGGCGGCGCCGCCACCGTGCAGGCCGCGCGCCACCAGCGGCAGCAGCGCCAGCAGCGCGCTCGCCTGCAGGAAGAACAGGAACACACGCGCCACGATCACGCGCATGCGCGGCGACTGCCGCACGTGCTGCAGGCCCACCCGCATCGCGCCGACGAAGCGCTCGCCCGGCAGCGCGCTGGTGCGCGCCTCGGCGCGCCAGCGCACGATGAGCGTGAAGGCCGCCCCCGCCAGCAGCGCGTTGAGCGCGAACACCCAGGCCGGCCCGGCGCCGGCGATGAGCGCGCCGGCCACCGCCGGCCCCACCACGCGCGAGAGGTTCATCGAGATGCCGTTGAGCGCCAGCGCCGCCGGCAGCTGCGGCCGCGTCACCACCTCGGGCACGATGGCCGAGAACACCGGCCAGCGCATCGCCAGCCCGATGCCGTTGAGGAAGGTCAGCAGCAGCAGCAGCTCGGCACTGAGCAGACCGGCGAGCGCCAGCCCGGCGATCAGCAGCGCCACCACCGACACCCACAGCTGCGTCGAGGCGAAGTAGCGCCGCCGGTCGACGATGTCGGCGAGCGCGCCGCTGGGCAGGCCGAGCAGGAACACCGGCAGCGTGGACGCGGTCTGCACCAGCGCCACCAGCACCGGCGAACTGGTGAGCGTCGTCATCAGCCAGGCGGCCGCGACGTCGTTCATCCACATCGTCATGTTGGCCGCCAGCCAGGCAAACCAAAGGCCCCGGAACACGGGGCCTTCGAGGGGTGCCAGGGCGGCGGGCAGGCGCATCGACGGAAGTGTCGCCGAAGAGCCGACACCCGCGCTGTGGCGCGGGTGTCAGTCCGCGTCCTGGAAGGCTTCCTCGCGCTTGCTCTTGATGGCCGGCAGCGTGACGACGACGATCATCAGTGCCGCCGCCGCCAGCAGCCCGGCCGACAGCGGCCGCGTGACGAAGGTGCCCCAGTCGCCGCGCGAGAGCAGCAGCGCGCGCCGAAGGTTCTCTTCCATCATCGGCCCGAGGATGAAGCCCAGCAGCAGCGGCGCCGGCTCGCAGGAGAGCTTGTAGAAGATGTAGCCGACGATGGCGAACAGCGCGCCCACGTAGACGTCGAAGGAGCTGTTGTTCAGCGTGTACAGGCCGATGCAGCAGAACGCCATGATGGCCGGAAACAGGAAGCGGTAGGGCACCGTCAGCAGCTTGATCCAGATGCCGATCAGGGGCAGGTTGAGGATCACCAGCATCAGGTTGCCGACCCACATCGAGGCGATCAGGCCCCAGAACAGCTGCGGGTTGCTGGTCATCACCTGCGGGCCGGGCTGGATGCCCTTGATCGTCATCGCGCCCACCATCAGCGCCATCACCGCGTTCGGCGGGATGCCCAGCGTGAGCATCGGGATGAACGAGGTCTGCGCGCCGGCGTTGTTGGCGCTCTCCGGCCCCGCCACGCCGCGGATGTTGCCCTGGCCGAAGGGCACCTCGCCCGGCTTCATGGGCGTCTTCTTCTCGACCGTGTAGGCCGCGAACGAGGCCAGCAGCGCGCCGCCGCCCGGCAGCACGCCCAGCAGCGAGCCCAGCGAGGTGCCGCGCAGCACCGCCGGCCAGGCGTTCTTGAAGTCGTCCTTCGTCGGCCACAGGCCCTTCACGTCCTTCGTGAAGACCTCGCGGTGCTCGGCCGGCTGGCCGAGGTTGGCGATGATCTCGCCGAAGCCGAAAACGCCCATCGCGATGGCGACGAAGCCGATGCCGTCGGTCAGCTCGGGGATGTCGAAGCTGTAGCGCGGCACGCCGGAGATGACGTCGGTGTTGATCTGCCCCAGCAGCAGGCCGAGGATGATCATCGCGATCGCCTTCACCAGCGAGCCCGAGGCCAGCACCACGGCGCCGATGAGGCCCAGCACCATCAGGCTGAAGTACTCGGCAGGGCCGAACTTGAAGGCCAGCTCGGTGAGCGGCGGCGCGAAGGCGGCGATGATCACCGTGCCCACGCAGCCGGCGAAGAACGAGCCCAGGCCGGCGGCCGCCAGCGCGGCGCCCGCGCGGCCCTGGCGCGCCATCTTGTAGCCGTCGATCGCGGTCACCACCGAGCTGGACTCGCCCGGCACGTTGATCAGGATGGCGGTGGTGCTGCCGCCGTACTGCGCACCGTAGTAGATGCCGGCCAGCATGATGAGCGCCGGCGTGGCGTCTAGCGCGTAGATGCTGGGCAGCAGCATCGCGATGGTGGCCACCGGGCCCAGGCCGGGCAGCACGCCGATCAGCGTGCCCAGCACGGCGCCGCCGAAGGCGTAGGCCAGGTTGATCCAGCTGAAGGCGACGCCGAAGCCGAGCGCGAGGTTATTCAGGAGTTCCATGCCGGCGCGTCCCTCAGCCGATGAACGAAGGCCACAGCGGGATCGTCAGCTTCAGTCCCCAGATGAAGATGACCCAGCTGCCGGCGGTGAGGATGACCGAATTGAGCAGCGCGTCCTTCCAGTGGAACTCGTCGCCCGCGAGCGCCGCCACCACCACCAGGATGGGCAGCGCGATGACCATGCCGATGTGCGGCAGCGTCCAGCCGAAGATGGCCACCGTGGCGGTGATCATGCCCAGCGGCTTCCAGGCCCAGGCGCCGATCCTGTCGCCGCCTTCGACCTCGATCGTGAGCGCCTTGAAGAGCACCATCGCGCCCAGGATCGCCATCAGGATGCCCAGGCCGAACGGGAAGTAGGCGGGACCCGGGCGGGCACTGGAGCCGAAGCTGTAGTTGGTGGCCCCCCACGCGAAGGCGATGCCGACCACGATGAACATGAGGCCGGACCAGAAATCCTTCTGGCTCTTGATCTTCAAGGTTCGTCTCCTCGGCCCTTCAGGGACCTGTAGTGCGGACGATTCTAGGCAGCGCCCCTCTGGACACGGATGTGGTTTCCACGTAAGGGCGCCACCCGCGCCCGCGGCCGGAACTCAGTCCAGCGTGGGGGTCGAGCGCAGCACTTCCTCGACCGTGGTGAGGCCTTCGGCGACCTTCATCGCGCCGGCCAGGCGCAGCGGCCGCATGCCTTCCTTCATGGCCTGGCGGCGCAGCGCGGCCACGTCCATCGCCGGGTGCACGTGGGCCCGGGCGGCGTCGCTCATGAGCAGCAGTTCGTAGAGGCCGGCGCGGCCGCGGTAGCCGGTGTGGCGGCACTCCAGGCAGCCCACGGCCTTGTACGGCCGCACGCCGCCGCCCAGGCGCCAGGGCTTGACCACCTCGTCGAGCGCTTCGCGCGTGGTGGCGTCGTCGCGCACCTTGCAGGCCGGGCACAGCGTGCGCGCCAGCCGCTGCGCGAGCACGCCGATCACGGTGGCCGAGATCAGGTAGCCCGGCACGCCCAGGTCCGACAGGCGCGTGATCGCGCTCGCCGAGTCGTTGGTGTGCAGGGTGCTGAACACCAGGTGGCCGGTGAGCGCGGCCTGGATCGCCATCTCGGCAGTGGCGAGGTCGCGGATCTCGCCCACCATGATGATGTCCGGGTCCTGCCGCATCAGCGCGCGCAGGCCCTCGGCGAAGCCCATGTCGAGCGCCGGCTGCACCTGGGTCTGGTTGAACGCCGGCTCGATCATCTCGATCGGGTCCTCGATCGTGCAGACGTTCACCTCGTCGGTGGCGAGGCGCTTCAAGGTGCTGTACAGCGTCGTCGTCTTGCCGCTGCCGGTGGGGCCGGTGACGAGGACGATGCCGTGCGGCTGCCGGATCAGCCGCTGCCAGCCGCCGGCCTCGTGCGCGCCGAAGCCCAGGGCCTCCAGGCTCTTGACCGCCGCCGCGGGGTCGAAGATGCGCATCACCATCTTCTCGCCGAAGGCGGTGGGCAGCGTCGA
>CAYVXO010000076.1:0-24618 GCA_964454485.1 uncultured Rubrivivax sp.
TCACCGGCGGCGGCAGCGGCATCGGCCGCTGCGTGGCGCACGAGCTGGCCTCGCTGGGCGCCACCGTGGTCATCAGCGGGCGCACGGCCGAGAAGCTGGCGCGCGTGCAGGCCGAGATCGCCGAGGACGGCGGCCATTGCGTCACCGCCGCCTTCGACATCCGCGACGAGGAGGCGGTGAAGGCCGGCGTGGCCGACGTGCTGCAGCGCGTGGGCCCCGTGTCCGGCCTGGTGAACAACGCCGGCGGCCAGTTCCCGGCACCGCTGATGGCCATCAGCAAGAAGGGCTTCGACGCCGTGGTCGCCAACAACCTGACCGGCGGCTTCCTGATGATGCGCGAGGTCTTCAACCAGAGCATGGAAAAGCACGGCGGCGCGATCGTCAACATGACCGCCGACTTCCGCAACGGCATGCCCGGCATGGGCCACAGCGGCGCCGCGCGTTCGGGCATGAGCAACCTCACGATGACCGCCGCGTTCGAATGGGCGCATGCCGGCGTGCGCGTGAACGCGGTGGCGCCCGGCTGGATCGCCTCCAGCGGCATGGACACCTACGGCGGCGCCATGCGCTCGCTGATCCCGAAGCTGAAGGAACACGTGCCGCTGCGGCGCATGGGCGTGGAAGCGGAAGTCAGCGCGGCGATCGTGTTCCTGCTTTCGCCGGCGGCGGCCTTCATCAGCGGCGTCACGGTGCAGATCGACGGCGCGGCCTCGCTGGGCAGCGAGATCTTCCCGCTCGGCAAGACCTCGAAGTCGGTGCCCTTCGAAGGCTTCCACCGCGCCGTGACGCCGGAAGTGCTGAAGTAATGCCGGCGCTCGGCAGCCAGGTCGACCCGCGCTCGGCCGCCTTCGCGGCGAACGCGAAGCGCATGCACGAGCGCCTGGCCGAGGTGCGAGCGCTCGAAGCCAAGGTGGTGGCCGAATCGGCCTCCAAGCGCGCGAAGTTCGAGGAACGCGGGCAGCTGCTGCCGCGCGAACGCGTGGCGCGCCTGCTCGACCGCGGCAGCGAGTTCCTGGAATTGAGCCCGCTCGCCGGCCTGGGCATGCACGACGACGACGGCAAGAAGAGCGTGCTCGGCGGCGGCAGCATCGTCGGCATCGGCGTCGTCGCCGGCAAGCGCGTGCTGGTCACGGCCAGCGACAGCGCCGTCAAGGGCGGCACCATCGCCCCGATGGGCCTGAAGAAGGCGCTGCGCGCGCAGGAGCTGGCGCGCGAGAACAAGCTGCCGCTCGTCGCGCTGGTCGAATCGGGCGGCGCCAACCTCATGTACCAGGCCGAGATCTTCGTCGACGGCGGCCGCACCTTCGCCAACCAGGCGCGGCTGTCGGCGGCAGGCATCCCGCAGATCGCGGTGGTCCACGGCTCCTCCACCGCCGGTGGCGCCTACCTGCCGGGCCTCTCCGACTACGTGGTGCTGGTGCGCGGTCGCAGCAGCATCTACCTGGCCGGGCCGCCGCTGGTGAAGGCCGCCATCGGCGAGGACGCGACCGACGAGGAACTGGGCGGTGCCGAGACCCATGCCGGAGTCACCGGCCTGGGCGAGTACCTCACGGAGAACGACGCCCACGCCATCGCGCTGGCGCGCGAGCTGGTGGACAAGCTGCCGTGGGACCGTGTTCCTGCCCCGGCCGCCGCGCCCGAACCGCTCTTCGCCGCCGAAGAGCTGATGGGCGTGGTGCCGGCCGACGACCGCGAGCCCTACGACGTGAAGGAGGTCGTCGCGCGACTGGTGGACGGCTCCGACTTCCTCGAATTCAAGGCCGGCTACGCGCCCGACACCGTCTGCGGCCACGCCCGCCTGCACGGCCATGCGATCGGCCTCGTCGGCAACAACGGCCCCATCCAGCCCATTGGCTCGACCAAGGCGGCGCAGTTCATCCAGCTGTGCGACCAGAGCGGCACGCCGCTCGTGTTCCTGCAGAACACCACCGGCTACATGGTGGGCCGCGAGGCCGAGCGTGCCGGCGCCATCAAGCATGGCAGCAAGATGATCCAGGCGGTGGCCAACGCCCGCTGCCCGAAGTTCACCGTGGTGCTGGGCGGCAGCTTCGGCGCCGGCAACTACGGCATGTGCGGGCGCGGCTTCGACCCGCGCTTCATCTTCAGCTGGCCTTCGGCGCGCACCGCGGTGATGGGCGGCGCGCAGGCGGCGAAGGTGATGGACATTGTCAACCGCAACAAGCTGCAGAAGATGGGCCTGCCCGCCAACGACGAGGCCCTGGCCGCCATGAGCGACGCGCTGCGCCAGCGCCTGGACGCCGAGAGCACCGCGCTCTTCGGCACCGCGCGGCTGTGGGACGACGGGATCATCGACCCGCGCGACACCCGGCGCATCCTGGGCCTGTGCCTGGCCATCGCGGCCGAGGCCGACCGCCGCACTCTGCGCCCCAACACCTTCGGCATCGCCCGCCTCTAGAGGACCCCGCCATGAAGTTCACCCCCGAGCACCGCCAGATCGAGGACATGGTCGTCAAGTTCGTCGAGAAAGAGATCAACCCCCACGTGCCCGAGTGGGAAGCGGCCGAGCAGTTCCCCAGCCACGAGGTCTTCAAGAAGCTCGGCAACCTGGGCCTGCTGGGGCTGAAGTACCCGGAGGAATTCGGCGGCGCCGGCCTCGACTTCAGCTACAGCCTGGTGATGGCCGAGGCGCTGGGCGTGTGCCACTGCGGCGGCGTGCCGATGGCCATCGGCGTGCAGACCGACATGGCGACGCCGGCACTGGCCCGCTTCGGCAGCGACGACCTGCGCAAGGAATACCTGGCGCCCACGATCGCCGGCGACTACGTCGCCTGCCTGGGCGTCAGCGAAGCCGGCGGCGGCAGCGACGTGGCGGCGGTGAAGACCGCGGCGCGCAGCGAAGGCGGCGACTACGTCATCAACGGCAGCAAGATGTGGATCACCAACGGCCTGAAAGCCGACTGGTGCTGTCTGCTGGCCAACACCAGCGAAGGCCCGGCGCACAAGAACAAGAGCCTGATCGTGGTGCCGATGGACGCGCCCGGCATCACCAAGCAGAAGATCAAGAAGATCGGCATGAACAGCAGCGACACGGCGCAGCTGTTCTTCGACAACGTGCGGGTCCCGAAGCGCAACCTCATCGGCCAGGAAGGGCTGGGCTTCACCTTCCAGATGCTGCAGTTCCAGGAGGAACGGCTCTGGGGTGCGGCGAGCAGCCTGCGCGGCATGGACCGCCTGATCGACGCCACCATCGAGTACACGCGCCAGCGCAAGGCGTTCGGCAAGAGCCTGCTCGACAACCAGGTCATCCACTTCCGCCTGGCCGAACTGCGCACCGAAGT
Organism: uncultured Rubrivivax sp.; assembly: GCA_964454485.1. Classification (GTDB taxonomy): domain Bacteria; phylum Pseudomonadota; class Gammaproteobacteria; order Burkholderiales; family Burkholderiaceae_C; genus Rubrivivax. The sequence continues at coordinate 3,300 of CAYVXO010000076.1, forward strand.
GGAAGCGCTGCGCGCGCTGACCTACCGCGCGGTGGAGATGTACATCGGCGGGAAAGACGTCACCAAGCTCGCCAGCATGGCCAAGCTCAAGTGCGGCCGCCTCACGCGCGAGGTGGCCGACAGCTGCCTGCAGTACTGGGGCGGCATGGGCTTCACCTGGGACAACCCGGTGTCGCAGGCCTACCGCGATTCGCGCCTGGTCTCCATCGGCGGCGGCGCCGACGAGGTGATGCTGGGCATCATCTGCAAGCTCGAAGGCACGCTGCCGGGGCGGGCTGCGTGAGCGAAAGGACCGTCCTGCGGCACGCCGAAAGCGGCGTGCTCACGCTCACGCTGAACCGGCCCGAGATCCGCAACGCACTCTCGATGACGATGGTGCTGGAGCTGCGCGAGGCGCTGGAAGACGCCGAGCACGACGGCCACACGCGCGTGATCGTGCTGCGCGGCGCCGGCGGCCACTTCACCGCCGGGGCCGACATCAAGGACATGGCCAACGCACGCATGCGGCTGGCCAGCGACCCGGACGCCATCGTCAAGATCAATGCCGCGTTCGGCGAGCTATGCGTGGCCTACGCCGGCACCGGGCTCGCGCTGGTCACGGTGCTCGAAGGCACGGTGATGGGCGGCGGCATGGGGCTGGCCTGCGTCTCCGACGTCACGCTGGCTGCCGACACCACGGTGTTCCGCCTGCCCGAGACCTCGCTCGGCGTGGTGCCGGCGCAGATCGGCCCCTTCCTCGTCGAGCGGCTGGGCTACGCCCAGGCCAAGCGGCTGGCCGTCACCGGCGGCAAGGTCGACGCCTCCAGGGCGCTGGCGTTGGGCCTGGTGCACGAGGTGCACGCCACCGCCGCGCTGGACGCCGCGCTGCAGCGCGTGCTGCACGAGATCCTGCAGTGCGCGCCGGGCGCGCTGGCCGCCACCAAGGCGCTGATCGCGAAGGCGCGTTTCCACTCGCCCGCTTCGCTGGTGCAGCACGCGGCCGAGGTTTTCTCGCGCGCGGCGCTGTCGGAAGAAGGCACCGAAGGCCAGGTCGCCTTCCTGCAGAAGCGCAAGGCGAGGTGGATGCCGCAGTGAGCTTCACGAAGATCCTGGTCGCCAACCGGGGCGAGATCGCCTGCCGCGTGATGCGCACGGCGCGCCGCCTGGGCTGGCGCACGGTGGCCGTCTTCAGCGACGCCGACGCCGCCGCGCCGCACGTGCTGCAGGCCGACGAGGCGGTGCGCATCGGCGAGGCACCGGCCGCCGCCTCGTACCTGAGCATCGAAGCCCTGCTCGCCGCGGCGAAGGCCAGCGGCGCCGACGCGGTGCACCCGGGCTACGGCTTCCTCTCCGAACGCGCCGACTTCGCCGAAGCCTGCGCCGCGGCCGGGCTGGTGTTCATCGGCCCACCGCCCGACGCCATTCGCGCGATGGGCGACAAGGCCGGCGCCAAGCGCCGCATGCAGGCGGCCGGCGTGCCCTGCGCGCCGGGCTACCTGGGCGAGGACCAGAGCGACGACCGCCTGGTCGCCGAAGCCGACACGCTGGGCCTGCCGCTGCTGGTGAAGGCGGTGGCCGGCGGCGGCGGCCGCGGCATGCGGCTGGTGCGCCGCGCCGGTGAACTCGTTGAGGCGCTGGCCGGCGCGCGCCGCGAGGCGCAGAGCGCCTTCGGCGACGGCACGCTGATGCTGGAAAGGCTCATCGAGAACGGCCGCCACATCGAGATCCAGGTCTTCGCCGACGCCCACGGCCACGCGCTGCACCTGGGCGAACGCGACTGCACGGCGCAACGGCGGCGCCAGAAGGTGATCGAGGAAGCGCCCTCGCCCATCGTCGGCCCTGCGATGCGCGCCGCGATGGGCCGCGACGCGGTGGCCGCCGCGCTGGCGGTGGGCTACCGGGGCGCGGGCACGGTGGAGTTCATCGTCGACGCCGAGGGTCGCCACTTCTTCCTGGAGATGAACACGCGGCTGCAGGTGGAGCACCCGGTCACCGAGTGCATCACCGGGCTGGACCTGGTGGAGTGGCAGCTGCGCGTGGCCGCCGGCGAGCCGCTGCCGCTGCAGCAGGAGGAGATCCGCTTCGAAGGCCACGCGATCGAGGCGCGCCTGTACGCCGAGGACCCCTACGACGGCTGGAAGCCGCAGACCGGGCGCATCGCGGGCTGGCGGCCCGAGCGGTCTTCGATCCGCATCGACCACGGCATCGCCGAAAGCGGCGAGGTGACGCCCTACTACGACGCGATGGTGGCCAAGTTCATCGCCCACGGCCGCGACCGCGCCGACGCGGTGCGCCGCCTTCGGCGCGCGCTGGAAGACGCGCCGCTGCTGGGCGTGGCCAACAACGGCCGCTTCCTGCGCGACCTGCTCGGCCACCCGCAGTTCGTGGCGTCGCAGATGACGACCACGCGGCTGGACGAATGGGCCGCCGCAGGCGATCCGCTGCTGCAGCGGCCGGCGCCGCCCGACGAGGCCTGGGCCCTGGCCGCCGCGCTGCGCGCGCAGGGCGACGGCCGTCGGCCGGCCAGCGTGTCCGGCTTCGACCTCACGCTGCAGTGCCAGGGCGAGCGGCGCACGCTGCGCGCGCCGCCCGAAGGCCTGCGCCTGCTGGCCCAGGACGGCGACGAGGTCCGCTACGAATCGGCCGGCGTGCGGCGCCGCGCGCTGGCGGTGGACGACGGCCACACGCTGCACCTGGCCCTCGAAGGCGCCGTGTTCGCCTTCACCGAACCCTCGCCCTTCCCGGCCCGCGACAACACCGCCGACCCGCGACGCGCCCGCGCCCCGGTGGCCGGCGTCGTCGCCCACGTCGCGGTGGCCGCGGGCGACACGGTGACCGCCGGCCAGCCGCTGGTGTGCGTGGAGGCGATGAAGATGGAAATGTGGCTGCACGCCCAGGCCGCCGGCACGGTGCGCGCGGTGAACGTGGCCACGAAGGACCCGGTGCGCGCGGGTGCAGTGCTGGTCGAGCTGGAGATTCCCGAATGAACGAGAAAGCGATCATCACCTGCGCCCTCACCGGCGTGCTCACCAACCCGAAGCAGCACCCGGTGCCGGTGACGCCGGCGCAGATGGCGGCCGAGGCGCGCAACGCCTTCAACGCCGGCGCTTCGATCATGCACGTGCACCTGCGCGCGCAGGAGGAAGGCCAGGGCCACATGCCGAGCTGGGACCCGGACGTGGCCGAGGCGGTGGTGAACGCGATCCGCGAGGCCTGCCCGGGCGTCGTCATCAACCTCACCACCGGCGTCGTCGGCAAGGACATCAGCGGTCCGGTCGCCTGCCTGCGCCGCGTGAAGCCCGAGGTGGCGGCCTGCAACGCCGGCAGCCTGAACTACCTGAAGATCAAGGACGATGGCAGCTGGGCCTGGCCGCCGATGGTGTTCGACAACCCGGTGGCCAAGGTGCAGCAGTTCCTGCAGGTGATGGCCGAGACCGGCACCCATCCGGAATTCGAGTGCTTCGACGTCGGCATCGTGCGCAGCGTGGGCATGTACCTGAAGGCGGGCCTCTTCACCGGCGTGCCCGAGGTCAACTTCGTGATGGGCGTGGCCAGCGGCATGCCCTGCGACGCCGACCTGCTGGCGTTGTTGCCGCGTTACGCGCCGCCGGGCGCGGTGTGGCAGACCACGCTCATCGGCCGCGCCGAGATCTGGCCGGTGCACCAGAAGACCGCCGACCTCGGCGGCATGCTGCGCACCGGGCTGGAGGACACCTTCTACCTGCCCGACGGTTCGCGCGCGCCCGGCAACGGCGCGCTGGTCGAAGCGCTGGCCGCCTGCGCGCGCCGCGCGGGGCGCGAAGTGGCCAGCCCGGCCGAGGCGCGCGCGCGCCTGGGCCTTACGATGGCGGCATGACCGCACCCGCCCGCCGCAGCGCCGCCGAACAGGCGCGTGTCGACGCGGCCCTCAAGGACATCTTCGAGCACCGCATCACCTTCAACCAGGTGCTGGGCATCGCCATCGATTCGCTGGTGCCCAACGACGTGCGCCTGGGTTTCGACATGCGGCCCGAACTCGTGGGCCACTACCTCTACGGGCGCCTGCACGGCGGCGTCATCTCGGCGGCGCTGGACGCCCTGGGCGGACTGGCGGTGATGGTGGCCATTGCCGAGAAGCACCCGCAGGACGACGCCGAACAGGTGCAGCACCGGTTCGCGAAGATGGGCACCATCGACCTGCGCGTGGACTACCTGCGCCCCGGTCTGGGCCGGCGCTTCATCGGCAGCGCCCAGGTGCTGCGGCTGGGCGGGCGCGTCGCCAATACGCAGATGCGGCTGGTGAACGACGAGGGCCAGCTGATCGCCAGTGCGGCCGCAGCCTACATCGTGAGTTGAGCGGCACCCGGGGTAGACTTCCCCGCGCATGAACCGCCGCCGCGCCGCCGCCCTGCTGTTGCTGCCGCTGGCCGCACGCGCCGACACCGACGAAGAGCTGCGCGCGCGCCTCATCGGCCGCTGGACCGAGGAACGCAACGCCGGCTGCACGCGCTACCGCCAGCAGATGAAGCTGGAAGCCGACGGCCGCTTCGAGGTGAACGGCCTCACCGACGACTGCGGCAAGGTCACGCTCTTCACCTGGCGCGGCACCTGGTACGTGAAGGGCTTCCGCTTCGGCTACGTCACCGCCGAGTCGAGCCAGCCCGAACGCTTCCGCCCCGGCGCGGTGCTGGAAGACGAGATCGTCTCGGTCAGTGAAAGCGAATGGGTGATGCTGGAACAGAGCACCGGCACGAAGTCGGTGGCGCGGCGCGAACGATGAAGCCGCGCGGCCGCGTGCGGCTGGACCCGGTGACGCTGGCCGACGGCAGCGAGTTCCTAGAAGCCGTGGCCGCCAGCCGGCGCCTGCACGGCCGCTGGGTCAGCCCGGCGGCCACGCCCGCGCTCTACGCCGCGATGGTGCAGCGCCTGAACCTGCCGCCGAACCGCGGCTTCCTGGTGCGGCGGCTGGACGGCGGCGCGATCGTCGGCTGCATCGAGATCACGCAGATCGTGATGGGCGCGCTGCGCAGCGCCTACCTCGGCTACTTCGCCTTCGCCGGCCACGAACGCCAGGGCCTGATGCGCGAAGGGCTGCAGCGCGTCACCCGCGTCGCGTTCCAGGAAATGGGCCTGCACCGGCTGGAAGCGAACATCCAGCCCGGCAACGCGGCGTCGATCGCGCTCGCCCGCTCCTGCGGCTTCCGGCGCGAAGGCTATTCGCCGCGCTACCTGAAGCTGCGCGGGCGATGGCGCGACCACGAGCGCTGGGCCTTGCTGAAGGACTGAGCGGCTCTGCCGCCCGGGCCGCCTCGGCGAAAATAGCGCCCATGCGAATCCTCGTCACCCTGCTGCTGGCCGCCGCTGCCGCCGCGGCCCCGGTCCTGGCGCGCACCGAAGCCGCGCCGCGTGCCATCACCCCGCGCGGGCCGCTGGCCGCCGAAGAGCTGGCCAACGTGGAGCTCTTCAAGCGCGTCTCGCCTTCGGTGGTGCACATCACCACGCTGGAGACGCAGCGCGACTTCTTCAGCCGCGCAACGCAGGAAGTGCCGCGCGGCACCGGCACCGGCTTCGTCTGGGACGGCGAAGGCCACATCGTCACCAACTATCACGTGATCCAGGGCGCCAGCGCGGCACGCGTGACGCTGTCCGACCAGAGCACGCACAAGGCCGGCCTGGTGGGCTACTTTCCCGACCGCGACCTGGCGGTGCTGAAGATCGAGGTGCCCAGGCTGCCCCCCATTCCGCTGGGCACCAGCCGCGACCTGCAGGTGGGCCAGCGCGTCTACGCGATCGGCAACCCCTTCGGGCTGGACCAGACGCTGACCACCGGCATCGTGAGCGCGCTCAACCGCGAAATCGAGAGCTTCAACAACCGCACCATCCGCGGCGTGATCCAGACCGACGCCGCCATCAACCCCGGCAACTCGGGCGGGCCGCTGCTCGATTCGGCCGGGCGGCTGATCGGCGTCAACACCCAGATCGCCAGCCCCAGCGGCGCCTCGGCCGGCATCGGCTTCGCGATTCCGGTCGACGAGGTGAACCGCATCGTGCCGCGGCTCATCCGCGACGGCCGCTTCGTGCGGCCCGCGCTCGGCGTCACGTCCGGGCCGCCGGAGATGACGCGCGCGCTCAAGTTGCCGCGCGGCGTGGCGCTGGTCGACGTGGCGCGCGACGGCCCGGCGGCCAAGGCCGGCCTGCAGCCCTTCCGGCGCGGGCGCGGCAGCGAGATCATTCCCGGCGACGTGATCACCGCCGTCGACGAGCAGGAGGTCGCCGACCTCGACGACATGCTCTCGCAGCTGGAAAAGCGCCAGCCGGGGGAACGCGTCACGCTCACGGTGTGGCGCGAGGGCCGCACGCGCAAGCAGACGGTCACCTTGGCGCCCTCGGACTGATTGCGCCGCGTCAACCGCGACCGCCCGGCGCGGCGCGATGCTCCGCGCATGACACGCATCCTCATCGTCCAGGGCCACCCCGACGCCACCACGCGCCACCTGGGGCACGCGCTCGCCGAGGCCTATGCCGAAGGCGCGCGCGGCGCCGGCCACGAAGTGCGCGAGGTCGAGGTCGCGAAGCTCGACTTCCCGCTGCTGCGCAGCCAGGCCGAATGGAACCGCGGCACCGTGCCGCCGGCGCTGGCGCCGGTGCAGCAGCACATCCTGTGGGCGCAGCACCTGGTGTTCTTCTTCCCGCTCTGGATGGGCGAGATGCCGGCGCTGCTGAAGGGCTTCCTGGAACAGGTGGCGCGGCCCGGTTTCGCCTTCCACGTCAGCGACGGCAACCCCTTCGGGCAGAAGGCGCTGGGCGGCCGCTCGGCGCGCGTGGTGGTCACGATGGGCATGCCCGCGCTCGTGTTCCGCTACGTCTACCGGGCGCACAGCCTGAAGGCGCTGGAGCGCAACATCCTGGGCTTCGTCGGCATCGGGCCGATCCACGAGACCCTGGTCGGCAACGTCGAAGGGCAGGACGAGAAGACGCGCGCGCGCTGGTTCGACACCTTGCGCAAGCTGGGCGCCGAAGGGTCTTGACCTCCGGGGTCATCGCCAGGGCGCACGCTTTCGCTTAAGGTCGCGGGCGTCACGAACCGGCGCCCGGAGACTCCCTTGAGCGAAACGCACTACCGCATCTGCCCCCTGTGCGAAGCCTGCTGCGGGCTGGAGGTGCGCACCGAAGGCGGCCGCGTCACCGCCATCCGCGGCGCCGAGCACGACGTCTTCAGCGCCGGCTACCTGTGCCCCAAGGGCGTGGCGCTGAAGGACCTGCACGAGGACCCGGACCGCCTGCGCCGCCCGCTGGTGAAGCGGCAGGGCCGCTTCGTCGAGGTCGGCTGGGACGAGGCCTTCGCCGAGATCGAGCGCCAGCTACTGCCCATCGTCGAACGCGACGGCCGCGACGCGGTGGCGGTGAGCGTGGGCAACCCCTCGGCGCACAAGATGTCGCTGCTGCTGTACTTCGGCCGGCTGGCCAAGGCGCTCGGCACGAAGAACGTTTTCTCGGCCTCCACGCTGGACCAGATGCCCAAGCAGCTCTCGTGCGGGCTGGTGTTCGGCCACTGGCTCAGCTTCCCGATCCCCGACATCGTGCGCACGCAGTGGCTGCTGGTGATCGGCGCGAATCCGGTGGCCAGCAACGGCAGCCTGTGGACGGTGCCCGACTTCCGCGGCAAGGCGAAGGCGCTGCGCGCGCGCGGCGGCAAGCTGATCGTGATCGACCCGCGCCGCACCGAGACGGCGGAACTCGCCGACGAGCACCTGGCCATCCGCCCCGGCGCCGACGTGTTCCTGCTCGCCGCGATGGCGCACACGCTGTTCGACGAAGGGCTGGTGCGGCTGGGCCGGGTGGCGCCGCACGTGGCCGGGGTCGAGGCGCTGCAGGGCGCGCTGCAGCCCTTCGCGCCCGAACGCGTGGCGGCGCGCTGCGCCATCGAAGCCGGCACGATCCGCCGCCTGGCACGTGAACTGGCCGCGGCCGAACGCGGCGTGGTCTACGGCCGCATCGGCACCTGCACGCAGGCCTTCGGCACGCTGGCGTCGTGGCTGGTGGACGTGCTCAACACGCTCACCGGCCACCTGGACGAGCCCGGCGGCGCGATGTTCAGCAAGGCCGCCGCCTTCGCGAACAACACGATGGGCAAGCCCGGCGCCGGCCGCGGCGTCTCCACCGGCCGCTGGAGCAGCCGGGTGAGCGGCGCGCCCGAAGTCTTCGGCGAACTGCCGATGGGCTGCCTGGCCGAGGAGATCGAGACCGCGGGCCCGGGGCAGGTCAAGGCGCTGGTCAGCGTGGCGAGCAACCCGGTGCTTTCGGCGCCGAACGGCGCACGCATCGCGGCGGCGCTGGACCGGCTGGAGCTGATGGTCAGCCTGGACATCTACCTCAACGAGACGACGCGCCATGCCGACGTGATCCTGCCCGGCCGCAGCCCGCTGGAAGACGGCCACTACGACGTCGCCTTCCCGCAGTTCAGCTGGCGCAACCACGCGCGCTACAGCGCGCCGGTGTTCGCGCCCGCGCCCGACCACCCGGCCGAATGGGAAGTGCTGCTGCGGCTGGGCGCCATCGCACGCGGCCAGGGCGCGCAGGCCGACGTCGCGAAGTTCGACGACGAGCTGCTGATGGAGGAGTTGCGCAAGCAGGCCGGCGAACAGGCGCCGCTGGTGTTCCAGGCGCTGGCCGGAAGGCGCGGGCCCGAAAGGCTGCTCGACCTGGCGCTGCGCGCCGGGCCGCACGGCGACCGCTTCGGGCTCCAGCCCGGCGGCCTGAACCTGGACAAGGTGGCGGCGGCGCCGGGCGGCATCGACCTCGGCGAACTGCAGCCGCGCATTCCCGAGCTGCTGCGCACCGCCAGCGGCAAGGTCGAACTGGCGCCGCCTTCGCTGCTGGCCGACCTGCCGCGCGCGCTGGCCGACCTGGACGCGCCGGCGCCGGCCCTGGTGCTGATCGGCCGCCGCGACGTGCGCAGCAACAACAGCTGGATGCACAACCTGCCCACGCTGGCCAAGGGGCCGAACCGCTGCACCGCCTTCGTGAACCCGCAGGACGCGGCGCGCCTGGGCCTGGCCGACGGCGCGCGCGCCCGCCTGGCCGCCAACGGCCGCCACGTGGACGTGAAGGTCGAGCTGACCGACAGCGTGGCCGCCGGCGTCGTCTGCCTGCCGCACGGCTGGGGCCACGACCTGCCGGGCGCGAAGCTTTCCCTGGCCGCAGAGCGGCCGGGCGTCAACTTCAACGCCCTGCTCGACGAAGGCGCGCGCGACCCCTTGTCGGGCAACGCGGTGCTGTCGGGCGTGGCGGTCGAACTCGCGGCCGTCTGAGGCCGGGCTCAGGGTGCCGCCGCCGCCGGGGTCGCGGTGATCCGGTAGCTGCGCTCGGCGTCGTGCCGGCACAGGTCGTCGCCCATGCTGTAGTAGTACCAGCCCGGCTCCGAGGCCCAGACCCGGACGTCGAAGCCGTAGTCGCCCGCCTCGGTGGGCGTGCCGGCCAGCGTCAGGCGGCGCTCGTCGCCGTTCTGGCCGGGTTGCAGGCCCGGCGGCAGCGAGCCCGAGACCGAGAAGGCATAGCCGTAGAAGTCGTCCTGCGGGTCGTGTGCGATCTCGACCTCGATCACGGCCGAATAGGGCGTGCCCACCACCGCACCGGGCAGCGTGTCGGTGAGGAACACCGGCCGCGTGGCGTCGATCCCGCAGGGCGAGCCGCCGCAGGCCGACAGCGCCACCGCCAGGCAGGCCGCGCCCCACGCACCGCGGCGTCGCGAGACCGGGCACTTCATGCAGCGCACGACAGTGCCGGCCGGCGCGGCCGCATTGAGGCGCGGCAACGGCCTGCGCCTTCAGAGCCGCTTGTGGAAGAAGGTGGTGCCGCAGGGCCGGCCGTCGGGGAACAACGCGTAGTGCGGCACCTCGCCCACGCGCTGCCAGCCGTGGCGCGCGTACAGCCGTTCGGCGTCGCCGCCGGTCACGGTGTCGAGCACCAGCACGTGGCGGCCGCGCGCCAGCGCTTCGGCGTCCACCGCCGCCAGCAGCCGCGCCGCGATGCCCCGCCGCCGCGCGCGCCGGTGCACCAGCATCTTGGCGACGTCGGCGCGGTGCGGCTGGTTCTCCGGCAGGCCGGTGATCAGCTGCACGGTGCCGACGATGCCTTGCGCGTCCTCGGCCACCAGCAGCACGCGTTCGCCGCGCGCCACGCCTTCGGCCACGCCGCGCCAGAACACCGCGGCACGCTCGGGCGTGAGCGGCAGCATGAAGCTCACCGAGGCGCCGCCTTCGACGCAGTCGACCAGCACCTCGGCCAGCGCCGGCACGGCCGCGGCGGCTTCGGCTGCGCCCAGGGTGCGGATGCGGATGTCGTCGTTCATCGGGTCTTGCGGGCCGGCGGCAGCGTGACCAGCGCGACGAGGTAGCGCGCCGTCCTGCGGCCGGGGTTGAAGAAGCTCGTGGGGCGGTCCAGGCGCATCGCCAGGCAGTCGCCGGGTTCGAGCGTCCAGCGCTCGCCGCCGCTGCCCACTTCCATCCGGCCTTCGATCATCCAGACCAGCTGGTGCACGTCTTCGGCGCGCTCGGCGGTCTCGTAGGCCACGCGCTGGCCGGGCGGAAAGAGCACGTCGACCAGCTGGATCGGCGAGGCGCCCGCGGGTGCCACGTTGCGCCGCACGTAGCCCGAACCGGGGTCGGTCCACACCGGCTGCCCGGCCACGCGCGCCAGCGGCGAAGGCGCGGCCGCCACCTCGCGCGTGCCTTCGAAGAGCGAAGCCACGGTGACGCCCAGCGCTGCCGAGAGGCGGTCCAGCACGACGGCCGTCGGGCTGCTGCGGCCGCTTTCGATGAGCGAGATGTTGGAGCGGCTCACCCCGCTGGCGGCCGCCAGCGCCTCCAGCGAGAGGCCGCGCCCGGCGCGCAGCGCCTTCACGCGTTCGGCGATGCGCTGGTTGATGTCCATGCCTGGCATTTTACTGGATTCACGAGTCCATTCTTCTGCCGACCCGCGCCCGCCCGCTACGATGCCGCTCATGCAAATCGTCTGCCTGGACCTGGAAGGGGTGCTGATCCCCGAGATCTGGATCGCCTTCGCGAAGGCCACCGGCATTGCCGCCTTCACGCGCACCACGCGCGACGAGCCCGACTACGACAAGCTGATGCGCTTCCGGCTCGACCTGCTGCGCCGGCACGGGCTGAAGCTGGCCGACATCCAGCGCGTCATCGGCGGCATGGCGCCGCTGGAAGGCGCCAAGGACTTCCTGGACGAGCTGCGCTCGCGCTTCCAGGTGGTCATCCTCTCGGACACCTTCTACGAGTTCGCCGACCCGATGATGCGGCAGCTCGGCCGCCCCACCCTCTTGTGCCACCGGCTGGAGACCGACGCCGAAGGCTTCGTCAGCGCCTACCGGCTGCGCCAGCCCGACCAGAAGCGGCAGGCGGTGAACGCCTTCAAGTCGCTCAACTTCAAGGTCATCGCGGCGGGCGATTCGTACAACGACACCGCCATGCTCGGCGCTGCCGACGCCGGCTTCCTGATCCACCCGCCGGACAACGTGGTGGCGCAGTTCCCGCAGTTCCCGGTGAACCGCAGCTACGCCGAGCTGAAGGCCGCCATCGACGCGGCGGCGGCCCGCCTGGGCGCCGCCTGAAGATTCACGCGGCCGCCTCGCGCGGCGTGCCGCGGCCGGCCAGCCGGCGCAGCGTGCGCCACACCAGCCGGAAGACGAAGCGCACGAACACCAGCGTCAGCAGCGCTTCCAGCAGCGTGACCACGAAGGCCGGCAGCGCCGTCCAGCGCGCCGCGCGGCGGCGGTACTTGTCCAGCGCGTGGTCGCGCGCGATCTCGATGCTGTCGTAGAAGCTGGGAATGACCAGCAGCGTGAGCAGCGTGCTCGTGATCGTGCCGCCGATGATGGCCACCGCCATCGGGCGGTAGAACTCGCCGCCCTCGCCCACCCCGATGGCCACCGGCAGCATGCCGGCGATGAGTGCGAAGGTCGTCATCAGGATCGGCCGCAGCCGCTTGCGGCCGGCGGCCATGAGCGCGTCCTCGCGCGCCATGCCCTCGTCTTCGAGCACGCGCGCGGCGTCCAGCAGCAGGATCGCGTTCTTCGCCACCAGGCCCATCAGCATGATGACGCCGATGAAGCTCATCAGGTTGAGCGTGCCCTTGGTGGCCAGCAGCGCCAGCACGACGCCGATCAGGCTCAGCGGCAGCGAGAGCATCACCGCCAGCGGCGCCGTGAAGCTGCCGAACTGCATGACCAGGATCAGGTACATCAGCCCGATGCCCATGAAGAGCGCGATCGCCATCTCGCGGAACAGCTCCTGCTGGTCGCGCGAGGTGCCGGCCAGCTCCAGCCCGTAGCCGGGCGGAAAGTCCATCGTCTTCGCGATCTTCAGCGAGTCGGCCGTCACCTCGCCGGGCGAGCGGCCCTGGGCGTTCGCCGCCACGGAAATCGTGCGCTTGCCGCCCGCGTGCTGGATCTGCGAAGGACCCTTGCCCATCGTGACGGTGGCGATCTGCTCCAGCGGCACCATGCGGTTGCCGCCGCTCACCGCGATCGGCAGCCGTTCGATGTTGCCCGCGTCGACGCGGTCTTCCGGCGCCAGCCGCACCGCCACGTCGCGCGTCTCGCCGCCGGGATCGACCCAGTCGCCCACCTCGACGCCGGCGAAGGCCACGCGCAGCGCCTGCGCGGCGTCGTTGACCGAGATGCCCAGCGTGTTCGCCAGCCCGCGGTTGAGCTCGATCTTCAACTCGTCCTGCGGCTCCAGTTCGGAAAGGCCGACGTCGACCGCGCCCGGCACCTGGCGCATCTTCTCCATGAACTGGTTGCTGATCTCCAGCAGCTTGCGCGCCTCCGGGCCGCTGAAGCGGATCTGCACCGGCTTCTGCGCGCCCATGTTCAGGTCGTCCAGCACCACGTACTCGGCGCCCACCAGGCGCGCGGTGAGGCCGCGCAGCGCAGCGGCGATCTCGATCGACGAGCGTTCGCGCGTGTAGCTCTTGCCCAGGTCGACGTAGATGCGCCCGCCGCCCGGGTTGACGTAGCTGTTGGTGGCCTGGGTCTCGGGCAGCGTGCGCGCCAGAGTGGCCGCGGCCTCCACCTTGAGCCGGGTGTATTCCAGGCTGGCGGAGGACGGCGTGCGCACGTCGATGGCGATCGTGCCCCAGTCGCTGGCGGGCAGGAACGAGGAGCCGCCGTACTTCGCCTGCAGCGTGAGCGCGCCGACCAGGCTGGCGACCGCGAACAGCGCCATCCAGCGCCTGTGGTGCAGCGCCCAGGCGATGACGTTCCCGTAGCGGTCGGACTGGTGGTCGAACCACTCGTTGAAGGCCTTGAGCCACCTCGAGAGGCCGCGCCGCTCGGCGTGCTGGAAGCCCGGCGGGTCGCCCCAGTAGGCACTCAGCATGGGGTCGAGCGTGAAGCTGATGAAAAGGCTCACCAGCACCGAGGCCACCACCGTGATGCCGAAGGGCCGGAACCATTCGCCGCTGACGCCGGGCATGAAGGCCACCGGCACGAAGACGGCGACGATGGAGAAGGTGGTGGCCGCCACCGCGAGCCCGATCTCGCCCGTGCCCTGCAGCGCCGCCGTCACGCGGTCGGCGCCGCGCTCCATGTGGCGCACGATGTTCTCGCGCACCACGATGGCGTCGTCGATCAGCACCCCGATGGCGAGCGAGAGCCCCAGCAGCGACATGAAGTTGAGCGTGAAGCCGCAGGCCCAGACCGCGATGAAGGCGGCGACGGCCGAGGTGGGCAGCGACAGCGCCGTGATGAGCGTCGAGCGCCACGAGTTCAGGAACACGTAGACGACGAACACCGTGAGCCCGGCACCGAAGACGAGCGCGTGCACCACGTTGTCCAGGCTGTTCTGGGCGTCCTTGCCGCCGTCCTGGGTGACGTCGAGCTTGGTGCCTTCGGGCAGCGTCTTGTTGATCTCCGCGACACGGCGGCGCACCTCGTCGGCCACCTTCACGGTGCTGGCTTCGCGCGCGCGCGTGATCGCCAGGCCGACGTTGGGGTTGCCGTTGCGCAGCGAGAAGCCCGTGAGCTCGGCGAAGCCGTCCTCCACCGTGGCCACCTGGGCCAGCCGCACCAGTTCGTCGCCGCGCCGCTTGATGACGATGCGGCCGAACTCCGAGGGCGACTCGATGCGGCCGACCAGGCGGATGCTCTTGTCGTCCAGGCTGCCCTTCACGCGGCCCACCGGCGCGGTGGCGTTCTGCTCGCGCAGCGCGTTCACCACCTCGGTCACCGAGACCTCGTACTCGCGCAGCTTCTGCGCGTGCAGCAGAACCGAGAGCTCGCGCTTCAGGGAGCCGTTGACGCCCACCACCGCCACGCCGGGAATGGCGCGGAAGCGGTCGGCCAGGTCGTCCTCGGCCAGGCGCGAGATCTCGGCGAAGCTCTGGCGCGTGGACGACAGCGCCAGCTGCATGATGGGCTGCGCCGCCGGGTCGACGCGCGTGATCACCGGCTCGCGCATCTCCACCGGCAGCTTGTGGCGCACGGTGCCGATGGCATTGCGCACCTCGTCGGCCGCCTCGATGACGTTCTTGTCGAAGTTGAAGATCATCGTCAGCGTGGCGACGCTCTCCTTGGCGGTGGAGCGCACCTCGTAGACGCCGCTGATGCCCTGCAGCGCCTTCTCGATGCGGTCGACGATCTCGCGTTCCACCGTCTCGGGGCTGGCGCCCGGGTAGCTGACGGTGACCACCAGCACCGGCTGCTCGACGTCGGGGATCTGGTTGACGCGCAGCTTCGAAAGCGCCAGCAGGCCGAAGGCCATGAGCCCGATGATGATGACCACGGTGGCCACCGGCCGGCGCACGCTGAAGTCGGACAGGATCATCGCCGTCTCCTCGCTGCCGTCACTTGCCGGCCACGGCCGACGCCTCGCCGGCCACGGCGGTGGCGGCGAACTCGAGCCTCTGCCCGTCGGCCAGGTTGCTGCCGGGGTTGCGCAGGATGCGGTCGCCTTCGGCGAGGCCGGAGAGCACGGGGTACTCGCCGCTGCGCTCGTCGCGCTCGCCCAGCTTCACCGGCACCCTGGCCAGGCGTTCGCCCTGCACGCGCCAGACCAGCGCCTGCTCGCCGTTGCGCACCAGCGAAGCCTCGGGCACCGTGAGCACGGTGCGGGTGCCGGTCTCCACGCGCCCTTCGGCGAACAGGCCGGCCACGCGCGGCGCCTCGGCCGGCTTGTCGAAGACCACCGTCACCGAGACCTGGCGCGTGGTGGTGTTGGCGGCGGCGTCGATGCGCTTGACCTTGCCGGTGAACTGCGCCTGCGGGAAGCCGTTGACGCGGAAGGTGGCAGTCTGGCCGAGCTTGAGCTCGTGCATGCGGTCGGCCGAGACCAGGCCTTCGAAGCGCATGCTGCGCGGGTCGATCACCTTGACCAGTTCCTTGCCGATCTGCGCGGTGTCGCCGCTGGAGACCTTGCGGTCGCTGACCACCCCCTCGAAGGGCGCGCGCACCTCGGTGCGGCGCAGGGTCTGGCGCGCCGCGACGACGCGCGCGCGCGCCGCCACCAGGTCGCTCTGCGCGCTGTTGCGGCGCACCTCGGCGTCTTCCAGCGCCTGCATCGAGAGCATGCCCTGCGCCTGCAGCGTCTTCTGGCGCTGCACCTGGCGTTCGGCCTGGTCGAAGGCCTGGGCGGCGGCGCGCTCGGCTTCCTCGGCCGAGGTCAGGCTGTCGCGGATGGCGGTGTCGTCCAGCCGCACCAGCAGGTCACCGGTGCGCACCGGCTCGCCGTTGTCCTTCAGCACCTGCAGCACCACGGCGGCGACCTCGGCGCGCAGGTCGGCGCGGCGCTCGGGCTCCAGCGAACCGGTGATGACCGGGCCGCTGGCGAGCGCGCTGCTGCCCACGGTGCGCAGGTCTTCGGCCGACAGCAGCAACGATGGGGGTTCCTTCTTCGCCGCCGCCGGGTCGGCATGCGGCGAACAGGCAGCCAGCAGCATGGCGGTGGCCAGCGCCAGCGTCGAACGCAAGCTCATGAGGGGGTTTCCCTGGGATCTTCTGAAGGGCGTAAGCGTAACGGGTCCGCGCGCCACGCCCGCCGGCATGCGACGAAAGCCCCGGCGCGCGGCGCCAAGGGTCGCCATGCCGGACAATCGGCGCCGCCATGCCCCGTGCCGCGCTCGAACTGCTCGCCCCCGCCCGCGACGCCGACATCGGCATCGAGGCGGTGAACCACGGCGCCGACGCCGTCTACATCGGCGGCCCGGCCTTCGGCGCGCGCGACAAGGCCTCGAACGGCGCGGCCGACATCGAACGCCTCGCGCGCCACGCCCACCGCTTCGGCGCGCGCATCTTCGTCACCCACAACACGAGCCTGCGCGACGACGAGCTGGATGAAGCCCGGCGCGTGGCCTGGGACATGTGGAACGCGGGTGCCGACGCGCTCATCGTGCAGGACATGGCGCTGCTGGCGCTGGACCTGCCGCCGATCCAGCTGCACGCCAGCACGCAGACCGACATCCGCACGCCGGCGAAGGCGCGCTTCCTGCAGGACGTGGGCTTCAGCCAGATGGTGCTGGCGCGCGAGCTCACGCTGGAGCAGATCCGCGCCATCGAAGCCGAGGTGCAGCAGGCCACGCTGGAGTTCTTCGTCCACGGCGCGCTGTGCGTGGCCTACAGCGGCAACTGCTACATCAGCCACGCCCACACCGGCCGCAGCGCGAACCGCGGCAGCTGCAGCCAGGAATGCCGGCTGCCCTACACCGTGGTCGACGGCGCCGGCCGCATCGTCGCCCACGACAAGCACGTGCTGAGCCTGAAGGACAACGACCAGAGCGCGAACCTGGAAGCGCTCGTCGACGCCGGCATCCGCAGCTTCAAGATCGAGGGGCGCTACAAGGACATGGCGACGGTGAAGAACGTCACCGCGCACTACCGGCAGCTGTTCGACGCGCTGCTGGAGCGGCGGCCCGAGTTCGCCGCCGCGTCTTCGGGCCGCTGCCGCTACACCTTCGCGCCCGACCCGGCACGCGCCTTCAACCGCGGCGCCACCGACTACTTCGTCAACGGCCGCCAGGCGGACATCGGCGCCTTCGATACGCCCAAGCATGCGGGGCTGGAGATCGGCCATGTCACGAAGGTGGGCAGCGATTCGTTCGACGTCGAGCTGGCCGACGCCGCCGAAGCGCTGCACAACGGCGACGCCCTCACCTGGTGGGACCGCCAGGGCGAACTGCAGGGCGTGCCGGTGAACGTGGCCAAGCCTCTGAGCGGCCGCGCCTGGCGCGTGTTCCCGAATGCGCCCATCGCGCAGCTGAAGGACCTGCGGCGCGACCTGGCCCTCAGCCGCAACCGCGACATGGCCTGGGAACGGCTGCTGGCGGCGAAGTCGGCCGAGCGGCTGATCGGCGTTACGCTCGTCTTCGAGGAAACGCCCAAAGGCTTCGCGCTCGGGCTGACCGACGCCGACGGCCACCACGGGCGCGCCACGGTGGCGCACGCGCACGAGCCGGCGAAGGACGCGGCGCGCGCCGAAGCCACGCTGCGCGACAACCTGCGCAAGCTGGGCGGCACGCTGTTCGAGGCGACCCGGGTGGAGCTGCGCTGGTCGCAGCCCTGGTTCCTGCCCGCCAGCGTGGCCAATGCGCTGCGGCGCGACGCGGTGGCCGCGCTGGAGGCCGCGCGCGCCGCCGCCTTCACGCGCCTGCCGCGCGCGAAGCCGGTGGAGCCGCCCGTGCCCTACCCCGAGGACACGCTCACCTACCTGGCCAACGTGCACAACGGCGTAGCCGCCGCGTTCTACGCCAGGCATGGCGTGAAGGTCGTCGACGCCGCCTACGAAAGCCACGAGGAACTGGGCGAGGTGAGCCTGATGATCACCCGCCACTGCGTGCGCTGGTCGCTGAGCCTGTGCCCCAAGCAGGCCAAGGGCGTGATCGGCGTGCAGGGCACGGTGAAGGCCGAGCCGCTGACGCTGGTGAACGGGAACGAGCGGCTCACGCTGCGCTTCGACTGCAAGCCCTGCGAGATGCACGTGGTCGGCCGGATCCGCAAGAGCGTGCTGCGTGAGACCGCCGCAGTGCCGGTGAAGTTCTACAAGGCCAAGGACTACCGTCGATCCACCAGCGCGTGAGCGATGGTGCCCAGGTCCACGTACTCCAGTTCGCTGCCCGCCGGCACGCCGCGCGCCAGCCGCGTCACCTTCAGGCCGCGCTGACGCAGCAGCTGCGCCAGCGCGTGCGCGGTGACCTCGCCTTCGGCGGTGAAGCTGGTGGCCAGGATCACTTCCTGCACCACGCCGTCGGCGGCGCGTTCCAGCAACTCGGCCGCGCCCACCTCGCGCGCGCCCACGCCGTCGAGCGGGCTGATGCGCCCCATCAGCACGAAGTACAGGCCCTGGTAGCTGCCGCTGCGTTCCAGCGCCGCCTGGTCGGCCGGCGTCTCGACCACGCACAGGAGCCGCGCGTCGCGCCGCTCGTCGCGGCAGGTGGCGCAGACCTCGCCTTCGGTGAAGGTGTGGCAGCGCGTGCAGTGGCGCATGCGCGCCACCGCGTCGTCGAGCGCACGGGCCAGCCGGCGCGCGCCTTCGCGGTCGTGCTGCAGCAGGTGGAAGGCCATGCGCTGGGCCGACTTCACGCCCACGCCGGGCAGCCGGCGCAGCGCTTCGATCAGGCCTTCGAGAGCGGGCTCGTTCATGGGGTGGGCGCTGAGTGTATGCGCCGGGCCGAACAGGCAGAAACCTGTCGGCGGCGACCCGAATGTGCGTCTCTCACTTGCGGTGACGATCGTGCCCGCCTCCGGCGGGGCCGGCGTGGGCGGCACCATCAACGCCTCGCCCGCACCGGTGAACGGCAGCGTGGCCACCACCTTTTCGGTGCACGGGCTGGCGGTGAGCGCCGACCCGCTGGCGATCGTGAAGGCCGCGCCCGAGCACGACGGCCATGGCTTCGGCGGCATGGTCACCGCCGGCCCCGCGACCGTGGCCGCCGGCGAGCTGGTGCTGGCGCGCGGCACCTGGGACGCGGCCAGCAGCACGCTGAAGGTGGCGGCGCCGGTGCCGGGCACGGACAAGTCGTCGCGGCGCTCGAACTTCGTGTTCGACTACGGCGCCCCGCGCAGCCGCGACCGCGACGGGTTCTGAAGGGCAGGCGGCGGCTGCGGCCGCCGCCGCTTCGTCAGAACGGGAACTTCATGCCGGGGGGCAGCGGCAGCCCGGCGGTCAGCTTGCCCATCTTCTCGGCGCTGACCTCTTCGGCCCGGCGCACGCCGTCGTTGAAGGCGGCCGCGACCAGGTCTTCCAGCATGTCCTTGTCGTCGGCGAGCAGGCTGGGGTCGATGCTGACGCGGCGCACGTCGTGCTTGCAGGTCATCACCACCTTCACCAGGCCCGCGCCCGACTGCCCTTCGACCTCGAGCTGCGCCAGTTCTTCCTGCGCCTTCTTCAGGTTGTCCTGCATCGCCTGGGCCTGCTTCATCAGGCCGGCGAGTTGACCCTTCATCATCGTCGCGCATCCTTCGCAGGCGCGAATGCCCGCTTCGGCCGGATTATCGCCGCGCCGGAGGGCGCGCTATGCTCGCCGCCACCATGCGTTTCACGAGCCCGGCGAAGAACACCGTCCTCACGATCTCCGACAAGCCGGAGTGGCCGGCGCTCACCTTCACCACCGACGCCACCGGCGCGCACACCTGGCGCTGGACGATCGCGTGGAAGGGCTTCAGCCAGTCCGGCAAGGCCGCCACCGAAGGGCCCGAGTGGGACGCGGCCGAGGCGATCCAGGACCGCGGCGGCACCCTCACCGTGAAGGCGCTCGCGGGCAGCAAGCAGGCTTCGATGACGGTGAAGATCATCGGCAGCAACCCGAGCGAGGACCAGGTCGCCGCCTACCTGAAGGACAAGACCGACGGCGACACGATGGTCAAGCTGGTGCGCCACGAATCGAAGTTCCAGCAGTTCCGCAAGAACGGCGAGCCCGTGAAGAGCTTCGACAACGGCTACGGGCTCACGCAGGTGACCAACCCGAAGCCGAAGTTCGAGGAAGTCTTCAACTGGCAGCTCAACCTGGACGCTGGCCTGCGGCTGTACGCCATCAAGAAGGCGGCCGCGATCGCCTACCTCTCGACCGACAAGCGCAGCTACACCGACACCCAGGTCCAGTACGAGACCATCTGCCGCTGGAACGGCGGCTACTACCACGTGTGGGACAGCAAGGCCGGCGCCTGGGTGCGGCGCAGCGACGTGCTGTGCGACACCCAGACCGGCAACATCGGCTGGGACCTGGGCCTGAAGCAGAACCAGGGCAAGACCGAAGCGGACCTGCGCAAGCGCGACAGCGGCGGCTACAACGCCCACACGGCCGATTCCTCCTGGGGCTACTTCGGAGTCTGTTATGCGGATCGCGTGCTGGACTAGCCTGCTGCTGCCGCTGCTGGCCCTGCCGGCCTGGGCCTCGGCCGGCGCCGCGGCCGACACACTGCGCGCCGAGACGGCCGCCGGCGGCAAGACGCGGCTGCACCTGGTCGCGCCCGGCGGCAAGCCGGTGACGCTGCTCGTGCCGCGCGACGACCAGGTGCCCGCGCGCGCGCCGGTGGAACAGGCGCGCGTGGTCGCAGTCGTCGGCGACACCGTGGTGCTGACCGACCGCTACCGCTCGCGCCTGAACCAGGGCCAGGGCCAGTGCGGCGCGGGCGTCGAGAGCTTCGTGCGCGTGGTGCAGCTCGCGCCGGCGCGCCAGGTGTTCCAGGTCAAGCTGGAAAGCTGCTGGAACGACGTCGAGCCCGACCACGAACCGCCGGCGCAGGGTGTCGAGTGGAACGCCGAGAGCGGCGAATTGCGCCTGAAGTGGCTGCAGGGGCCGGCCGGCAAGGGCCCGGAGACGCAGCGCCTGAAGGTCGGCCCCGGCGGCCGCGTGGAGCCGCTCAAACCGGCTTGATCGAACCCGGCACGATGCGGGCGGTCTTGAACTGGCCCAGCAGCGTCTTCACGACCGGGTCGTCGCGGATCACGGCCTCGGCTTCGGCCTGGCGGCGCTGGCGCAGCGCGACGTCGCGCCGGGCGGGCGAGTCTTCCGGCACGCCGGGCTGAAGGTCCAGCGCCACGGGGTGGCCCAGCGCCGCGGCCATGGCCGCGCTCAGGCGGTCGGCGACCGCGGGCGTGCGCAGCGAGTCGCGCTCCACCAGCAATCGCCAGCGTTGCGGCGCCGCCTGTTCGTCGACGGCCACGAGCCCGGCCTGCCAGGCCAGTTCCTTCGCCAGCGCGGTGATCGCACCCTGCTCGGCCAGCCGCGCGACCAGTGCCTGCCAACGGTCGCCGAGTTCGGTCGACGGCGGCGGCGCCGGCTGCGACGCGGCCGCTGCAGCGGGCTGCGGCGCCGCCAGCGGCGCGGGCGCAGCCGCCACCGCCGGTGGCGCTGCGGGGCG